>JAHJML010000236.1 GCA_018821365.1 Actinomycetota bacterium | reverse complement strand
CTCCGCCTCACTCACCGTCACCTCAACCCCCTGGCAGGCACAGGACCGTTCCACCCAGCGGCGCACCACCCCCGGGTCGAGTCTCAACGCCATGACATCCACACCGACGGCGGGCCCTGGAACCCGTCGTGCTGGTCGGGACGGAACACCACATCAGGGGCACCGCCCATCCGATCCGAGGCTGCCTTGATCGCCTCTTCCATGGTTCGAGCGAAGATCGCCTCGATGGCTGGCTGGAACCCCTGTGCCAGGTCGTAGCGGTTCAGGCCACCGCCACCCGAGAACCCCTTGCCGAGATACTTCGACAGATACCGGGCTGCGACCCGGGCCTCCTCCCGGGTGGTCGTGCCGACCGGGAGATCCCCGATCAACTTGATGTGCACGAAGCCCCGACCCCACACGGACTCGATCAGACCACGACGGATGAACTGCCCCACAGCGAAATGCACATGCCACCCATGGCCCGTCTTGTGCAACTCGGGCACCCACAGATACGGGAACGGATCACCGCCCAGGCCACGACGCACACCCCGGAAGAACCGGTGGATGTCCGAACGCACCGCCCTCGGATCGTGCTCACCATCCCCCCGATATGTCAGAGTGCCGAACCGGTTCAGCCGATTCGCAGCGCAATACCGACGCACCTTCGCCCGAGCACGACGAGCCGCCTCCGTCAAGGAGCGCTCCGGGTCGTACTCATAGCCGCCGCCATCCGACCCGGCCGTGGCACGGTCGCCCAGGGCATGGAACGACCCGCCGGCCTCACCCGCCTCCGGGTAGAGGGCCAGCCGCCAACCTGCGGTCTCGGGCCTCGGACTGATGGGGTCCTCCAGACATACAAAAAGCCCGGGGCCAAAAAGAATGGGCCAGCCGGGCTGATGTGAACTTGATTGTTAACGCTTAGATGCGTTAGGCGGACCCTAGCAAGCGCCTATGACAGATTCCGCAGCACCCCTCGTGCACCCGTGACCAGTTTCGTTGTATATTCAAGTCAAGAAGGAGTGCTATGGCATACAATTCCAGATTGGGAGGAAGTGTTTGGCATATGACTTATCGACGAAGGATTTCGGCGCTGATCGCGGTCGCCATGATGGTGTTGGGATCGGTGTTCGTTTCCCCAGCCGCCCCGGCGCTCGCATGCGGCTGTGGGACAACCGACCACACGTGGGGAGGCTTTCCGAGCGGGCAGATCCATTACTTCGTGTCCCACCACACAATCGCACATGCCCATATCCACAGGTGGAATGTCGTTTACCCTAGCGGCGCGTACTTCGCCGAAACCTGGTGCGGGTGCATCCCTGTGGGCCAACCGTGTGCCCAATCGTCACCGCCCGAGGACCAATGAGGACGACCAGGACGACCAAGTAGCTTTCCGCTGAGGGTGCCGGTTCCCCGGACCTTCCTGGTTTCGGCGTCGGGCCGATGAGAACGCCTCCGCGGTCGCCCTTCGAACCTAGGTGTGAGTGAGCCCCGATTGGAGTGAGTCTGATGGCCGATGTGAGAAATGCAGCAGGTGACGAAACAGACATGTCTCCTGAGTCGGTGCCGAATGAGAGTCGGCGCCGTCCTACCGGCTCCTCAGCAAGCCTGACCAGGCGCCGCCGGTGGGGCATTGCTGCCACTGTCATCGGGCTTTTAGTGGGCGTCCTTGTGTTCATGGCGACGGTAGTTCTCGACGGCGAGACGACGGAGGTGACCCTCGAAGAATACGACGCTGCGGTCCAATCAGCCTTCGCGGCCCTCCTGGAGTCTCCCGGGGTCGAGGGCGTCGAATTTGGGTACATTGATGACTATCTGGCGGGTGCAGTGTGGTTCGACTCCCGTCCGAACGGCGATGTCTCCCTTGTGCAGTGGAAGGATCTGGATGTAGATCAATATGGCTGGTCGCTGATCCCGACAGAAGGCCCGTCGGCCACCGGAAGCAATACCGCTACCACGGTCTGGGTTGGGGTTGACGATGCCCTATACGAGGCAACCTTGACGAACGGCCAACCTCATGATGGTTGGTCGATCAGCGACCTGATTTCCGTTCCCCGTGGTTCGCTCGCATACGGTCTCTCCCTTCTCGCAGATTACGAGCAGATTGGACCCACCGACGACGGAGAGGTGACGTATCACGAGGCGCCCGATGGCGGGAGTACATGGACGTTGACCGCTCCCCTTGGGGACGGATACTTGGTACAGAGATGGCAAATCCGCGCCAGTGGGGAACTCCAGTCCCTGTCGTACGATCTGGTGGGCGTGAACAGATCAATGCGACCCGGTCCCGGGATCACCTCGGCAAGCATCGAGTTCATGCCACTCGAAGATCCAAATCCGATCAAGGCGCCGAACCTCGGGGCAGACCCGAACATTGCCGAGTTCAATCTGCCTGAGGACTTTCCCCTCGGATCGGGCTGACTCCCGTCCTCATGGATTCCGATCCAAGGGCGGCAGTACTGCGATGCCGCTGCCGACCTCCGCTCAGAGTCCACGAGCCCTGGTCTTCGTCTCATTGTGTGGTGCCCGTCCGAGCTTCTGAAACGCTACGGAAGCCTCGTCGACCGATATCCCCCATAGCGAGCCAACCGGCCGTGTCGGTCCGGCAGCCACCCCAGATAACACCAACGCGCGCTGGGTGAGAGTGTCGAAATGTTGGTGGATCACCGGCGAGAATAGGGGCAGCGCGCTGGGGTATGTTTGGCAGTGGAGGTGCAACCATGTCCGGCTTCCTGGTGTACTTCGGGACCTTCGTTGTGATCGTCGTCGGCTCCTGGCTGCTCCGTCGCAGGTCGAATTCGGTCGACGACTACTACGAGCGGGACTATCGGGACCCCCAGTCTTCGACGCTGGAGGGTTCCTAACTGGGGCCTCCTGAGGGCCGCCCCATTGTCCGCATCTCCAGGAGCATGCCCGTACCCTGACCAGCGTTCTCTCCCCAGGGGGTATGTGCTTAAGAATCGGCACCCCAGGGTGACCAACCGTCATCCGGCTGCGCCGGTTCTGTTCGTCCCATCCAAGGCGCGGTGGCCCGGCCCCCGGACCTCCCGGGATTCGGTGCCGGTCGCAGATCGAACGCTTCTCTAGCAACCGGTTGCGTCTCGGAGCGTGCGACAGACTTCAGCCATCCGGGCCGCCCCGAGTCGGCTCACCAATCGGCGGAACGCTTCGCGTGGGAGGGTGTGCAGGTTGTCGAAGTTGGCAACGCAGGCGGTGGGCACCCCGTCGATGTCGGGGGTCAGTTCGAGTTCCGAGACGACACCACGGGTGACTCGTGTCAGGGCGGCAACGACGACGGACCCGATCCGTTCGGCCACCGGGTCCCGGGTGAGAACGAGAACAGGCCGATCCCCACCGGGCGCTGCAGCGAACCAGATCTCACCTCGCTTCATCGGCCCAATCCGACCAGTCCTCCGCCGGGCCCCAGTCGGCGATCTGAGCGAGAGCCGTCTCGTCGTTGGTCAGAGGGGTGGTCGTCCACGCCTCGACCTCGCTCTCGGCGCGCAGCCTGACCAGGTGCCGGTGCAGGGCGTCTCGGAGGAGCTCGGAACGATCGACACCGAGGCGGTCTGCCCAAGCCTGGGCATCGGCGCCCTCCTGGTCGTCGACCCGGAAGCTGAGCATTGTCATACGAACAGCATATGTCGTATGACAGAGCCCCTCAACCCCCTTCTCAGCCCAGGCACCTGCGATCGCCGCGTGACGCCTCCGGTTCCCCGGTGCGATCATGGAACATCGACGAGGAGGCACGGTGAGGTCGGGATTCCATCGCAGGGCAGTTCTCGCCTCGGCCGCCATCGCCCTCCTGGTGGCCGGGTGCTCCGCCGGCGCCGCCTCACCGGCAACCACGGCGCCGCCGTCCACGAGCGAGGCACCGGTCACCGCTACGGCGGAGGCGACCACCACCACCCGGGCCCTGTCCGATGCGGTTTCGGGCGTCGCCGCCCAGATCGAGGACCTGATCCGGGAGGGTCGGTTCTCGGGGGTGGTGCTGGTGGCCGACGGGCCGGACATCGTGTGGCAGGTCGCCAACGGGGTGGCGGATCGGGAACTGGGCACTCTCATCGCCATGGACACCAGGTTCAACCTGGGCTCCATGCCCAAGATGTTCACGGCGGTGGCGGTGGTGCAGTTGATCGAGGACGGCGAACTGGCGCTCGACGGGACGATCGCCGAGTACTTGCCCGATTACCCGAACCAGGAGGTCGCCGACCAGGTCACCATCGAGCAGTTGCTGACCCACACCTCGGGCATGGGCGACGCCTTCATCGGGGATTTCAACGACGACCCACACCGCTACCGATCCGACGCCGACTACCTCCCGTTGTTCGTGGACGAACCGCTCGAGTTCACCCCCGGAGACCGCTTTTCCTACAGCAACGCCGGGTATGTGGTGCTCGGCCTGATCATTGCCGAGGTGTCGGGGGTGGGATACGAGGAGTACCTGCGCAGCCGTGTCTTCGAACCGGCCGGCATGGCCGACACGGGCGACTACGACATCGAGGCCGACCTATCCGATCTTGCCATCGGGTACACCACCCGGGACGAGGACGGCAACGAGACCGGGGTGCTGGCCGCCAACACCCCGCTGATGCCGGGGCGGGGCTTCGCCGCCGGCGGCGGCTACTCAACGGCAGGCGACCTCCTGCGCTTCAGCACTGCGCTGCTCGACCATCGCCTGCTGAGCCCGGCCTCCGTCGACCTGCTCCTCACAGGGAGGGTGCCGGTCTCCGAGTCGGCCTCCTACGCTCTCGGGTTCTTCGACCGGGTGCAGGGCGGGGTGCGGGTGGTCGGTCACGGAGGGGGTGCCCCCGGGGTGTGCTCCTCGCTGAGCATCTACCCCGACACCGGCTTCACGGCGATCGTCCTCTCGAACACCGACGACGATTGCCGTGCCGTGCTCGACCTCTGGCAGGAGAGTCCCCCGCGGTGATCACCGAGCCACCCGGCCGGAGGAACGCCCGGGTCAACCGAGGCGGCGCAGCCTGACCATCGAGGGGGAGTGCTCGAAGGGATCGGCGGGGGACGGATCGGGGGGACCGTACGAGGGAGCATCGGTGAGGTCGATCATCTCGGGCACTACCGGGAGAGACTCGGGCTCTTCGATCAGATTGCCGGGGGTGATCCTGGGGTCGCCCCGGTTGAGGTAGACCCGCCGCAGGGCGGCGGCGACATCGCCATCGAATTGGGTCCCGGCGCATCGTTCGATCTCATCGATGGCGGCCCTGACCGTGACCGCCGTCTGATAGGGACGGCCGGCCGTCATCGCATCGAAGGCGTCGGCGACCGTCACCACCCTGGCGACCAGTGGAAGGCTGCGGGCGTCGATGCCGAAGGGGTATCCGCCCCGGTCGAGGCGCTCGTGGTGGTACAGCACGGCGGAGGCGACGTCCCGGTGCACCACGTCGGCGACGAGTCGGTGGCCTTCCTCGGGGTGGGTGCGGATCTCGCGCCACTCGGCATGGCTCAACCCGGCCGGCTTCCACAGTGTCGACTCGGTGACGCCGAGTTTGCCGATGTCGTGGAGTTGCCCGGCGAGGTAGAGCATGTCGAGCATCTCGATGTCGCACCGGAGGGCTCCGCCGATGGCAACGGCGACCTCGGCGGTGCGGCGAGCATGGCCCGCCAGAGGCCGGTCGCGGAGGCTCTGAATCTCGATGATCTTGGCCACCACCGCCTCATCGAGGGCGGCGGTGCCGACCGACAAGGTCACGAGACACCCCTCTCCGGGTCGTGAGGCTCCCCCGAACCCATCGGGGATGTGGTGGCGGTGCGCATACCGGGCATCAGGGTACGGCCGGGGCGCGCGACCACCGTGTCTTTCCGAGGCCGAACCTGCCCGCTGCGGAGGGCACCGGCTCAGGCGGAGGCGGGGGAGGCCAATTCCCTGCGCACGTCGTCGACGAGGTCGATGAGGTCGGTGCGCATCTCCCGGAGCGCTTCTCGCACCCCGTCGACCGACTTGCCCACCTCGGTCAGCGAGCGCTGGGCGGTCTTGAACCTCTCGGCCATGGTGCGGATGCGTTCGAGGCGCTCGGCCAGGTAGGCGGTGTCCACCTGCAGGGCGCCCCCGGCGGCCCGGGCCGCCAGCGCCGCCCGGGCCCAGCGCATCGCCACCCGAACCATGGTGCCGTCACCGTCGTCGACCACCAGCAGTCGGTCGCCGTAGAGGCCGAAACAACCGACCTCGGCCGGGAAGGCGTCGCGCTGAGAGACACAGACGCCGAACCCCGCATTCCGGTTGGCCATGGCCCGGTCCAACTCCTCGAGGATGCCGTCGGCCCCCTTGAGGCCCACCCTCGCCTGGTTCTTGGCCTCGACGACCATCGTGCCTCCGTCGGGGAACTCGACGACGAAATCCCCTACGGTGGAGCGGGAGCCGAGCGCACCGTGGTCGCGAGCCACCCGTTCGACGATGCACCCGCCGAGGCCGGATGCCTCGCTGCGAAGCAGGGTCTCGACGACGTCTTCGAAGTCCACCCCCTGGGCCGTGCCGCGGGCGGCCTCCTCGCCCCGTCCCTCGTCGCGGCCCCGGGCGTGGATGATGAGGTCCCGCAACTCGGTGAACCGCCCGTCGATGGAACCTGCCAACCGGCTGAGGCCGCTGCCGTCGGCCTCGGGGTCGAGGGCCTCGCTGAGCCGGTGCTCCAGAGAGCCGTCGGGCCCGAGCACCTCGTGGAGTTGCTGGAGGAACCTGGTGGTGTGGCTGTCGGCCCCCGAAGGGTCGAGGCTGCCGAGCAGTCCGTCCCGCCAGACGGAGAACTCCTGGAGTGCCCGGGCCATCACCGAGGAGCGCCGCTCCAGGTCGAAGTGCTCGGAGAAGGCCTGCTCGCCTGCCTCGAGCAGGGCGGCGGTGCGCCGCTCGGCTTCGTCGATGGCCGCCGACAGCGTCGCCTTGATCCTGGCGTCGACCGAGGCGAGGTCGATGCCGAGGCCCATGGTGACCAGTCCGCGACTACCGACGGCCAGCACCCTCGCCACCAGGTCGGCGTGTTCGGCGGGGGAGTGGGCCGTGAGCAGGTCGGCGAGGCCGGCATCCTCGACGGTGAGGTCGTGGATGGTCACGGTGGCGCCGTCGACCGTCACGGCGGCGGGTTGGGGGAGGGTCGCCAGGTTGCTGGTCATGTCGAAACCGTATCGGGGTGGTGTGACACGAAACGTGGTGATCTGTCATCGGCGCCTCGCTGTGCCACAATCGGTGTTCGATGACAGAGGCCCGCCACGACGAGTGGCTTCGCAACGATCTGACTGCGGTGGCCGCTGCTCTCGGCGCCGTACGACTCCGGCTGTCCGGCCCCGAGATCGAGGCCGAACGGGCTTCGTTGCGGGAGACCATCATCCGTCATCTGCTCCCGCGCTGCGGCGACCCGGAATCTCCCCTGGTGGTGGCGGTCGTCGGCCCCGCCGGGAGTGGCAAGTCGTCGCTGGTGAACTCGCTCGCCGAGGCCAGGCTGTGTGCGACGGGTGTCATCAGGCCCGGCACCCGGTACCCGGTGTTCTGGTCGAACGACCGGTTGCCGGACACGCTCGAGTCACTGCGGACCGCTCTGGGGGGGACGGCGGTGCAGGGCGAGCGAAGGGCGCCCGAGCGGATGGTGGTCATCGACACGCCGCCCCCCGATGTCGAGGGCCCGGCGGGAGTCCGGCCGGTGGATGCGGTGCTGGAGGCGGCCGACGCCTGTGTGTTCGTCGCCAGCGGCCTCCGCTATGCCGACGTCTCGGGATGGGGCCTGCTCGACATCGTGACCCGCCGCGGCATCCCGGTCGTCTTCGTGCTCAACAAACTGCCGCCGGATCCCAGCGTACAGCGGCAGGTGCGGGAGGACATGGCCCGCCGCCTGGCGGGGCGCGGGATGATCTCCCGGCCCGATCCCGAATTCGTTCTCGGCATTCAGACCACGACGATCCTGCGGGCCATCGGCGGACCCGCCCCGCAGTTGGTGGCGATGCTGCGCAAGGAACTCGACACCATCGCCGACCCGCAGGCACGCCTCATGGTGTCCGCCGATGTGGTGGAGAGCGGCCTGGCCGATGCGGCGGTTCGGCTCGCCGCCATCCGATCGGTGGCCGTCGAGGAACGCAGGCTGCGACTCGGGCTCGCCGCCATGGCGGCCGACGCCTACCGGCCGGAGGCGGAATCCCTGCGGCGGGGAGCCGAGCAGGGGGACCTCGCCGACATTCGGGGCGACACCGATCGCCTGGTCGCCGATCTGGTGGTGATGGCCACGCTGCGGGCGGGGCGGGCCGCCAGAGCGGCTTCCGACGCCTGGGCGCTCCATCCCGCCGGGGCGGCGGTGGTGGCAGGGCACACCGGCTTGTGGACCCACGGTCCCGACACCGTCGCTGCGGCGGCCGCCGCCGTCTCCGGGTGGGTCGAATCCTTGCCGGATCGGGTGCTCGAGTGGACCGGCAAGCGCCGCATGCGTCGCCGCAGGCTGCGGAGGCTCACCGACCTGGTCTGCCGGGGGGCGGTCGACAACGATTGGATCCCCGGAGCGAAGGATCTCCGCCGTCTCGCAAAGGTCGACGGGGCGGTGATCACCGCCCGCAAGGACCTCGGCGCCCGCCTCGAGACCGTTCTCGATGCCGACGGCGTGCGGTTCACCGATGCGCTCGGACCGGTGGTGCCCGAGGCCGTCATCGCCCGCCTGGGGCCGCCACCCGCAGGGGGCCATCATGGGTGATGTGCTCAAGGTGGTCGAGGGCCTGGATCTCGTCGTCGAGATGGCCGCGGGAGTCGTCCATCCCGACGATGTGGGCACCGCCCGATCGGCCGCCACCCGGGCCCGGGACCGGCGCGGATACCTGGGCGGCACCCTGGTGGTCGGCATCATCGGCGGCACCGGCAGCGGCAAGTCCAGCCTGCTCAATGCCCTGGCCGGCCAGCAGGTCGCCTCGGTGAGCCCGGTGCGGCCCCACACCTCGCGGCCGCTGGCCTGGATCCCCGAGGACGCAGAGCCGGGCCTCGCCGGTCTGCTGGATCGTCTCGGCATCACCGAGAAGGTCGAGCAGAACCGCTTCCCGGGACTGGCGCTGCTGGATGCCACCGATGTCGACAGTGTCGAACTGGGGCACCGGGCCCAGGTGGAGGCTCTGCTGCCGAGGATCGACGCCGTCATCTGGGTGCTCGATCCCGACAAGTACGCCGACCCCTTGCTCCACGAGGAGTTCATCCGACCCCTCGCCGACTCGGCGGATCAGTTCCTCTTCGTCCTCAACCAGGTGGATCGCCTGGCCGTCGGCGATCGGGTCACCATCGCAGAGGATCTGAACACCCGCCTCGCGGCCGACGGCATCCCCCACCCGATCGTCTTCTACACGGCCGCCGACCCGGCCGACGGCCAGCCCCGCGGCATCGACGGTTTGGCCGGCTACCTGGCGCAGCGCCTCGACACCAAGCGGGTGCAACTGAGTGCCGTCATCTCGGAGGCCCGGCGGGCGGCCCGCAACCTGGCCGCCTCGGCCGGGCTGCTCGGTGCCGGTTCGCTCGCCTTCGAGCAGCAGTGGAAGGAACTGCTCGACAAGGCCACCACCGCCCTCGCCCTCGCCGAGGAGGGAAGCACAGTCTTCGAAGAGGTGCTGGTGTCGCTGGGGGTGCTCATCGGGAGGCTGGCATCGCAGGCGGGTGGTCCCTTTGCCTCCAGGATCCGCTACCAGTTCCCACCTCAGAAGATCGAGGCGGTGCTGCGGGATGCCGTCGAGACCGTCGATCGCCTGGTGCCCGGCGGACCCGGGGCGATCGAACCGGAGCGCCGGGCCGATGCCGCCGGCTTGCTGTCCGATCACCTCCAGGAACGGATCGGCGGACCACTCCGCGAGATCCTCTGGGAGCGCGCCGCACTGTCGGCATCGGTGGCCGGCCTCGCCGTCGAGGCCGCCCAGGCCGAAGCCAAGCTGCGGGCCTAGGGTCGGCACCATGATGGAGTGGCGCGATTGGCCCAGTTGGCGGCGGCTCAATGCGATCGCCCGCCTTCCGGTGGGGGGCGCGGCGGCGGCCGGCGGCCTGGCCGCCGGGAGCATGGCCGAGTTCATCGACACGCTGGCTCAGTACTCCCCGGAGTCCTATCCGGCTGCCGTCCGCAACGTCGCCGAGGATCTGATCGGGAGGCAGCCCGCCATCGCCCCGATCGTCGGAATGGTCAATGCGGTCTTCCTCCATCTCGACGACGGCCCGGCCCGGCTGGCTTCGCTGATGCGGGACATGGAGCGCAGGATCACCACCTCGTCGGCGCTGCTCAGCGAGGTGGGTGCCGGGTTGGTCGAGGCCGGCTTCGGAGTACTCACCTTCGGCGGGTCCGGGTCGGTGAGGGCGGTGCTCACCGCCGCCGCCAAGAAGAGGTCGTTCTTCGTCTCGTGCGCCGCCACCCTGCCCGACGGGGAGGGTGTCGAGATGGCGGCCGATCTGGCCGCCGCCGGTGTGGCGGTGGAGTTGATCCCCGACGATGAGATCGGCGAGGTGATGCTGGGCTGCGACATCGTGCTGCTCGGCACCAGCGCCATCGGCCCGGCAGCCGCCATGAACATCTCGGGCAGCGCCCTGGTCACCAGCACGGCCTGCGACATGGGCGTTCCGCTGTACCTGGTTGCGTCGGTGGAGAAGGTGCTGCCGGGCCCGCTGTTCGATCGGGCGGTGCTGGCGGGGTCGATGGAGGGACGGTACGAGCCGATCCCCCTCCGTGACCTGACTGCGGTGGTCACCGAGTTCGGCGTGCTCAACCCGGAGGCGGCCGGGAGCCTGGCCGCCGAACTGGAGGTCGCCCCTCAACTCAGCGGAGGCTGAGCGGCGGTGGCGGCCGCCCCTCCGGCGGCGAGCGCCTACCAGCGGTTGGCGCGGATGCTGAAGCGTGATCGGGGCCGGGGCCCGGTGTCGACGATGCCGAGGCCTTCGGCGGCCGGGACGATTTCGATGCGAGCGGCCCTTCCCAGCAGTTCGCCGTCGGCCTCCGTCCACACCGTCGGGTCGGCCTCGATCTCGAGGGAGTCGAACTCGGTCCAGATCTCCACTCCCGGCAGCCGGGACAGATCGAGGCCGCGGGCCGCTCCGACCATCAGTCGGAGCGTGGTGAGCACGTCGAACCGGGTCACGACGGCGGCAGCCGGTCCGGGGCGGCCCCGGTTGAGGCACAGCGGGATCGGCCCGAAGTAGGAGAAGGTGTCGTGGAGTTGCACCATCACGGCGACCGCGTCGGCCCGCCGGTCTCCGGCGGTCACCCGGAGGTGGGGGAGGCGGGTGCGGTAGTCGCTCATCAGCACCCTGGCGGTGCTCCAGGCGTAGTGAGCGGCCCCGAACCCGACCTTGGCGAGCGGATTCCGTTCGGCTCGCTCGACGACCGCCGCGTCGAAGCCGGCCCCGGCGGCGAAGGTGGCGAGGTGGTGTTGTACGCCCAGCGCGCTGTCGGTGGTGACCTCGGCCGCCGGAACCCGGCGCACCGCGGCGGAGAGCGAGATCGCCTTGGCGGCGTCCCGGGGGTCGGCCGGGTAGCCGATGATCCTGCCGAGGACGTTGGTGGTGCCGGCGGGGATGATCCCGAGGGCGGTCCCGGCGCCGAGGAGTCCGTTGGCCACCTGGTGGACGATGCCGTCTCCCCCCATGGCGGCCACGACGTCGTAGCCCTCGGCGGCGGCGTCGGCGGCGGCCCGGCGGGCTTCGTCGGGCCCGGTGGGCCACACCGGGGTCACGTCGAAGGGACCGGTGAGGATGTCGACGACCTCCCGGTACAGCGAAGCGGTGAACCCGGACGCCGACGGATTGGCGACCAGCACGAGACGGCGCATCGGATGGAGGGTAGTGGGCGGCCGGTTCTCGGCGACCGGGATCTTCACGCGGCGGTCACGTTCCTGTCACATCCATTCCCTACGGTACGAACCATGGAGAACACCACCAGCCAACTCACCGATCTGGAAGCCCTCTTCCTGGAGGCGGGCCTGCCCGTCACCGAGGTCGAGGCCTGCCCGGTGCCCGATTGCAGCATCTGCCGGGCGCCCCTCCCCAGGGCCGCCTAGGCCTGCCGCGTTCCGGCCTCGGGAGGCGGGCGCAATCCGCTGCCTGATACATTCCCCCGGTGCAGCAGCAGGACTGGCGGCCCACCCGCCTCAGCACCGCCTCCTGGGCGGTCTACGACCTGGCGAACACCATCTTCGCCCTCGGGGTCGGCTCCCTCTACTTCGCCGAGTGGCTGACCGACCACCGCTCCGGCATCCCCTCCCTGCTGCTGCGCAACGACACGCCCGACCTCGCCCTGGCGGTCACCATCGACATCGCCATGATCATCATCATCGTGCTGGCGCCCTGGATCGGGGCCAGGTCCGACCACTTCGGGCGGCGCAGGCGGTATCTCATCCCGATGACGCTGCTGTGCGTGGTGCCCACTTTCTTCCTGGCAGCGGGGTCGGTCACCGCCTCGCTGCTGCTATTTGCCGTAGCACTGGTGGGGTTCAACCTGGGTGGGATCGTCTACGACGCCATGCTCCCCGACGTCTCGACCCCGCAGAACATCGGCCTGGTCTCGGGGGTCGGCATCGGGGTCGGCTACCTGGGGTCGTTCGTCGCGGTGGCGATCGGATTGCTGCTGCTCGACGACCACGGCTACCCGACGGTGTTCAAGGCGATCGCGGTGCTGTTCGCGCTCTTCGCCATCCCGGCGTTCACCCTGGTCGAGGAACGGCCCCGCCCCGCTCTCGTCGGACCGCCCCCGGCGCTCGCCGACAGCTTCCGGCGGCTGCGGAAGGCCTGGAAGGACGCATCGGCCTACCCGGGGGTGATCCGGTTCCTGGTGGGGAGGTTCTTCTACACCGATGCCGTCAACACGCTGATCGCCGGGTTCCTCACCATCTACGTGAAGGAGGAACTGGGTTTCAGCAGCGACGAGGTCCAGTTGCTGCTGGGGTGCTCGATCGTGGGGGCGATGGTGGGCGGTTTCGGCGGCGGGTTCCTGGTGGATCGGCTGGGGCCCCGCCGCCTGCTCCACCTCGTCCTCTACCTGTGGCTGGTGGCCTTTGCGGTCGGGATCGTTGCCGGGGCGGTCGACATCGGCCTGCTCGGCTGGCCGCTCGGCGCCCTCGGGGGACTGGCGCTGGGCGGGCTGTGGGCAGCCGACCGGGTCTACATGGCCCGCATCTCGCCGCCGGCCCGGCTCGGCGAGTTCTACGGCCTCTATGCCACGGTGGGCCGGTTTGCGGCCATACTCGGCCCGCTGTTGTTCGGCCTGATCGTCTCGATCCTCGGCCTGCCCCGCGAGGTGGCTCTGGGCGCCCTGATGGTGTTCATCGTGGCCGCCAGGGTGATCCTGCAGGGTGTCGACGACTCCCCCCGGGCGTGGTCCGGGGCCGACCTGGCCGGTTGAGGCCTACCGTGTCCCGATGCCGCTGCACCGCACCGCCTCCCGCCTGACCGGCGGGGCACCCCCCGAGGCCTGGTTCGTGCTGTCGGGCATCTCCATGTACTGCGGGGCGGCGGTGGCGGTGCACACCTTCGCCGACCTGGGGGCGGTCGGGGTCGCCTGGTGGCGGGTGTTCGGCGCCGCCGTCATGCTGCTCCTGATCCGGCGCTCCTGGCGGCTGGGATGGACCCGCCGCCAGGTGGTGCTGGCCGGGTTGTTCGGGACGGTGCTGGCCGGCATGAACACCTCCTTCTACCTGGCCATCGATCGGCTCCCGCTGGGGACCACGGTGGCGATCGAGTTCCTCGGCCCGGTGGCGGTCGCCGCCATCGGGTCACGCAGCCGGCGCTCGTGGCTGTCCCTGGTGCTGGCTGCTGGCGGGGTGGCGGTGCTGGCCGACGTCCAGTTGGAGGCGAGTTCCAGCGGCCTGCTGTTTGCCCTGGGGGCGGCCGCCCTGTGGGCGGGCTACATCGTGCTGGGCGCCCGGGTGGCCAGCGAGGCCAAGGCGATCGACGGCCTCGCCGTCGGGATGCTGATCGGGGCGGCGGCGATCGCTCCGATCGGGCTGCCGGCGGCACTTGGGGTGATCGGGGCGTGGTGGCTGCTGGTCCCGGCGCTGGCCACCGCCTTGCTGTCGAACGTGATCCCCTACGGGATCGACCAGGTGGTGCTGCGGAGGATCTCCCGGGCCCGTTTCGCCCTGCTGATGGCGCTCCTGCCGGTGACGGCGGCCCTGGTCGGGTTGGTGGCCCTCCGGCAGACGCCGACCTGGGTCGAGGCGGCCGGGATCGGCCTGGTCGTGGTGGGGATCGCAGTCTCGGAGCGGGCTTCGCGGAGCGGGCCGGACGCGGTGGAGGCGGTCGGTTCCTGAGGGCGGGCGGCCTGCAAGCCGGTG
>JAHJML010000235.1 GCA_018821365.1 Actinomycetota bacterium | reverse complement strand
GGGCAACGACACCATCCTCGGTGGCGACGGCGACGACGAACTGATCGGGTGGAAGGGCGACGACCGCCTCGACGGCGGGTTCGGCGAAGACACCATCCACGGCGGCGACGGCGACGACGTCATGGACGGCGGTGGGGAGACCGATCAACTCCACGGCGGTGCCGGTGCCGACCAGATCCTCGGCGGCGCCGGCGACGACATCGCCGACGGAGGGGAGGACGACGACATCGTCGACGGCGGCGCCGGCGACGACCTGCTCAACGGCGCCGCCGGCAACGACCTGCTGCGAGGAGGGCCGGGCCAGGACGAACTGCTGGGTGCGGCCGGCAACGACATCCTCGAGGGTGGGGACGGTCCCGACCTGTTGAGCGGGGGCGGAGGTGACGACCGCCTCGACGGAGGCCCCGGCAACGACGTGCTGCTGGGCGGTCCCGGCAACGACGTGCTGCTGGGCGGCGCCGACGATGACGACGCCCGAGGGGGAAGAGGGATCGACCAGTGCAGCGCAGAGACACTGGCCACCTGTGAGGAGATCGACTAGGCGAAGCAGAGGAGTGGGGGCGGGCCCGGGCCCGGGTCCGCCCTACTCCGAGGGGGCCAGCGAGGTGAGGACGATCTCGTACTGCTCGACGTAGTCGACGCCACCGATGGGACTCTCGGTGGTGTTGGCGATGTCGACCCGTTCCTTGACCACGAGATAAGGATTGGTCAGCACCCAGCGGTGATGGGTGCCGGTGCCGACGGTGGTACCGCTATCGGTCTCGGTGGCGACGATATGGGTCGCCTCGACCTCCTCGCCACCGATTTCGACGGTCTCGATGCCCACCACCTCGTACACCCAGTGGACGGTGGTCACGCCGGCGTTCTCGCACTGAAAGGCCCAGGTGGTCTCATCACCGATCGGGACTACATGGGCCGACGCGTCACAGATGTAGTGGCTGAGGTCCTCTACGCCGAACCACTTGTGCCACGAGGTGGTGCGATCGAGGCGGCCGTCCTCACAGAGGAGCGTCTCGTCCCAGCGCTCCTCGAGCGCCTGCCACCGATACGCCGTCCCGCAATCCTCGACGACGACCGAGAGGTAGGTCTCGGCCGGGTAGTCGTGGCGCCCGCCGCCGAGGGCGGAAGCGGTCTCGAAGCCGGTGGTCTGGTAGACGTACAGCCCGGCCTTGTCCTCGCCGCTGAGCGGTGTCGCCGAGTCGCGGAACAACACCAACACCCCGACCGCCACGATCGCGACGAACACCGCGGCACCACCGCCGAGCCACAACGCCAGTTTCTTGGCCCGTCCCATGGCCTCAGTGTGGCACGTGGACGGCTTCGCCTCCACTCCACACCGGCCGAGCCCGCCATTGCGGGTGGGATCGATCGTGTGCTTCTCGTCCGTGCCGGGATGGGCGTCCTCTGGATGCTGACCCGGCTGATGTGATCCTTTGAGTACCGACACGGCCCCGTCTACGGTTCCGACCATGAAGACCGACACACTCTCCAACGACGCCCGCTTCGGCACGTTGCGCCGCTACAACGTCGTCATGGGCCTCTTCCATGCCCTCCAGGGGGTGGCGATCCTGGTCATCGCCAACGACTTCTCCCTGCCGGTGACCGCCAACTTCCTCGAAGGGGCGCCCGGTGCCCAACCCCCGGCCCTCGACACACTGTTCGACGTTCGCTTCGGGTGGGGGGTGGCCGCCTTCCTGTTCCTCTCGGCCGTCGCTCATCTGGTGATCGCCTCGCCTGGGGTCTACCCCTGGTATCGAAGGAACCTGGAGCGCAGCCGTAACTACGCCCGCTGGATCGAGTACTCGATCAGTTCCTCGGTGATGGTGATCCTGATCGCCATGCTGACGGGGATCAGCGACATCGCCGCCCTCGGCGCCATTTTCGGCGTCAACGCCGCCATGATCCTGTTCGGACTCCTCCAGGAGCACTACGAGGAGCCGGGCGGCAAGCGGTGGATGCCCTACTGGTTCGGCGTCCTCACCGGGGCAGTCCCCTGGCTCCTGATCGGCATCTACCTGTGGAGCCCCACCTCGGCCGGAGAGCCTCCTGCCTTCGTGTACGCCATCTACTTCTCGCTGTTCCTGTTCTTCAACAGCTTCGCCGTCAACATGGTGCTGCAGTACCGCCGGGTCGGGAAGTGGAAGGACTACCTCTACGGCGAATACGTCTACGTCTTGCTGAGCCTCACCGCCAAGTCGCTGCTGGCCTGGCAGGTGTTCGGGAGCACCCTGGCCACCTGACCGCCCGTCTGCCGGCCGGGACGTCC
>JAHJML010000234.1 GCA_018821365.1 Actinomycetota bacterium | reverse complement strand
CGGCGACTACCAGGCGCTGGCCGCCGCCGGGCGGAGGGTGCTCCGGGTCTGCCTGGGCGACGACGATGCCGGAGGGCTCGTCGCCATAGAGGGCGTGCTTCGTGGATTGGACCGGCTGTGATCCGCTTCGGCGCCGGGACTCAGCCCCGCAGCGCCGCCCAGGCCATCTTGGCGACCTGGATGTCCTGCACCGCCACTCCGGTCAGGTCGGCGACCGTGACCTGATCGGGCGAGGTCCTTCCCAGCGATGGGTCGGCCACGATGGCGCCCAACTCCACGATGCGGGCACTCTTCAGGTGGCCGGAAGCAAGGCCGTGGACACACTCGCCGTGGTGAGTGGCCTGCGAGATGCTGTCGGCCGCCACGATGTCGGCCCTGGCGAAGATGGCGGGGTCCAGTTCCTGCTTGCCGAGGTTGTCCGACCCCACCGCCGTGATGTGGGTCCCCGGGCACACCCACTCGTCCTTGATCAGCGGCTCCCGGGCCGGGGTGACCGTGACGATCAGGCGGCACCCGCCGACGAGGACGGCCAGATCGGGGGTGGTCTCGATCTCCCAACCCTCCGCCGCCATCTCCCCGGCATACGCCTCCAACCGGCCGGGGTGGCGCCCCCATGCCACCACCTTGCGGCAGCGAGTCGCCGCCCGGAGCGCCCGAAGTTGGAAGCGGGCTTGCACGCCCGTCCCGACGATGCCGATTCGCTCGACGTCCTGTGGCGCCAGCAGGCGGGCCGCCACCGCCCCGGCGGCGCCGGTTCGCACCTCGGTCAGCCATCCCCGGTCGAGGAGCACGGCCAGCATCTCGCCGGTCCGGCGGTCGTACAGGAGCATGCTGCCGTCGGAGACCGGCAGACCCCGGCCGGTGTTCTCGTAGAAACCCGAGGCGACCTTGACGACGTAGTAGCCGTCTCCCCGGATCGCCCCGTACTTGATGTGCACGTCTCCGGGAGGATCCTCGAAGTGGAGCAAGCCAACCGGAGGGACGTCGACCTCGCCGTTGGTGTAGAGCCGGAACCCTTCGGCGATCGCATCGACCACCGCCTCGGGGTCGACGGCCCTGCGGATGGCCGCCTCGTCGAACACCCTCATCGCCCCACCACCGCCCGGAACGCCTCGTCGCCGATGTTGCCACCGCTGACGACGACCACCATCCCAGGGGTCGGTTCGATGGTGCCGGCCAGGATGGCGGCCACCCCGACCGCCCCGCCTCCCTCGACCCGCAGGCCGTCGCCCCGATACAGCGCAGCCATGGCCCGGGCGATCTCACCCTCGGTCACCAGGACCGACTCGTCGACCAGGTCCCGGCACATCTCCAGGGAATGCCGGTTCTCGGGGCCGAGGCCCCCGGCCAGGGCGTCGGCCAGGGTGTCCTCCTCCACCACGTCGATCAGGCGGCCCGCCCGGATGCTCAGGTACATGGCGGGGCCGAGGTCCTGGCTCACCCCGATGACCCTGACGCCGGGGGTGATCCCCTTGACGGCGGCGGCGATCCCCCCGATCAGGCCGCCTCCCGACATCGGCACCACGATCGTGTCGGTGTCGGGGCGATCCTCCATGATCTCGAGGCCGACCGTCCCCTGGCCGGCGATCACCATCGGGTCGTCAAAGGGGTGCACCAGGGTGAGGCCCTCCTCGGCTACCAGGCGGCGGGCCTCGGCATCGGCCTCGTCCTGCCCGGGGCCGGCCACCACCACCGCGGCGCCGAGTGATCGGATCGCATCCACCTTGATGGCGGGCACCCGACTGCTCAGGCAAATCACGGCGTCGATGCCCAGATCGGCCGCCACTCTGGCGACCGCCCGCCCGTGGTTGCCGCTCGACACGGCCACCACCCCTCGGGCGCGCTCGGCGGGGCTCATGGCCAGCAGGCGGTTGGTGGCGCCCCGCAGCTTGAACGACCCGGTTACCTGCTCGCACTCCAACTTGAGGGTCGCTGGGACGGCCGTCGACGCCAGGAGGCGGGTGTGCACCACCCGATCGCCAATCCGCTCACGGGCCGCCAGGACATCGGGGAGAGCGGGATGGTCGGACATACGCCAAGGCTAGGTGGCCAGCGGCCGGCCGGCGCGGCAACCTCCCCGCCGGACTCGTCCGGCCGGACAGCCTCGGAACGCCGAACTCCGCCTACCCTGTGCGCACCTCCCGGAAGGAGATCGATGTGAAGCACCTGGTCAAGGTGATCGTGGCCACGGCGGTGGTGAGCGGTGGCTTGTGGGGGCTCGGACTGGTGCTCGCCCGGCGTTTCGAGCACGGGGCCGGCTATGCAGACGCCGATGAGTTCCGCATCGCCGCCGTGTGGGGGGGCCGGGAGTTCACCAGCACCACCACCAACCTCGTCTCGGGGTGGGCGGTGGCCGTTCTCGCCGGCATCGCCCTCGACCTGAGGGATGCCAAACTCGGACCCGATGGCGCCAGCCTGGCGCTGCGCGCCACCGTCGGCGGCATCTCCGTGACCGTTCCCGACGACTGGCGGGTCGTCGTCGACCGCAACGTCCGGGCGGGCGGCGTCGAGGTCAGGACCACCGACCCGGACTTGCTCCCCGACGACGCCCCCACATTGCGGGTGACGGCGACCGCCCACACCGGCGGGATCGTCATTACCACCGCCGACGAGAGATAGTCCGCTGCCGGCCCCCGGTCTATCGTCGTTGGTCATGAGCGACCGCCCCCACGGAGAGGACTGGTGGCAAGCCCCCGACGGCACCTGGTACCCGCCGGAGGCCCAACCCGGGCGTCCTGCGGCCGGACACCCTGCTCCCGACCCCGACGCCGCCCGATCGCTGTCACCAGGCTTGGTGGCCGCCACCCAGGCCACCCTGATCGGGGCCGTCGGCCTGTCGGCGGTGGCGGCGGCGGCGCTCGCCATCGAAGCCGGCCGCTTCGACGCCGCCGCGGTGCGGGCGGCCGTCGACATCACGGCGGCCCTCGGTGTGGCGGGAACCGCCCTCGGTGTGGCGCTGATGTCGCTCATCGGCAGTTTCGTGTTGATGGTGACCTGGGCCCACCAGGCCTACCACGCCGCCGCCCGGCGAGGAGCGACCGGCACCACCTGGTCTGCCGGGTGGGCGATCGCCGGGTGGTTCCTCCCTCTCGCCAACCTGGTGATCCCCCGACTGGTCGTCGGCGAGATCGACCGGATGAGCCATCCCGGGGCAGGACCGGAACCCGTGGAGCACCGATGGAAGACCCAGCCCACCCTCATGCTGGGCCACTGGTGGTGGGCGGCGACCGTGGTGAGCATGGCCCTGCTCGGGTTCGGAGTGGGCGTGGTAGCCGAGCAACTCGACAGCATCGCCCTGGACGAGAACCTCTACCGGGCGGGCCTCCAGGTGGCGGCGGCCGGATTGGGGCTCGCAGCAGGGGCGGCCGCCGCCGGGGCGGTCCTGGTCGGCCGGATCAGCCTCCGATTGATACGACCGCCGGCTACCGACTCCGGGTGACCCATCCCGTGATCGTCTGCCATCGGGAGAGCACCACGCCGGGGAGCACCCCGGAGAGGTGAACCGGCAGGTAGTGGGCGGCCTGCGGCGACCCGCCGATCAGCCAGACGATGCCGTACACCAACCAGACCGCCACCCCGGCGAGGATCATCCAACGGCCGAGGCGCCGGGTCGGCATGGGTGGGGTGTGCTCTGCCATCGGACCTACCTCGCAGCGGACGGCAACGCTACCGCGTGCAGGGAGGTTCGTTTCCGCGTGGTAACAACCTGTCCACCCGGTAGGTACCGCACCCCTAGGAGCGCACGCGCCGTGTTCTCCCCCGCTTGAAGGAAGGCGCGACATTCGCATATGACCGCAGGGTGCGTCTGCCGCATTTCTCACCCCACGAGGGGGGAGTCCCGCAGGAGCCGAAGGCTCCGCGAGGAAGGGAGGTGCTTCGATCACGGTTCCTCACGCACCCCCTGCGCCTCGCTCCGCTCGGCACCTCCCCCTGGAGGAACAGGAACAGACTGGGTGAACGCTCAGGTGCGGGGATACCTCACCCTGGGGTGCGGTATGAATACCGCATATGAGGCGGGTCGCTCCACACGCACCCCTTCCGTCTCGGCCCTGCGGGCCGACACACCTTCCCCTTAGAGCGCGCGCAATTAGGTGGTCATCGGGTGTTCCCTCGGTCGGCCCAGTCGAAGAGTTTGATGGTGAGGATGAGGGCGATGGCGAGGGCGAGGGCTGCGAGCCGGTGGATGATGCGCCGGTCAGTGTTGCGGCGGAGCTGCCCGTAGTTCGAAAGCCACGAGTTGGTGCGTTCTAT
>JAHJML010000233.1 GCA_018821365.1 Actinomycetota bacterium | reverse complement strand
GCTCCACCCTGCTTCGTCACCACTGCCAGACGGACATGATCGGGACTACCCACGAGGCGGGCCCCATCGGGCACCGATCCCAGCGAGGTCACCCCGGCTGCGTCGATGAGGAAGACGGCACCGTCGCCGCTCATGACCGCAAACCGCCCCGCCCCGGCGGCGACCAGGTGGGCGACCGGTCCGTCGCATACCGGAACGGACTCGCCGGCGTCGGGGACATCGGCGCGCCACAGACGGACCGCCCCGTCGTCGAGTCCGGCGGCGATCCAATCCCCGTCGGCGCTCCAGGCGATCGAGGCGGGATCGGGTCCTCCGGTCCCGAGCACGACGGGGTCGTGCTGCTCGTCGAGATCCCAGATACGAACGTCTCTTCCCCCCGCACCGACCGACGCCGCTCGCCGGCTCCCGGGGGCCACCGCCAGGCGGGCAAAGGACTCGTAGCCAACCTCGCGCATCTCGCCGGAGGAGACATCGAGCACCCGGATGTGGTTGGCGACCGACACGACCACCCGGTCGCCGGTGGCACCGCGGACGACGGAATACATGCGGTAGTACCAGTCGGCCGATCCACCCGGCCACCGCAACCCGCTCTCCCACTCGGCGCCGTCGTCGGTGTCGTCGTATCGGACCGTTGCGCTGACCAACCGGGCACCCTGCCCGAACCCGACCCACTCGACCGGGTCGCTCGACGGTGTGCTCGCCGCCGCCTTGCCGTCGGCGCCGGTCCGCCACAGCTTGATCGTGCCGTCATAGGAGGACGAGGCCATCCAGTTGCCATCGGGGATGGCGGTGATGGCGGTGACGGAGGACTGGTGGCCCTCCCAGATGGGGAGTCCCCGCAGCGGCATCGGGTACTCGTCGGCCGTCTTCCACAGCTTCATCTCGGGCCCGTCCGCAGCGACGATGAGTGAGCCGTCCATCGTGAAGGCAACCGACTCGACCACCCGGTCGTGTTCCGGCCCGTAGTAGGAGGTGAGGATGACCGGGTCACCGCCCCCGTCGAGATCCCACAGCAGCGGGACGGTATCGGACCCGGTGACGAAGTGGCGGCCGTCCGGGGCGATGTCGAGGGAGTACTGCTCCCACTTGGCGTGCAGCACGGTGCGCGACGATCCGTCGGCGGCATCCCAGACCCGCACGGTCTTGTCGGCGGAGGCCGAGACGATCGTGCGGCCGTCGGGAGTCACCGCGACCGCCCTCACCCGGCCCTGGTGGCCCTTCATCTCGAGGACGGCCCGCCGCCGCCCGAGGCTCCACACGGCTACTCCCCCGTCCTCGGCTCCGGTCACCAGCCGATCGTCGGGGAGCCAGGCAACATCCAGCAACTTGCTCCCATACTCCCAGAGCGCCTCCAGATGACGGGTGCCCCAGCGCCACACCCCAAGGTGGCTGCCGCCCGTCGCCGCGATCAAGGCTCCGTCTGCGGAGACGGCGACGACCCCGGGATGGCCCATCTCCTCCGGCAGGCGGATCGAAGCGATCGCAGTCCCCCGCCTCAGGTCCCACACCCGGACGGTCCGGTCGGACCCGACACTGGCGATGTGGCGGGCATCGGGGAGCGCCGCCACCGATGCGACGGAGCCGGCGTGACCGCTGAGGGTGATGCCCCTCGCTCCACCGGGGCCCGAGAGAGAGGTGTCTTCGGGCACCAGGCGAACGGTGCCCGTCCGCTTCGGCAGGTCCGGGCCTACGCCCCCGATCCGTCCGCCGACCTGAGCCCGCAATTGGCCGGGGTCGCCCAGCAGCACGTGCTGGCTGATGGTCAGGGCGTCGGCGATGTCCCGCATCCGATCGATCGATCGAGTACCGGTTGCCGTCACGCCGCGCCTCCCGCCACCAGTGTCCCACAGGGGCGATGAGGTCCGGCCCGGCCGTTCCCGGCGAGGCACCTCGTCACCGGCCCCGCCAACTCGCAGCCTGCGGAATCGGTAGGTTCGGGACTGGGCCGGATGGGAGAGGCATGACGAGCGGCGGCAATCGACGACCCCCGATGGTGCACGTTGCGGGCGAGATGGTCCCCGCCGGGCTCTTCTGGGCAGGGATCGTGGTCATCGTGCTCGGTGCGCTGGGCTTCTGGGTGCTGGCCGGCAACCTGGGAGCAGGCGATGCCGAGGCCGGGGACGTCCGATCGCGTTTCCGGTCGTTCGCCGAGGCGGTCGCCGATGGAGACGGGGCCGCCGCCTGCGCCATGATCGAGGAGGCCAACGCCGCCGCCTTCGCCGAGCGAGCCGCCCTCAATCTCGGGATCGAACCGGGCACCTGCACGGAGATGATCGATGCGTTTGCCGCCGGCCGAACCGACCAGGCATCCACCCTGCTGCGGGGCGTGGAGATCCTCGATGTCCGCATGCTCGGAGGGGACGCCGCCATCGAACTCCCCCCCGACCGCGCCGAGGTGGCCATCGAAGCGGGGACCGTGACCTTTTCGAGAGATGCCGGGTGCGCCGGTTCCAGTGACTGCTGGATCGTCACCGACGGCGGCCCGGTGTTCCGAATGGCCGACCCCACCCGAGGAGGATGACGTGCTGCTGCTGATCGGAGGGTTCCTGGCACACGCCGCAGCCGCCTTCGGCGTCTTCTGGCTGGCAGCGTTCGGTGCGCATGCCCTGGGCATCTATGAGGATCCGCGCATCGTCCTCATGTCGGGATGGGAGCGAGCCATCATCGTGCTCTGGGGTCTGGCAGCAGCCGAGTGGTGGCTCCAGTGGAGCCGGGCAGGGAAGGGAGGGCGAAGGTGAGCCGCACCTTCCGGCTGTTCATCTCGTCCCCATTCAGCGACCTCGAAGCGGAGCGCAACGCCCTGCATCGCGAGGTGTTCCCCGGCCTCCAGAGGCTGTGCGAGTCGAAGGGCGCCCGCTTCCAGGCCATCGACCTGCGCTGGGGGGTCAGCGACGAGGCCGGCCTCGACCAGCGGACGATGCCGCTGTGCCTCGACGAGATCGCGCGGTGCCAGAAGGCCGATCGCCCCAACTTCCTCATCCTGCTCGGGGACCGCTACGGGTGGAGGCCGCTGCCGGCGACCATCCCCGCCACGGAGTTCGACCGCATCGTCGAGAGGGTCGATGGCACGGGGAGGGACCGGCTCACCTCCTGGTACCTGCGGGACGACAACGCCGTCCCGCCCGAGTACTACCTCCGGCCCAGGGAGCCCGACGGCCCGTTCGGCACCTCCGACGACCCGACGCTCAAGGCGAAACGGTCGGACGCCTGGAACCGGGAGGCGGCTGCGATGCGGGCCGACCTGCTGCAGGCCGTCGGGGACCTCGACCTGTCATCGTCCGCCGCCACCGACAGCGAGGCCAGGGCCAAGTACGTCGCCTCGGCCACCGAGCAGGAGATCCAGCAGGGCGCCTTCCGGGTGCCCGATGCCCGCGATCACGTGTTCTGCTATCTGCGCCGGATCGACGGCCTGCCCGCCGACGCCTCGGCACGGGCCTACCGCGATCTCGAGTGGCCCGACGGCGAAGGCGAACCCCGGCCCGACGCCGATGCCGCCCGGCAGCAGGCCCGTCTCAAGGCCCTCCTCTCCGACTGCCTGCCCGGCAACATCATCAGCAGCACCGTCCCCTGGGAGACGGGGGGGCCGGTCCTCGACCTGGACCGATTCTGCACGGAGGTGGGAGAGCGCCTCGAAGCTGCGATCACCGAGCGGCTGGC
>JAHJML010000315.1 GCA_018821365.1 Actinomycetota bacterium | reverse complement strand
TGGCGGCCCTGATCCTGTCGGCGGAACCGACCCTCACGCCGTCGCAGGTCCGCACGCGGATCCGCAGCACCGCCGTCGACGTGGTGAACGTCGAGTCGGGCAGCGGCTGGGACCGTTATTCGGGCTACGGCATGATCGACGCCGAGGCGGCCATCGCCGCTGGCGCCGGCCCAGTGGCCCCGACCGCCGACTTCGTCGGCTCGCCCACCGGCGGTTGCGTGCCCCTGACGGTCGATTTCACCGACCAGTCCACCGGCGACGTGACCTCCTGGAGCTGGAACTTCGGCGACGGCGGTGTCTCGACTCAGCAGAACCCGCCCCACGTCTACACGGTCGCCGGCACCTACTCGGTGACCCTGACAGCCACCGGTCCCGGCGGCTCGGACGGCTTCACCCGCACCAACTACGTGACCGTCGACCCGGCCCCCGCGGCCGACTTCACGGCGTCGGTCACCGCGGGCTTCGCGCCCCTCGCCGTCGATTTCACCGACCTGTCCGCGGGCGGACCGACGTCCTGGTCCTGGACCTTCGGCGACGGCGGCACGTCGACCCTGCAGAGCCCGTCACACACCTACACGGCTCCCGGCGTCTACGACGTCACGCTGACCGCCACCAATCCCTGCGGCTCCGACCCGGTCACGAAGACGGGCTACATCACTGTCAACGCCGCGCCGCCGACCGCGGCCTTCACCCAGGATCAGACCGCGATCTGCGCCGGCGGCGACGTCTCGTTCACCGACCAATCCACCGGCGACGTCACGTCCTGGGACTGGGACTTCGGCGACGGCGGCACCTCGACACAGCCAAACCCGATACACACCTATGCGGCCGCGGGCACCTTCACCGTCTCGCTGACGGTCATCGGTCCCGGGGGCAGCGACACGGCGACGGCGACGAACCTGATCGACGTCGCACCGCTGGTCGCGGCCGACTTCACGGCGTCGGTCACCGCGGGCTTCGCGCCCCTCGCCGTCGATTTCACCGACCTGTCCGCGGGCGGACCGACGTCCTGGTCCTGGACCTTCGGCGACGGCGGCACGTCGACCCTGCAGAGCCCGCAGCACACCTACGCCACCGGCGGCACGTTCGCCGTCACACTGGTCGCGACGGGGTCCTGTGGACCGGACACGATGATCGTGGCCGACATGATCGTCGTCACGATCGCCACCGCACCGGTCGCGGCCTTCAGCGGAGACCCCCTGATGCTATGCGCCCCTGGCGACGTGACCTTCACCGACGCCTCCACCGGCGACATCGCCTCGTGGCAGTGGGATTTCGGCGACGGCAACCAGTCGACGGCCCAGCATCCGCTGCACACGTACGCGGCGCCGGGCGTGTACGACGTGACCCTGATCGTCACGGGACCGGCTGGCGCCGACACCCTCCTGCTGGCGGGCTACGTCACCGTCGAGGGCCCCGTCACGGCCGACGCGTCGGCCAGCATCCTGTCCGGCACGGCGCCCCTGACCGTCGACTTCACCGATCTCTCGGTCGGCATTCCCACGTCGTGGTCGTGGGACTTCGGCGACGCTTCGCCCGCCGGAACGATCCAGAACCCCAGCCACACGTACACACTCGCGGGCACGTATACCATCTCGCTGACGGCGGCGAACGGCTGCGGTCCGGACACGTTCGTCCTCCCGGCCCAGATCGCGGTCACCGACCCGCCGGCTCCGGTCGCGGACTTCGCCGGCGACCCCCTGTCGGGTTGCGCCCCCCTGGGCGTGACGTTCACCGATGCGAGCGCCGGCGCCGTGACGGCCTGGGCCTGGGACTTCGGCGACGGCGGCAGCGACGCCGGGCAGCACCCGACCCACGTGTTCCAGAACGCGGGCGTCTACGACGTCACGCTGATCGCCACCGGTCCCTCGGGCGCCGACACACTGTCCCTCGCGGCCTACGTGACCGCGGAGGATCCGGTGACGGCGGCCTTCTCGGCCTCGCTGACCACCGGCGCCCCGCCGCTGAGCGTGGACTTCACCAATCTGTCCGTCGGTGCGCCCACGTCCTGGCTGTGGGACTTCGGCGATGCGGCGACGGACGCGGTCCAGAACCCGACCCACGTGTATGCCGCCGACGGCACCTACACCGTCTCCCTGACGGCGACCAACGGCTGCGGCACGGACACCTCGATGCAGCTGGACCTGATCGTCGTCAGTTCGGCCACGGACGTTGCGTCGCGGGTCTTCGCCTTCG
>JAHJML010000232.1 GCA_018821365.1 Actinomycetota bacterium | reverse complement strand
TGGGGTTCATGACGGTCGACTACTCGGCCGGCGACCCGGTGGAGATCGTGCGGGCGGCCACCGGGGGCCTCGGGGTGGAGGTGGCCCTCGACTGCGCCGGTGTGGCCGATTCGTTCCGCTGGGGGATAGCCATGCTGCGCCGGGGGGGCCGCTGTGCGGCGGTGGGCATCCCGGTCGACGAGGTGGAGATCTCGTTTCAGGACCTGGTGCTCTACGAGAAGGAACTGGTGGGATCCCGGGCGTCGGCGGGGGAGATGCACCACGTGATCCCACTGGTGGTCTCGGGGCGGATCAGGGTCGGCGACCTGATCACCCACACCCTGGCGCTGGAGGACTTCGCCGAAGGCCTGGCGATCTTCAACGAGCGCCGCGACGGCGCCATCAAGGTGGTGTTCGAGTCCTGATCGGCCCACTGCGAATACTCGAACCCCACATCACCCCTGGTCGGAGTGGGGTTCTGGCGTCTTGTCCTATCTGGTAGGGAAACGTCGAAACTCGAACCTCTTGGCCGGAGTCGCGCTGGGGCTTCTGTGAGCGGGTGGGGTTCCACGCGGATGTGAAGCGGGTGGTGGCGGCGATGAGTGGCCACGGTGCCTCACTGAGCCAGGCCTTTGGGCGCCTACTTGGCTCTCCGACCGGGGACGTCGAGGTGTGGGGGCCGCCCTATCAGGCCCTTTCACCTAATGAGTCTCGGGCGGGGCGGAGAAGGGCAACGGTCTGGTCAACATGCGATGCAATCCATCGTGCATCGATTGGTTGCCGAGCCACAAGATATCGGTAGAAGATCGGAGCCGTAAACATGACGGCGGCGTGATACGAGTCGATTCCCTTTTCGATCTCTCCCCGCTGTCGGGCACGTTCGATGATCTCGATGTCGATGCTCCTGTGGTATTGGGAGTTGCGGCGCTGGATCGCTTCCATGTCGGGATCGGTCGAGGCGGCTGCCACTAGTTGGGGGACCATTGCCCCCCATGTGGAACCTTCGAGTGCTCGACCCAATTCGAGCATCCAGTGGAGCATGTCGTCGCGCAGAGTCCCGGTGTCGGCTGCGACTCTCTCGACTGATTGGCTTCTGATCGCGTCGGCAACGAGCTCGGACGAGTTCTTCCAGTGCCGGTAGAGCGTGCTTCGGGCGATGCCGGAGCGTTCGGAAATGGCCTCAAAGGTGCAGGCGCTGATCCCGGATTCAGCGGCAAGCTCGAGCGTCGCCTCCATCGCTCGCGCTCGTGTACGCGAGGCCCGGGAGAGGTCGTTTCGGCCGACTGTCGATTGCATGGAGTGAACCTATCAGGCAGAGCCGTTGCCCTTAGACGGGCTCTGGCAGTCTATGCTACATTACTGTTCGAGTTAGGACATATCTGGAGCGCTTGTAGTGTCACACACTGTGGAACGCGTTGGCGAACCGCACTGCTCGCGACAGCCCGGGGTAGGCATCCGATGATCCCCGGCAGCGAGGCTGTCAGCGCTCCGCCCGTGCTCAGTGTCCGGGATCTCGTCAAGCGCTTCCCTGGTGTACTGGCAAACGACTCGATCAGCCTTGACGCGATGCCCGGCGAGGTGCACGCCCTGCTGGGAGAAAACGGCGCCGGGAAGAGCACGCTCGTCAAGTGCATCTATGGCTTCTACCGGCGCGACAGCGGAGAGCTCCTGATCGACGGCGAGCCCACCGAGATCCGATCGCCCCAAGAGGCGCGGTCCCGGGGCATCGGGATGGTCTTCCAAACGCTGACTCTCATCCCGGCGCTGAGTGTGGTCGAGAACGTCGCCCTCTTCCTGGCGGATCTGCCTGCCATTCCCAAGCTGGAGAGGATCGCGGCAGGACTCGAGACGCTCGGCGAACGCTACGACCTGAAGGTCGATCCCTGGGCTCAGGTCCGTGATCTGTCCATAGGGCAACAACAGAAGGCGGAACTGCTCAAGCTGCTCCTGTCGCAGCCCCGCTTGTTGATCCTTGACGAACCCACTCGTGTTCTGGCACCGCAGGAGGTCCAGGGCTTCTTCCAGGTCCTGAAGCGCTTGGTCGACGATGGGTTGTCCGTCATCTTGATCACCCACAAGCTCAACGAGGTCCTGGAGTGTGCCGACCGGATCACGGTCCTCAGACAGGGCCGGGTCGCTGGACAAGTGGAGCGCACCGATGCAACGGAAACCGGCCTGGTCAGGCTCATGTTTGATCGTGACCTCACCATCGCCCCGGTTTCCCGCAGCACGGCCGAGTCGGCCGAAGGGCCGCCCGTGCTCGAACTACAGCAGGCGTATACCCGTGGTGAAGGGGCGGCGACCAGCCTCGAACAGATCGACCTGGTCATCCGTCCATGGGAAATCGTCGGAGTAGCCGGTGTCTCGGGGAATGGGCAGAAGGAACTCGGCGAGCTGATCCTGGGCAGCGCCCCCTGCATCCAGGGCACGAAACGGCTATTTGGCGAGGACTTCACACGGCGTTCGATCGGTGACGTCCGCCGCGCCGGGGTCGCCTACATCCCCGAAAACCCACTGGCGATGGCCGTCAACCCCCATATGACGGTCCTTCAGAACATGGCGATCACGCAGACCCGGCGCTACTCCCGGCGAGGTGGCCTGAGTATCGACTGGCAGGCGGTGGAATCGGATACCGAACTGACATGGGAGCGCCTGGGCTTCCGGGTTCCGCCACACCTTCTCGCACGATCACTCTCCGGAGGCAACCTGCAGCGCGCGGTGATCGCCCGTGAGTTGTCCCACGAACCGCGTCTGATCATCGCCTCTTACCTGACCCACGGACTCGATGTACAGAGTGTCCACGCCGCACGGGCTGCGCTGGTTCAGGCACGGGATCAGGGGGCGGGCGTGCTCCTGATCTCGGAGGATCTGGAGGAGTTGTCCGAGTACAGCGACCGGATGGTGGTCATGCACGCAGGTCGAATCGTCGGTGACTTCCGGACGGCAGACGCGGACATCTACGAGGTGGGGCGGCTGATGACCGGCTCCCAATTCGCGTATGGGTAACACACCCGGCCGCCGAGGCGCCGCTGCTTTTTGGGCCAGCCTGGCCCAAATCTCCATCCGCTATGGCGGCGTCTTCCTGCTCGGATTCGGGCTGTTCGGGCTGATCCTCCTGATCTCCGGCAGCAACCCTATTGACTCGTATCGGGACATCTTCGTATCCACGCTCGGTAGCCGCTACGGGCTCTCGGAAGTGCTAGTTGCGATGACCCCTCTGCTGCTCACCGCACTCGCGGTGGCGCTTCCCTCCCGTATCGGCCTGATCAACGTCGGTGGCGAAGGCCAGATGTACATGGGGGCGTGCCTGGCGACCTGGGCGGCGCTGACCTTCGGCGGGCTCCCGGGATGGTTCCTGCTGCCGATCATGGTCCTGCTGGGCATGATCGGCGGCGCAGCTTGGGCAGCGGTCCCAGGAGTACTGCGTGCCCGCGGCATCGTCAGCGAGACGATCTCGACCTTGCTCCTCAATCCCGTCGCCCCCATGATCGTGGCTTTCTTCGTCTTCGGCTATTGGCACTCGCCGATGGACACGAACAAGACTCCGATCTTCTCGGCGTCGGCACGCCTACCAACGCTTTTTGGCACGCGCATCAGTCTCGGCCTGATCCTGGGGCTCGCACTGCTGGCCGTGTTCTGGTTCGTGATGCGGTCCACCCGATGGGGCCTCGAGATGCGCGGCCTGGGCTGGAATCACCAGGCCGGCAGATTGAACGGAATCCCGAACCGCAAGTACGTCATCGTGGTGATGTGCCTGGGCGGCGCCATCGCTGGTCTGGCCGGGATGGTCCTGGTCTCGGGGTACTACGGCGTGCTGTTGGCGAACTTCTCCAGGGGGATCGGATTCATGGGCTTCCTCGTCAGTTGGCTGGCAAACGGCTCACCGATCGGCATCGTGGTGACGTCCTTCGTCGTGGCGATCATCCTGACCGGCGGCAACCTCCTGCAGTTGACCCGCGATCTGCCCTATTCGGTGATCAACATCCTGCTGGCGATGACGCTGTTCGTCGTCCTGGCCCGGCCGAGCTTCACCCGGAAGAAGGCTGAATCATGAGCAAACTCGCTCTGCTGGGGGTCCTTTCGAGCGCCGTGTTCTCGGGTGCGTCGCTGCTCTACGCCACCCTGGGCGAAATCGTCAGCGAACGATCCGGGATCGTGAATCTGGGTCTCGAAGGGGTGCTGCTGGTGAGCGCTTCGACTGGCTTCGCGGTGACGTCCCTGACGGGCAACCCCTACCTGGGCGTGCTCGCGGCGGTGATCGCCGGCGGCCTGATGAACATGATCCTTGGCTACCTGGTGGTCAACCGCAAGGCGAACCAGTTGGCGAGCGGCCTGGCGCTGATGTTCTTCGGCTTTGGGCTGAGTGCGCTGATCGGCAAGGGATTCGTCGGGGCGAAGATCGTTGGACTCCCACGGCTGGCCGTACCCGGGTCCTCCGGCTTGCCAAAGCTCTATGCATCGCTCCTGCGCTTCGACATCCTCATCTACCTCGCCGTGCCGGTCGCCATCGCCATCTGGTGGTTGCTCTTCCGTACGCGCTGGGGGCTGGGGGTGAGAGCGGTCGGCGAGAGCCCCGATACGGCCTTTGCCTCCGGGCGCAATCCACGGCTCATCCGCTTCCAAGCGCTGTGGCTGGGAGGGGCGCTGGCCGGCGTTGGCGGCGCACACCTCTCCATCGCCTATGCGATGAACTGGACTGAATACATGACGGCCGGTTTGGGGTTCATCGCCATCGCATTGGTCATCTTCTCAAAGTGGCATCCGCTCTATGCCATCGCCGGGGCGTTGCTCTTCAGTGGCGCGGTGGCATTCCAGTTGCTGCTGCAGTCGAGCGGGATCCAGGTGTCTCCGTTCCTGCTCAGCACCATTCCTTATGTGCTGACCCTGGTCGTGCTCATGGCCTGGGGCAGTCGGCGCAGGATGGCCGCCCCGGCAGGCCTTGGACAAGTCTACGAGGGCGTCGAGTAGGAGGGAGTCAGACCCGGGAAACAGGAAGAGACAGGGACGAAGGGGGCGATCTGTCATTGCACCAACAGTGCATGGTCAGGAATTGGCAAGAGAGGAAGAGATGAACATGAGAAGCCTTCGCTCACCGATGGCGCTGCTGCTGGCGCTGGCGCTTCTGATAGCCGCCTGCGGCGACGACGGCGCCGCTACCACCACGGTTGCTGCTGAGACCACAGCTGCTACTGAGACCACAGCTGCTACTGAGACCACAGCTGCTACTGAGACCACAGTCGCCGCCGAGACCACAGTCGCCGCCGAGACCACAGTCGCCGCCGAGACCACGGCCGCCGGCCCTTGTC
>JAHJML010000231.1 GCA_018821365.1 Actinomycetota bacterium | reverse complement strand
GTGGGCCTGGCGCATCTGGTGGGGGCGGCGGTGCTCTGGGTCGGGCTGCGATCGTGCGGTGAGTTGCCGGCGGCGGGTGCCGTGTTCTCGGTGTCCGGTCTCCGCAGCGACCTGCGGTGGCTGGGCGCCGTCGTCCGCCGTACCGAGGGGTGAGGGCCGGGTTGCGAGCGGTAGGGTGGCGGGCATGGCGCAGCGCCTCTTCCCGATGGACATCGGCCACGTCGACGGGGCGGCGAACCTGCATGCCGCCGCCTTCCCGGATTTCTTCCTGACCGCCCTGGGAACCCGCTTTCTCCGGCGCCTGTACCGGGCGATCGTCGAGGCCGATGACGGCTTCGGGTACGTGATCAGGGACGAGGTCACCGGCCTGGTGGTGGGCCTGGCGGCGGGGACGGCCGGGCCGGAGTCGTCCTATGCCCGGCTGTTCCGGACCCGGGTGTGGTCGTTTGGATGGGCCGCTCTCCCGACGCTGCTGGCCCGCCCCCGGCTGCTCCCGATGCTGCTGCGCCGTCTCCGAGCCGTCGGCCACCCGCCGCCCGGAGGGCGGCTTGCCTATCTGGCTTCGATCGCGGTCAGCCCGGATGTGCGGGAGGGGGGACTGGGGCGGGTCCTCCTCGACGGATGGTCCGCCGAGGCCCGCCGCCGACTGGCGTCCGGCCTCTATCTGACCACCGATGCCGAGGGCAACGAGGCGGCACTCGCGTTCTACGAGCGGTGCGGCCTGCACCTCGAGTCGAGCTTCGAGAGCTTCGAGGGGCGGCCGATGCATCGCTACGTCCTCGAGTTCGACTGATGGGTCCGGAGCGGCTCACCGCCGGGGACGGGGGCCGTAGGATGTGGCCGTCCCCGGGCCGGAAGGGCCGGGCGGCTCAGGAAGGGATCCACATGGCCGAGGCGAGCGCACCGGGAGTGTCCGAGCCCCGCATCCCATTTGCACTGCCCGACATCGGAGACGGCGTGATCGCCGCGGTGGTCGAGGCGCTGCGGTCGGGGTGGATCACCACCGGGCCCCGGGTTCACCAATTCGAGGAGCAGTTCGCCGAGGCGGTGGGGGCACCGCACGCGTTGGCGGTCAACTCGGCCACCTCGGGCCTCCATCTGGCGCTGGAGGCGTCGGGGGTCGTCACCGACGACGCCGTGATCGTGCCGACCGTCACGTTCGCCGCCAGCGCCGAGACGGTCCGTTACCTGGGGGCGCACCCGGTGCTGGCCGACGTCGACCCTGCCACCGGGTTGATGGCGCCCGAGCACTGCCGGGAGGCGATCGGGCGGGCCGAGGCGGCCGGGTGGCGGGTGGCGGCGGTGATGCCAGTCCACCTGGCCGGCCAGGCCTGCGACATGGACGGCCTGGTCGAGGTGGCCGGCGCCATCGGCGCCCGGGTGGTCGAGGACGCCGCCCATGCGTTCCCCGCCACTCATCACAGCCGGCCGATCGGGTCGATCGGCGACTTCACGGTGTTCTCCTTCTATGCCACCAAGGCGCTCACGACCGGAGAGGGCGGCATGATCACCACCGCCGATGCCGGGGCGGCTGCCCGGATGAAGGTGATGCGCCTCCACGGGATCGATCGGGACGCCTGGGACCGCTACAACCGGGACGACCCGGGCTGGTACTACGAGGTGATCGCCCCCGGGTTCAAGTACAACATGACCGACATCGCCGCCGCGATGGGGATCGAGCAGTTGCGGCGCTCCGAGGACCTGTGGGCCCGGCGGGCCGCCATCGCCGGGCGCTACCGCGAGGGGTTGGCGGGCACCGGCATCGAACCGCTGAGAGTGGACCGCCCCGGGGACCGCCATGCCTGGCACCTGTTCGTGGTGCGGCTTCCCGAGGGCCTCGCCCGCGACGACCTGGTGGCCGCCCTGGCCGCAGCCGGCATCGGGACCTCGGTCCACTTCATCCCACTGCACCGCATGCCCTACTACCGGGACACCTACCGCCTCTCCGGAGACCGGTTCCCGGGAGCCGAGGCCTACTACGCCTCCTGCCTCAGCCTCCCCATCTACACCCGGATGTCCGATGCCGACGTGGATCGGGTCCTCGCCGCCTGCCGGACGGCGGCCCGGGCGGCGTCGTGAGCGACCGGGAGTGCTGCTGATGGCGGTGTCGTGGGACGGGGCCGTCCGCCGCCTGCTGGACCTGGTCGTGGCGGCGACGGTGCTGATCGTCTCCTCACCGGTGCTGCTGGTGGCGGCGGTTGCGGTCCGGGTCGGGTCCCGAGGCCCGATCCTCTATGGAGCACCCCGGTCGGGCCGGGAGGGGCGGGAGTTCCGCATGTGGAAGTTCCGCACGATGGTGGCCGACGCCGCCGCGGTGGGCGGGCCGATCACCGCACCCGGGGATCCGAGGATAACGCGGGTGGGCGCCATCCTCCGCAAGACCAAGATCGACGAGATCCCCCAGTTCGCCAATGTGATCACCGGCAACATGGCGCTGGTGGGGCCCCGGCCCGAGGACCCCGGGATCGTCGACCGCTACACCCCCCGGCAGCGGGAGACCCTCCGGGTGCGGCCCGGCGTCACCAGTCCGGGCAGCCTCTTCTACGAACGGGAGCAGGTCGCCACCATCCCCGCAGGCGCCGATGCCGAGGAGTACTACCTCGAGCACCTGCTCGGCCCCAAACTCGACGTCGAGTTGGAGTACCTGGAGCGGCGGACGGTGGGGTCCGACCTGCGGGTGCTCGCCGACACCGTCGTGCACGTGCTCGGAGCACTGCTGGGACGACCCCGACCCTGAAGCGGCCCGACGGGGTCAGGACCCGGCGCGGATCGACCCGATCAGCCGCTCCATTGCCGCGATCAACTCGGAACCGCCCCCATAGCCGAGCAGGCCGTCGGGGTCGGTGGGCGTGATCGGCGGCACCCGAAAGCACAGCAGCAGTTCGTGAGGCCTGCCCTTGTCGATGTCGTCGGTGCTGACGAGGGTCTCGTGGAGTTTCTCCCCGGGACGGAGGCCGGTGTACTCGAAGGTGGGGGCGTGGCCGGGGGTGATCTCGGCGGCCAACCGGCGGGCGAGATCGACGATCGGGATCGGGTCGCCCATGTCGAGCACCATCACGTCGCCGCCGGTGCCGATGGCTCCGGCCTGCACCACCAGTTGGACCGCCTCCTCCAGGGTCATGAAGAAGCGGGTCGCCTCCGGGTCGGTGATCGTCAGGGTCTCGCCCCGCTGCAACTGGTCCCGGAAGATGGGTATGACCGAGCCCTGGCTCCCCAGCACGTTGCCGAACCTCACCGAGATGTAGGGACGGTCGAGGGTGGCGCCGTAGTGGGAGGTCAGCATCTCGCCGAGGCGCTTGGTCAGGCCGAGCACGTTGACCGGGTCGGCCGCCTTGTCGGTGTTGATGTTGACGAACCGCTCGACGCCAACTTCGGCGGCGGCGTCCAGCATGTTGCGGGTGCCGAACACGTTGGTCAGCAGGCCCTCGCGGGGAAAGCGTTCCAGGAAGGTGACGTGCTTGTGGGCGGCGGCGTGGAACACCACCTGGGGGCGGTGCTGCTCCAGCACCCTGCGCATCCCGTCCCGGTCCCGGATGTCGGCGAGTACCAGTGAGGGGTTCTCCAGCAGGGCCCTGCCTTCCATCCGCAACTGGAGGCCGGCGAGGCCGTTCTCGTTGTGATCGACCATCGTCAGCCGCTCCGGCCCGAAACCCGCCACCGTCTCGCAGATCTGGCCGCCGATCGACCCGCCCGCCCCGGTGACCATCACCCGGCGCCCCTCGAGGTACTCAGCGATCCTCACCAGATCCAGGTGGACCTCGTCGCGGCTCAGGAAGTCGGCCAGGGTGACCTTGCGGATGTCTCTGACCTCGACCGGGTCGGTGAGGAACTTGGCCATCGGGGGCAGGATCCGGACCGCCAGACCCGCCTGCTGGGCGAGGTCGGCCACCTCCATGGCGTCGCTGTGCTGCGCCGAGGGCATGGCGATCAGCAGCGCACCGGCCTCGAACCGCTTGGCGGCATGCTCGATCTGGTCCCGGCCTCCGACCAGGGGCAGGCCGCCGAGCCGGAGCCGGGCCCGTTCCGGGTCGTCGTCGAGGAAGGCGACCGGCAGGTACTCGGAGGAGGTGTCGTCCCGCAGCAGGCGCAACGCCTGGTATCCGGCATCCCCGGCCCCGAAGATCAACAGGCGGCCGGCGGTCGGGTGGGCCGAGAGGCGGCGCTGCTCCACCATCACCCGGAGGATGTAGCGGACCGCCAGCGACCCGACCACCTGGTAGGCGGCGGCCGCCAGGATCGCACTGCGGGGCACCAGGTTCTCGCCGGGTGTGAACAGGAGGATGACCAGCAGGACGGCCACCGGGATGAGTGCGGTGATCGCCACCCAGCGCACCTCGTCGAAGGAGGCGAGGCGGTGACGGCCCAGGTACAGCCCGGTGGCGACGCCGGCGATCACATGCACCAGCATCACGATGATCACCCCGAGGATGAGGCCGCCCCGGTTGATCTCGCCCACCGCGAACTCGTAGCGAGCGAAGGTGGCGAGGGGGAGGGCCATGGCCCACATCAGGGCGTCGGCCACCGCCAGCCAGCGGTGGCGGCGCCGCCAGATCGCATACACGATCCGCATCCAGCGACTGGGGCGCGTGACGATGTCGGTCATGGCGAGTGATGTGCTCCCGGGTCCGGAGGGCGGGCCAAGCGTACCGGATGCCGACGGGTGCGCCGCCTATCCGCAGACCTCGTCGATCGGCTGCAGGTTGAGGGCGGCGATGGCATCGGCGGGGGGAAGACTCAACGCGGTGGCCACGGTCTGCTGGATCAATTCGTAGTCGGGGAACGGGTAGCCGTCGCCGATCCACTCGGCCACATACGACTTCGAGGTCCCGGCGAACTCGGGGGCGTCGAAGATGAAGCGGATCGAGACGATGTTCTCCAGGTCGGCGACCCGGAGCAGATCCAGGAAGTTGGGGAAGTCGCTCACCGGGATGTCGGTGACGAGGCTGTCGGCGATGGCGGGGACGATGGTCGGCAACTCGTTGATCAGTCGCACCGGGTCGGCCTGCTGGGCCAATGCCTCGAGCACGCAGCGCTGGCGGCCCATCCGGTTGTAGTCGTCGGTCTGCTCCCGGGAACGGGCGTAGGCGAGTGCGGTGTGCCCGTCCATCTCCTGGACGCCCACCGGGATGTCGATGACCTCCCAGGTGCCGTCCTCATGGGGGTAGTTGGAGTCGTAGACCGCTTCGGTGACGTTGATGGTGATGCCGCCGAGGGCGTCGATGATGTCGACGAAGCCGACCAGGTCCACCAGGGCGAAGTACTGGATGTCGATGCCCAGCAGGTGGCCGATCGTCTCCTTCATGGCCACCCCGCCGGGGTTGTCGCTGCCGGGGAAGAGTGCCCGATGATTCTCCTCGAACGCCCAGCCGTAGAGGAGGTTGAGCAGCGCCGGGTAGCAGTGGCAGTCGTAGGCGTCGTAGGCGGGCAGCGTCTCGGGGAAGAGCACGTTGATGTCGTTGCGGGGCACGCTGAGCATGGCGGTCCACCCGGTGGAGGGGTCGATGGAGACCACGATCATGGTGTCGGTGCGGATCCCCTGACGGTCGACGCCGGAGTCGCCGCCCATCAGGAGCACGTTGATCCGATCGAGGCCCTCGAACGGGTCGGGCCCCGGTGCGGTGGTGGAGGTCGCCTCGGTGACCACCGACGACGGGGGAGCGATCGTGCTCCCGGTGGGGTCGGTGGTGCTGGAGCCGCCGACACCCTCCTGGCGGGTGTCCCTGGAGAGGTCGTAGGTGAGCCCCTCGTAGGACACCAGGATCCGGTGCCCGGCGTATCCGTGGGGGTACAGGACCAGCAACAGCAGGAACACCAGGCCGATGGCGAAGACGGCCGTCATGCGGGTGTCACGACTGCCGGCCCGGGCCGCCACGTAGTACGAATCCACCACGGTGAAGGCCCGGAACACCAGGAGCAGGGCGTTGGGGATCAGCAGGGCGATCAACAGCCAGGGCTTCTCGAAGAACGGGCGGATCAGCGAGATCTTGCCTCCGAGGTCGGTGAACAGCACCACGAAGGCCAGCAACACCAGCAGCGGGACCACGATCAGGGCGGTGATCTTGACGTAGCGCCACCCGCGGGCGCGCTCGCCGGCGTACACATGGCCGGCGCCGGGGAAGACCAGCGACAGCAGGGCTGCGATGAGCGGGTTGGGGCCGGGCCCACCGGCAGGGTCCCGGTCGGGGCGGACGCGATCTCGAAACGTCACGGCCTCAGATTACGGCAGATCGGGCGGTTGGCCGCGCCGCCAATCGGCCCCGGGAGGTAACCTGGCAGACATGTTGTCAATGCTCCACATCACCCGCCTGCTCGCTGTGCCGACCGAAGAACTCGTCGAAGCCGCCAAGGCCGACCCGGTGCTGCTCGGCGTGCTAATCGGGGTCGGCGTCCTGGCCGCCCTCTTCTTCGTCTTCGGGATCTTCAAGCACTTCTTCAAGACCGCCGTCTTCGCCGGACTGCTGAGTGCCGGCGTCTGGTACTGGTACTTCAACATCCGCTGACCCGGCGTCGATTCGCCCAGTCACCCACATCCGCCACAATGCCGGTCATGCTCATCGTCGTCGCCGAGACCATTGCCGATGCCGGCCTCGCCTATCTGGGCGAGCACGCCACGGTGGATCAGGCGATCGGGTTGTCGCCGGAGGGCCTGCGGCTCAGATTGGCGGCCGCCGATGCTCTGATCGTCCGCTCGGCCACCAGCGTGGACGCCGCCTTGCTGGCGGCGGCGCCGAACCTGAAGGTGGTGGGACGGGCGGGCACCGGCGTGGACAACATCGACATCGCCGCCGCCGCCGCCGCCGGAGTGGTGGTGGTCGCCGCTCCCCGCGCGGTCGCCATCTCCGCCGCCGAGCACACCCTGGCACTCCTGCTGAGCCAGGCGCGCGGCATCCCCGAAGCCGATCGGGCCCTGCGCGGCGGATCGTGGGAGCGGGAGCGATTCACGGGGGTCGAGTTGCACGGCAAGACCCTCGGAGTGGTGGGCCTGGGGCGGATCGGGACACTGGTGGCTCGACTCGCAGAGGCCTTCGGGATGCGGGTGATCGCCTACGACCCCCACCTCGGGGCGGATCGGGTCCGGGACATCGGGATCGAGCCCAGGCAGCACCTCGCCGACCTGATGGCCGAGGCCGACTTCGTCACCCTGCATCTCCCCTTGACCGGGGAGACCGAGGGCCTGATCGGCGCCGAGGCGCTCGGGCGGGCCAAGCCGGGCATCCGCATCGTCAACACCTCGCGCGGCGGTGTGGTCGACGAGGAGGCGCTGGCCGGGGCGATCCGGTCCGGCCGGGTGGCCGGGGCGGCCCTCGATGTGTTCGCGGAGGAGCCGTTGACCGAGAGCCCGCTGTTCGATCTGGCAGGGGTTGTGGTCACGCCCCATCTCGGCGCATCCACCGTCGAGGCCCAGGCCCGGGCCGGGATGGAGGTCGCCGAGGCCGTCATCGGCGTCCTCGAGGCGGGCGGGCGGTCCCGGGACTGAGTGCCCCCGGGGTGGGGCTAGATCAGAGGCCGGCGGCGGTGAGGCCCCAGCCGACCGCCAATCCGTAGAGACCGGCCACCAGATCGTCGGCGGTGATGCCGATGGCCCCCGGCAGCCGCTCGGCCTGCGGCACGCCGGGCAGCACTTTCCAGATGTCGGCCGCCCTGGCCACGATGGCGGCGATCAACCAGGGCCACCCGGCCAACCCGACCATCGCCAGCAGTGAGCCGGCCGTCTCGTCCATGCAGATCCAGCCGGGATCGCCGAGATGGGCGAACCGCCGGGCCGACCACCCCGAGGCGGTGGTGGCGGCGATGGCCGCCACCCCGACCCACCACCACCCGGCCCCGGTGAGCAGCAGAGTCCCGCCGAGCGCCCATGCAAAGGCGGCTCCGAAGGTGCCCGCCCCGTTGTCGGATCCCCACAGGCGGCGGGGGATGAGACCGAGGCCGAAGGTGGATGCGATGAGCCGGTGCACCCGATCGAGGGTAGCGGTTTGCCCCTGTGGCCAACGGCTACCCTCCTCGGGCATGCGACCAGATGACCTCGGCCGGTTTGCGGCCGTCTCCGACCCCTGCCTGCACCCCGACGGAATCAGGGTGGCCTTCGTGGTCAGCCGCATGGACCTGGAGACGGACCGCTACCAGCGGTGCATCTGGGTGTGGGACGGGGCGACCGCCCGCCCCTTCACCCACGGCCCTGCCGACACCTACCCCCGCTGGTCTCCCGACGGGAGCCGTCTGGCGTTCCTGCGCGCCACCGGCAAGGACAAGGAACCGTCCCAGGTGGCAGTGATGGCGGCCGGCGGCGGCGAGGCGGCCGTGGTGACCTCGTTCGATCTGGGGGCACGCGAGGTCGAGTGGTCGCCGGGCGGCGTCACCCTGGCCGTCATCGGCGTCACCTGGGCCGAAGGTTGGGCCGATCTCGACGAGGATCGGCGGGCCAAGCAGCCGAGGCGGATCGATGCCTTCGGATACCGCTTCGATACCGTGGGCTGGCTCCACGACCGGCACAGCCACCTCTACCTGGTGGAGGCATCGGGTGCGGCGCAGACCGCTCCCACCGCGCTGACCGGGGGGTCCTTCCACCACGGCGGCATCGCCTGGCGCCCCGATGGGGCCGCCGTCGCCCTGCTGAGCGCCCGCCATCCGGAGCGGGCCCTCGACTCGGGCACCCAGGCCTGGGAGATCGCAGTCGACGGGAGCGGCGAGCGCGCCCTCACCGGCATCGGGATGTGGGGCCATGTCTCTTACGACCGCGCCGGGACTGCCCACGTGGTGGGCGTCGAGGACGTGTGGGGCTATCCCGATGTCTCCGTGCTGTACCGGGTGGGGGCCGGCGGTCTCGAACCTCTCACGGCTGGCCTCGACCGGAGCCCGATCCCGCCCTCACCGGCGGTCACCCCGGCCGGGCCGCAGTGGCGGGAAGACGGGTCCTGCCTCACGGCACTCGAGGATGCCGGCCGGGTGCGGCTGATCGTGGTGAACCCCGATGGCACCACCGAGGACGTCGCCGGCGGAGACCGGCTCGTCACCGGGGCCTCGACCCGTCCCGATGGCACTGCGTTCGCCTTCACGGCGACTACGCTCACCAACCCCGGCGAGTTGTGGTGGTGGGAGGCCGGCGAGGAGCGCCGCCTCACCGATCTCAACGGGGAGTTCGCCGCCGGCATGATCGAACCGGAGCACTTCGTCGTCGAGCACGACGGCGCCGAACTGGATGTCTGGGTGCTGCTGCCGCCCGGCGATGCCCCGGTGGCGGCCCTGCTCAACATCCACGGCGGGCCCGCCACCCAGTACGGGTTCGGGTTCTTCGACGAGTTCCAGGTGTACGCCGGGGCCGGGTACGGGGTCGTCGCCTGCAACCCGCGCGGCTCCAGCGGCAAGGGGCGCGACTTCCTGCGCACCCCGGTGGGGCGGTGGACCGAGGACCGGCCGCCCGATCTCGAGGACGTCCTGGCCGCCCTCGATGCGGCACTGGAGCGCTTCCCCCGACTCGACGCCGGGCGCCTCGGCATCATGGGGGGCTCCTACGGCGGGTTCATGACCGCCAGGATCCTGGCCGCCGACGATCGGTTCCGCTCGGCCGTTGCCGAACGGGGCCTCTACGCCTTCACGTCGTTTGTCGGGACCTCGGACATCGGTCCCCGCTTCCCCCGGATGTACCTGGGGGAGATCCCGCCGGGTGAGATCGACACCCTCTGGAAGGCGAGTCCGATGTCGCGGGCCCACCTGATCGCGACCCCCACCCTGATCCTCCACTCGGAGGCCGACAACCGGTGCCCGATCGAGCAGGGAGAGCAGTTGTTTGCGGTGCTGGTGGCCAACGGGGTCGACGTCGAGATGCTGCGGTTCCCGGCCAGCAGCCACGAGTTGTCCAGGGGAGGCAAGCCCGCCTACCGCAAGCAGCGGTTCGAGGCCATCCTCGATTGGCACGGCCGCCACCTCGGGTGACAACATAGCGGACGGAGCCAAAGGAGGTCTCGTGGGCCAGCAGCCGAACATCGAACTGGTGATGGCCGATCTGCCGCGTCCCACCGATCACCCGGGCACACCGCGCCGCTGGTCGCCGGGCCGGGTGGGTGAACTCGGCGCCCCGGCCGCGGTGCCCAGGGGCGGCCGCTTCGGCAACCCGGGGCCCGACGCCGGCTATGCCCTCCGGCTCCTGTCGGACCGGAGTATCCAGACCGCTCCCGGAGAGCAGCGCCGGGATGCGGTGGCCGCCATCGCCGCCGTGATGTCGGCCCGGGCCGCTCGCTTCGGCCGGGCCCCGGTGGTGGGCGACGCCGAGGTCGCCGAGGTGATCCTCGGGTACGCCGGACCGGCCGCTACCGGAGTGGCTGCCGCCAGGGCCGCCGCGGTGGCGGGACTCGCCCATCACCCGGCCGCGTCCCGGCCATTGGTCGCCGCTGTCGACGGGACCGTACTGATCGCATCGCTCGCCGAGGTCAACCGGCGCGCCGCGGCCGGCGAAGCCCTCATCGCCCTGTGATGGAGCGGCCTCAGGACCGGGCGATCCCCATGCCGGCGGCTGCCAGGATCCCTCCGTTCCATCTCCCGTGGTGCTTCGGCTGCGGTCCCGAGAACGAGCAGGGCCTTCGACTCGAGGCCCGCATCGAGGGAGACCTGGTCGTCGCCGACATCCAGTTCGCTCCCTGGTTCCAGGGCGGGCCGGGCGTGGTGCACGGGGGAGCGATCGCCGCCTTCTTCGACGATCTGATGGGGTTCGTCCCGGTGGCCCATCTCGTCCCGGCCGTGACGGCTCACCTTTCGATCGACTATCGCCGGCCGATCCCGCTGGGCAAGACGGTGCGCGGCGAGGCCTGGCTCACCGAACGCGACGGCCGCAAGTTGTGGGCGCAGGCGGTCGGGATCGACGGGTCCGGGGAGGTGCTGATCGAGTGCAAGGCGCTGTACCTGGCTGTGAACGTCGAGCACTTCGTCAAGGCACTCGATGACATGCCCGCCGCGCAGCGAGAGCGTCTCGCCCGCTTCCATCCCGACGAGTACTACCCATGAAGATCGTCCGCATCCGCACCGGCAGCGACGAGATCGCCTACGGGGGCGTGGAGCCCGAGGGGATCAGGATCTACCGGGGGACCCCGTTCGTCGCCTGGGAGCCCACCGAGGTGGTGGTCGGGTTCGCCGAGGCCCACCTGCTGGCCCCGGTCTTCCCGACCAAGGTGGTGGGGGTGGGCCGCAACTACCCGGACCACGCCGCCGAGCATGCCGTGGCGGTGCCCGAGGAGCCGCTCATCTTCCTGAAGCCCGCCACCGCGGTGATCGGGCCGCTGGCGCCGATCGTGCTGCCGCCCGATTCCTCGCACGTGGAGCACGAGGCCGAGTTGGCGGTGGTGATGGGCACCGTTACCCGCAACGTGGCCATCGAAGACGTCGGGGCCCACCTGCTGGGCTACACGGCCGCCAACGACGTATCGGCCCGCGACCTCCAGCGCAAGGACGGGCAATGGTCGCGGGCCAAGGGATTCGACACGTTCTGCCCTCTCGGTCCCGCCATCGAGACGGAGGTCGATCCCCTCGAAGGGCTCGCCATCACCTGCCGGGTGGATGGGGAGGTCCGGCAGTCGGGGACCACCGCCGACATGGTGTTCGGGGTGGCGGAGATCGTCGCCTTCATCAGCAGGGTGATGACCCTGCTGCCGGGTGATGTGATCCTGACCGGGACCCCGGCGGGGGTCGGCCCCCTGGTGGCCGGGAATCGGGTCGAGGTGGAGATCGAGCGGATCGGCTCGCTGGTCAACCCGGTGATCCGCCGATGAGGTCCGACCGGTCCGGCCGTCCTAACGTGGCGGCCTCATGACTGTTCGAGTGCGCATCGCCCCCTCGCCGACCGGCTACTTCCACGTGGGGATCGGCCGGACGGCCCTCTACAACTGGCTCTTTGCCCGCCACCATGGGGGGACCTTCATCGTCCGCTCCGACGACACCGACGCCGAGCGGAGCACCCAGGAGTACCAGGACGACATCCTGGAGCACCTGCGGTGGCTGGGCCTCGAGTGGGACGAGGGCATCGAGGTGGGGGGCCCCCACGCCCCGTACCGCCAAACCCTGCGCCTGGAGCGCTACCACGAAGTGACCGACGCCCTGCTGGCCGTCGGGACGGCGTATCCCTGCTTCTGCACCCCCGCCGAGTTGGACGAGCGACGCCGGGCCGCCATGGCCGAGGGAAGGCCCCCCGGTTACGACGGGCGCTGCCGGTCGATCTCTCCCACCACCGCCCTCGCCCGCCGTGGGGCGGGGGAGGCGGCCTCGGTGCGCTTTGCCGTCCCCCGCCCGGGGGCGACCGCCTTCCGTGACGAGGTGCGCGGCGAGATGGACATCGACCACGCCAACGTCGACGACTTCGTGATCTTGAGGAGCGACGGTTCGCCCACCTACCACCTGGCCAGCAGCGTAGACGACGTCGACTTCGGGATCACCCACGTGGTGCGCGGCGAGGACCTGCTCTCCTCCACCCCCAAGCACATCCTGCTGACCGAGGCGCTCGGCGGCCAACCGATCGTCTACGCCCACCTGTCGCTGCTGATGGGCCCCGACGGGCGCAAGCTCTCCAAGCGCCACGGCGACACCGCCATCCGGGCCTACCGGGAGCGGGGGATCATCCCCGAGGCGATGGTGAACTACCTGGCCCTGCTCGGCTGGTCGCCGGGGGTCGACGAGACCGTGGTGGCTCTCGCCGACATGGTGGAGCGCTTCGAACTGTCCGATGTCTCCCGCAACCCGGCGATCTTCGATCCCGCCAAGCTGGAGTGGATGAACGGCGTGTACCTGCGCGAGTTGGCGGTCGACGACTTCCTGGCGAGGACGCTTCCGTTGATCGAGGCCGACCTGGAACGAGGCCTCGACGACGAGGAACTGGCCAGGCTGGCGTTCATCGCCCCGTTGGTGCAGGAGCGGGCCAAGCTGCTGACCGAGGTGGCGCCGCAGGTGCGGTTCCTGTTCGTGGACGAGATCGGCTACGACGAGGACTCCTGGGCCAAGGTGATGACCGCCGACGAGATCCCCGCCGTGCTGGCGGCGGCCATGGACCGGCTCAGCGTGATCCCGGAGTGGAAGACGGCGGCCATCGAGGAGGCGCTGCGGGCGATGCTGGAGACCCTGGAGTTGTCGCCCCGCAAGGGATTGCAGCCGCTGCGAGTGGCGGTCTCTGGGTCGTCGGTGAGCCCCCCGCTGTTCGAGTCGCTGGAGGCGTTGGGGAGGGGCCCAACCCTGGCGCGGCTCGCCGGAGCGGCCGCCCGCCTCTGAGGTCGGCTTGCGGTGGGCGCTCGGAAATCTCGGGATTCGCCTCAGGTTGCCATGGGAACCACCCGGGTGTGATTGGTCTCCCTGGGCGCTCGGAATTCTCGGGATTCGCCTCAGGTTGCCATGGGGTCCACCCGGGTGTGATTGGTCTCCCTGGGCGCTCGGAATTCTCGGGTTCGCCTCAGGTTGCCATGGGGCACCCCCGACCGTATCCTCCCTGTGCCCTTCGGGGGTGGTGTAATTGGCAACACAGCAGGTTCTGGTCCTGTAATTGGGGGTTCGAGTCCTCCCCCCCGAGCAGGTCGAGTGATCGACCGAAGCGGCCCCGTCGTCTAGAGGCCTAGGACGCCGGCCTCTCAAGCCGGTAACGCCAGTTCGAATCTGGTCGGGGCTACCAACGAGGCCCGGGCAATGCCCGGGCCTCGGCCGCGTTCGGGAGGTGCGCCGGCGACCCTGCGCGGTTCTTGCTCTCTCCCGCGAAGCGGGGGAGATGGGCCCGGCCGGGTAGGCCGGGGCCAGAGGGGGGCGGTGCTCATCCAGGGGCGCGTATTGCGCGCCACCAGAGGGCCTGCACTCCCCCTCTGCCCCCTCCGGGGGCATCTCCCCCGCAAGCGGGGGAGAGCACTGCTGGAGGGAGGACATGCCGTCACCCCAGGGAGCAGTGGACTCATTCTGCCTGCTCGGAGCGCCTACGCTCTTTCTGTGCTTGTGTCAGCGAAGCAATTGGCCGACCCAGCCGACTTGGTCGCCGCGATCGACGCGGTCGGTGAACGCTCGATCGACAATGATGCGGCCGGGCGCTTCCTGTCGAATCCGTCGGGAGTCGCAATCGGGGGCTATTTCGGTGAGGCACCGAGCGGGTACTTGATCGGCTACCTCGTCACCCGCGCCGACGGGCGCTTGATGCTCATCATCTACGACGTCGGCGTCGCACCATCGAGTCGCCGCCGGGGCGTGGCTTCGGGAATGGTCTCAGAGGCCCTGAGCCGGGCTGCACGGGACGGTGCTTCAAAGGCATGGGTCCTGCTGGATCGCATGAACGAACCTGCTCGGCAGCTCTACCGATCTACGGGAGCAGAGCCATCCGGCGTGGACGACCTGGTCATGTGGTGGCCGCTTCCGTGAGGCGATGATGGTGTGTGCTCAAGAGTCGCCACCCCAGACAGTGGACTGTCAGCAGAGATGCAGTTTGGGGGTGCTGTTGCTCGGCGTCAAAGGGTTGCCCGAAGCGCGGGGTGTAGGGTTCGAACGGGTGATGACCCGAAGGGACTCCGATATTGGCGCACGATGTCTTCGTCAGTTACTCCTCCACGGATCGAGCTGTAGCCGACGCTGCTGTTGCCGCGCTTGAGAGCGACGGGGTCCGGTGCTGGTATGCACCTCGCGATATCGACCCGGGCGTCGATTGGGGTGACGCCATCGCACGAGCGGTCAGCGGGAGCAGGGTCTTCCTTCTCGTATTCTCCGGCAACGCGAATCGGTCCCAGCGAGTTCTCGATGAACTCAACCTGGCGATTTCCCGGGAAGTAGCGATCCTTCCGTTCCGTATCGAGAATCTCGATCCCAGCGGGGCCATGCTCCTTCACCTGTCGGCTCGCCACTGGCTGGATGCGTACTCGCCGTCTTGGAAGCCACATATCGGTCGTCTCGTCGCCTCGGCTCTTTCAATTCTCGGCACAGCCGAGGGGAGCGCCGACCGGGCACCGCTCTCTCCAACGGAGACGGGTCCCGCAGGCCGGCGCAGCGCTCCGCGTTGGCTGAAACGATGGCGGTTGGCGGCGTTGGCGGGCGCTGTCGTCGTGGTGACCGGAGCGGTGGTGGGATTCGTTCGGCTCGCAGGATCGGGTGCTGGCGATATGGCAACGACGCTTGGCGTGTCCACGTCGGTTGCCGACACCGCGGCGCCAGCCACCACAGCCACCACAGCCACCACAGTTGCTCTCACGGCAACTGACTCGTCCACGACGACCGAGGCGGGGGTGGCTGGCGAAATGGTGTGGACCCAACTGCCCAGCGATGTCGTCTTCCAAGAGGCTGGCAAGCAGGTTCTTATCGACGGTTCCGGAAGCCAGGCCATGAATGCGATCGGGTACCACTCCTCCTGCTATTTCGCCGTTGGCCAGGACGACTCCGGAGGTGATTTGGACGCGGCGGTGTGGACTTCCTGCACCGGATTCGATTGGACCCGGGTGCCTCACGATGAAGCTGTCTTTGGTGGTGCCGGTGATCAGGGAATGCGGGCCGTGGTGCAACTGACAAGTGGCTCGCGAGACCTCGTTGCCGTTGGCTACGACTTCGACGACAGTGCGGTGTGGCTCCTGGGCGGGGCTGATGATTGGAGCCGCGTACCGCACGACGAGACGCCATTTGGCAACTCAAGGATGGAGTCGGTGACGGCATACGGTGCGGGCCTGATCGCGGTCGGGTCCGACTATTCGGGTGGGGACGAGGACGCCGCGGTTTGGACCTCCCTCGACGGGCTCGCCTGGACTCGGGCGGTTATCGACGAGACCGTGGTTGGAGGCGCCGGCGACCAGGAAATGCGGTCGGTCGAAACTAGTCCTTCGGGCGCGCTCGTTGCGGTGGGCTCGGACGATTCGGGTGGGGACGAGGACGCCGCGGTGTGGACCTCCGATGACGGGATCGTCTGGACCAGATACGCCAGCGGCGCACTCGGCGGCTCGGGGAACCAAGTCATGAATGATGTCCACTGGGACGGGTGCTTCCAGATGGTCGGTGCCGATGACTCGGGCGGGGATTGGGATGCGGCGCAGTGGGTTTTGTGCAAGAACGCGGACGTGTTTCGCAATCCCCACGATGAAGCAGTGCTCGGAGGTGACGGTGACCAGGTCTGGCTGGCGACATGGAGCCCCGGTGATGCACCCGGTATCGCCATCGGCTACGACGATGCAACCGGTGCAGTGTGGACCTCCTCCGCGTTTGTCATCTGGTCTCGGGTCCCTGAGAACACGGCTCTCTTCGGTGACCACGAATCGGTAGCTCCGGTCGCACCTACCGCTCTGACCCGTCTCCGTGGCAGCCCGACCGTGATCGTTGTGGGCCGCGATGGCCCCAATGCGGCCGTGTGGGCATTCAGATGGGATCCGGCCCTCTGAATCGGACCAAGTAGTTCCTTCCTCGCCAAGAGGGGTGACCTTTATCAACGTCACCCCAGGGTGATGGGTCTCACCCGGCGACCCCCGGAAACGGTGACGGTCTCCTCTGGCCGCGGCTGCCCCCTCTGCCCTGCGGGCATCTCCCCCGCTACGCGGGAGAGAGGAAGAGCCGCGCGATTCGTCCATCGACGGGTTCTCCTTCTCCCCCGCCCTGGGGCGGGAGAGAAGGAGAACCCGTCAGCGCCGGCACACCACCGGATGGGATACTCACCTCCGACTCCCAGGAGGCCAGCATGCTGCTCGTTGCCATCGAATTCCGTGTCGACCCCGATGACCGCACCCGGTTCGCCGAGATCGCCGATGCGCTCGCCGATCCCACCAGGGAGGAGGAGGGGTGCAACTTCTTCGAGTTCTGGTCGGATCTCGGGGAAACCGGCCTCTTCCTCGCCCACGAGGGATGGGAGAGCCCTGCCGATCTCGAACGGCATCGGACCACCCCCCATGTGGCGGCCTTCAAGTCGGCGGCCGCCGAGATCGACGCCCGGGTGGTGACCGCCTCGTACTACGACGCCACAGCCACCTCCGCCTGATGGCACGGTTCTTCATCGCCCAGTTGAACGTGCACGATCCCGTCGAGTACGCCCGATACCTGGAAGGCACCGCCGCTCTCCTCGAGGAGTTCTCGGGCACCGTCCTGGCGGTCGACGAGGACCCCGAGGTGCTGGAGGGGGAGTGGCCCTACGCGCGAACGGTGCTGATCGAGTTCCCCACCCGGGACCATCTCGACCGGTGGTATCGGTCGGACGGCTACCGGGCGATCGCCGCCCATCGCCGTGCCGCTGCCACCGGGAACGTCGTCAGCATCGAAGGCCGGAACTGACGGGGTCACTCGACCAGGTCGATGGTGCCGTCCTTGCGGCCCCCTTGGGAGAAGAGGGCGAATCCGGCCAGTGCCACCGTGAACCAGGCGGCGCCCACCGCCAACTCCAACCCGAGTTGCCCGACGGCCGCGCCGGTGAACCCGTTGGACAACAACTCCCGGAGCCCGGTCAACCCGTGGACGAGGGGTAGGAACGAACCGACCTGCTGCACCCAGTGCGGGAACACGGTGCGGGACACGTTGACGCCGCCGATGGCCACCGTCGTCCAGTAGACGAGGTTGTAGATGGTGTTGCCCCACCGCGGCTTACGGATGGCAAAGGCGGCGATGAACAACCCGAGGCCATACGAGCCGAGCGCGATGGCCATCAACGCCGGCGGAAGCCACAGGTAGTTGCCCTCGACGCCAACCCAGGGAGCGACCAGGACGAAGATCACCAGACCCTCGCCGACTCCTTGCACCAGGTGGAACACGTTGCGCCCGGCGAACACCGGGAGCAGCGATCGGGGGGCGGCGATCAACAGTGGGAGGGTTCCCTGGGATCGCTCCCAGGCGGTGTCGGGGCCGATGCCGAGCACCATCAGCGTCACCCCGGCCGCCACGTTGCCGATCAGAGCGAACTCGATGAGGTCGTCTGACCCCACCAGGATGCCCATCGCCGCAAAGAACAGCGTCTGAGCGACGAGTCGGAGCACCCAGCCGAACAGCCACGACCGCCACGTGTACTGGGACCGGGTCTCCCGATAGCCGACCCGGGCTGCGTTGGCGGCGATCCTGATGGTCATGCGACTGAGATCTCCCCGGTCACCGTCACCCGATGCATGACCATGCGGAGGAGTCGGGTGCCGGCCGCAAGACCTGCCGCTCCCAACAGCAGCACCATCCCGAGCCTGAGCCAGAGGTCCTCGACGGTGGCCGCCGTGATCGAATCCCTGACCAGGTCGGTGCCCCACGACAGGAAGATGAGCCGCCCGATCGGGTGTACCCAGCCGGGCAGCAGATCGAGGGGGACGAACGCCCCGCCCAACAGCAGGATCGGATACGAGGCCGAGTTCTGGAACGTGATCGCCGCCCGGGACAGCACCGTCATGCTGGTGAAGATCAACGCCGTCGAAACCATGGCGGCGGTCGTGACCACCAGTGCCGCCGCCAGCACCCACGGGTGCCGGACGCCGACATCCAGTCCGAAGGTCAGCCAGGCCGTCGCCATCGCCAACGGGATGGCCGCCAGCGAGAGAAGCAGTGTGGCCGACATCCTTCCGATCACCGGAACCGCATACGAGGTGGGGGTGGCGGCATGCAGTTCGAGCATGGCCCCCCAGCGGTCGTTGCGGACGATGGCGCCGCCCGTCCAGACCGAGGCGCCCCACATCGAGACGACCGCCGGGGCGATCACGGCGTGGGCCGTCAGGTCGGGACGATCGAAGGCGGTGATCACCGAGAGGAAGAGGATGGTCTGGGCCGGAGTGGTCAGGATCGTCATCCAGTAGGACGGTGTGCGAATCCCCGCCCGCAACTGCATGCGGAACCCGGCCAGGTACCGGCTCACACCTGCAGTCCCCGGTCGCCGAACACCCGGAGGTAGACCTCCTCGAGGCTGGGAGGACGGGTGCCCAGTTCGGTGACGCCGGCTGCCAGCAATGCCTCCATGATGGGCCGGACCACCCCGGTCACTGCGGTCTCGATCCGCAGGGTGCCGTCGGGGAGGCGTTGTGTGCTCATCACTCCGGGGAGGCCGGACACCATCGTCGCCGCATCGTCGGTAACCCCGCGGGCTTCGACCCGTTCGTAGGCGGTGATCCACCTGCCCAGCGTCTCGGGGCCCTCGGTGGCGAGGAGGGCGCCCCGGTCGATCAAAGAGACTCGATCGCAGATCGCTTCGGCCTCACCCATGTCGTGGGTGGTGAGGAAGATGGTCTTGCCCTCTTCTCGAAGCGTCATGACGAGTTGCCGGAACTCGAGCGAAGCGACCGGATCGAGGCCCACCGTGGGTTCGTCGAGGAACAACACCTCGGGGTCTGAGATGAGTCCCCGGGCCAGGTGGAGGCGCTGCCGCATGCCTCGGGAGTAGGTCTCTACCCGATCGTCGGCTCGCCTGGTGAGGCCGACGCGGGCCAGCAGGGCGTCGATCCTGGATCCGGTATCCCTCGACGGCACGCCGTAGAGGGCAGCCCAGTACTCGAGATTGTGCCGAGCCGACAGCAGCGTGTAGAGGCCGCGGTCGCCTCCAAACACCAACCCGATGACCCGGCGGACCGCGCCGGGGTCCTCCACTACGTCGTGGCCGAGGACCGTGGCCGTTCCCGAGGTTGGGGTCAGGATGGTCGAGAGGATCTTGACCAGCGTGGTCTTGCCCGCTCCGTTGGGGCCGAGCAGGCCGTGGATCTCGCCCGGTTCCACAGCCAAGGACACGTCGTCGAGCGCTGTGATCGGATCGAGTCCCCGCTTGCGGGGCTTGAACTCCCGCCGGAGGGCGGTGGTGGTGACGGCCGACTGCACGGCGCCACTCTATGCGGGAGGCCCGCAACCTGCCCGGCTACATCTTCCCGTAGGCGGGGATCATGGCCCCGTTGATGACCGACGAGTCCGGTGATGCCAGGAAGTCGATCACCTGGGCGATTTCCTGGGGGGTCGGCCAGTCCACGTAGTCGCCGAATGGGACCAGTTCCCGGAAGGCCGGGGTGTCGATGACTGAGGGGAGCACCACGTTGGCGGTGACCGGGGCGTCGCTGAGTTCCTGGGCGATGGTGCGCGCCAGGGCGATGACGCCTGCCTTGGCGATGTTGTAGGCGGCCTGGCCCGGGGCGGGTTCGATGGCTGCCCGGCTCCCGATGAGGACGATCCTTCCCCATTCCGCCTGGCGGAGGTAGGGGAGTGCGGCTCGGGCCGCATAGAAGGCGCTGCGCAGGTTGAGGTCGATCATGCGGTCGAAGTGGAAGTCGTCGGTCTCTTCGACATCCCGCCCGCCGGACCAGCCACCTTCGAGGGCCACCAGGACGTTGAGGCCGCCGAAGCGGTCCACCACCTGGGATGTGAATTCGCCGATGGCGGCGCGATCGGAGCAGTCGCAGCGACGCAGCATGACGGTCGCCTCGTCGAGGTGCAGCGCAGCTTCGAATACGTTGGCCTCGTCGGGGACCAGGTAGGTGACGCCCAGGCGGAACCCCCGGTCGGCCAGGCGGCGGGCAACCTCGATGCCCAACCCGCCGGTCCCTCCTGTCAGCACGGCAACCGGTTGTGTCACTGGACTCTCCTCTCGGCATGGGAATGATACCGGCGGAGTTGCTAGCCTCCCCACCAGTTGTGAACGACGCGTTCCCAAGGAGGCGGGCGTGGCACAGATCAGTATGGAAGGCCTCGGGAAGATCTACCCCGACGGGACGCGAGCGGTAGGGGATGTGGACCTGGTGATCGAGGACGGGGAGTTCCTCGTTCTCGTCGGCCCCTCCGGATGCGGGAAGTCGACGATCCTGCGGATGATCGCCGGCCTGGAGGAGATTTCGGAGGGGAAGATGCTGATCGGTGACCAGTTGGTCAACGATCTTCCTTCCAAGGATCGGGACATCGCGATGGTGTTCCAGAACTATGCCCTCTACCCGCACATGTCGGTGTTCGACAACATGGCGTTCGGTTTGAAGCTGCGCAAGATGGACAAGGCCGAGATCCGGCGCAGGGTCGAGGAGGCCGCCGAGGTCCTCGAGATCACCGAGTTCCTGGAGCGCAAGCCGAAGGCGCTGTCGGGTGGCCAGCGGCAGCGGGTCGCCATGGGGCGCGCCATCGTGCGGGAGCCCAAGGCGTTCCTGATGGACGAGCCGCTATCCAACCTCGATGCCAAGCTACGGGTGCAGATGCGCACCGAGTTGGGCAGGCTGCATCGGCGCCTCAAGACCACCACGGTCTATGTGACCCACGATCAGGTGGAGGCGATGACGCTCGGCCACCGGGTCGCCGTCCTCAAGGCGGTCACCATCAAGCGCCCCGACAACCTGCAGCAGGTGGCGCCTCCGTCGGAGTTGTTCTACAACCCGGCCAACCTGTTCGTGGCCGGGTTCATCGGCAGCCCTGCCATGAACATGGTCAACGGGCACCTCGAGGGATCTGGCAGCGACGTGTACGCCGTGTTCGGCCCCCACCGCCTCAAGGTGGAGCAGAAGGCCTTGGATCGGCACCCCGGCATCGAGCGCCACATGGGCAAGGACCTGGTGATCGGGATCCGGCCGGGGGACTTCGAAGACGCCCGGGTGGCTCCGGGTGGCGAGGACCGGATCATGGACATCGAGGTCGAGGTGACCGAGGTGCTCGGTTCGGAGACCTTCGTGCACTACACGGTCCAGGTGCCGCCGGTGATCACCACCGAGATCGAAGAACTGCTGGCAGATTCGGGGTCCGGCACCGAGGCACTCGGAACCACCACCAGGTTCGCCAGTCGGATCTCGTCGGATGTCACCGTGGAGGCGGGCGGCAGAGCCCGGGTGGTGGTGGACACCGCCAAGATGCACTTCTTTGATCCTGAGACGGGCAAGCGGATCGGCTACTCCCCGGGCGCCTACACCACGGCGTAGCCGGGTAGGCCGGAAGTCGAGTGGGGTTTGCGGCGCGGTGGCGCGGCTCCGGGCCCCTGCTCCCGCCAGGGATGCTGAGCGCTACGCCGGTTGCGGGACCCAGTCCTCGATGACGATCCCGGTCCCCGCCAACTCGGGGATGAGATCGTCGGCATGCACACAGGCGTCCATGGTGGCCGCCCCGACCATGCCGAGCGCGCCGGTGGCGAGCAGGTGGGCAAGGGCGGTCGTCGGGAATGCGGTCGTCCGGGCCATCGCCGAGTGAGTGCCGTCGTGGCGGTCGACCACCTGGTAGCCCGCCGCCCGGCGTCGACCCTCCCGATCTGCCTCGGCCCAGGCTCTGAGCAGCACCACATCGGGCCGTCCGCTCGGCAGGGTGGCGTTCAGCCTCTCGAGCAGCAGAGCCCTTGGCGCCACCGCCACGCCGCCGGCGTCCACCGGGGTCTCGTCGAACAGGCCGAGTTCGAGCATCGCCCTGAAGATCCGGCCGTGCCCCGGATAGCGGAGCGTCTTGTAGTCGAGGTGGCGCACCCTGCCTTCGAAGAGGCGGGGGAGCGACGAGGATCCGCCCGCGGTGTGAAACGCCTCCAGCGGGCCCCATCCCTCCCATTCGACCGTCTCGAACCCGGTCAGCGGTGGTCGGGTGGCGTAGGCGCCGTCGCGGAGCACCTCGCACGGTTCGGCATACTCGTTGATGAGCCCGCCGGGGCTGAAGGCGATCTGGTATTCGAGGGTGCCCTCGGGGTCGATGGGGAGGCCCCCCACCCGCAACCCGACCACATCGATGGGGCCGTCGCCGAGGCGGTCGGCCGCCGCAAAGGTGAGGACGTTGGCGAAGCCGGGGGCCAGGCCGCAGTCGGGCACCACCGCGATCCCGGCTGCTCTGGCCCTTCCGTCCAACTGCAACTGCCCGGCGACCACCGAGGGGTTGCCGCCGAAGTCCAGGTAGTGGCACCCGGCTCCGATGGCGGCCTCGGCCACCATCGTCCCGTACCCGTAGGGAACCGCCGAAACCACGGCGGCGCACCCCTCGAGGAACCCGGCCACTGCGGCGCCGTCGGCTGCATCGATCACCACATGGGGAACCCCCAGAAGGTCCCCGCAGCGGGCTGCCGCCGCCGGGTCGCCGTCGGCGACGGAGACGTCGTGGCCGCGGCGGACCAGGTCGAACGCCGCCGCGCTGCCGACGATGCCGGTGCCCAGCACGTTGATCTTGCTCATGGGGTGATCCTCCGGAATGCTTCGGCGGCGGCCAGGCCGGCGATCCTGCCAACTTCGGCCGCCCGGTTCTCGATGCGGGTGGCGAACGACCGGCGTGCGGCCTCGCCGTCGGGGGCGCCGCCCATGGTGGTGGTGCCCTGACTGGTGTGGCACAGCAGTGCGGCCACCTTGCGATCCAAGCTACCGGACACGTCCTCCCAGTGGTTCGCTTCGTCGGGGGACCACAGCAGCAGAGCCGTGGGCCGGTGGGCGGCGAGGCCCTGGTCCGGGAAGAAGAGGTGGTCGCGGGCGGCCACCACCCCGTCGACCACGGCCAGTCCGGTGGCCCGATGGTCGGGATGCAGTTGGTAGCGCTGCCACGGGTCGTGGCTGAGCACCACGGCGGGGCGGACCTTCCGGATGAACTCGCAGACCTGGCCGCGCAACGCCATCGAGTACTCGAGTTCCCCGTCGACGTGCCCGGCATGGAGGACCTCGGCGGCGCCCAACTCGGCGGCGGCGGCCTGCTGCTCTGCGGTGCGCCGCGCCGCGACGGCGGCAGGATCGGCGTCGGGGTCCCACGACCCCTTGGACCCGTCGGTCACCACCAGCAGGGTCACCCTGGTGCCGGCGGCGGCCCAGCGAGCGAGGGTGCCACCGGCCCCGAACTCGACATCGTCGGGGTGGGCGCCGACGGCGAGGGCGGATGGGGGAGGATCGAGTGGTGGGAGGCCGGCGGCTCGAAGGTCGGGATGGAGGTCGGTCATGGCGTCAGGTTAGGTAGGGGACCAGCCACGCCCCACCGGGGAGGGCGGCGGCGGCCGCCAGGTCGGCGGGAGTGTCGAGATCGAGGGCGGTCCCCGTCGAGACCAGCACCTTGCAGCGCTCCGATGCGAAGGCGGCGAGATGGCGCGAGAACGACCCCGGCCCGTAGCGGAATTCGATCGGCGTCCTGGCAGCGATGAGGTTGGTGCCGCCGGTGCGGGAGGGAGCCAGCACCGCCACCCCCGAGGTGGCCGCCGCCAGGGCTGCGGTGAGATGCCCCGGGGTCAGGAGGGGAAGGTCGCCGTGGACGATGCACCAGACGGCCCCCGCCGCCGCCGCCCCATCGGCGGCGGCCCGGGCCGCTCCGTTCAATCCTCCGCCCGGCGGTTCGGCGAGCACTTCGATGCCCCGACTGTGCGCCCACGAGGCCACTTGGGGGTCACCGGTCACCACCACGGCCAGCGCCCCGGCCGTGTCGGCCGCACGGACGATGCGGCCGGCCGTCTCCTGCATGAGCGAGACTCTCGCCTCGGCATCGAGCACCTCGGCCAATCGCCCCTTGGCCGAGGAGAACGGCTTCATCGGAACCGCCACCAACGGCCTCATCGAGCGGTCCCGGCTGGGGTCGGCGTCTGTGTCATGGCCCCGGCCAGCCTAGATACGAGAGGGGCCGACGCGGCATCGGCCCGGCATCGGCCCGGATTGGTGCTCGGTCCTGCCGCGCGTGATCTAAGGTCGCAATGGTGGAGCGCAAGACCAAGATCATCGCAACCATCGGCCCGGCGACCGGCACCCGGGAGACGATCGGGATGCTGGTGGCCGCCGGCATGGACGTCGCCAGGCTCAACTTCTCACACGGCGACCCCGAGACCCATCGCACCTGGGCGGCCTGGGTCCACGAGGCGGCCGTCGAGCAGGGACGGGCGGTGGCGGTGCTCCAGGACATCCAGGGGCCCCGCATCAGGGTGGGGACGTTCCCGGGCGGCTCCATCGAACTCGCCGAGGGTGCCGAGGTGGAACTGCTCGACGGCGACGGCGAGAGCAGCGCGCACAGCATCCATGTCGGCCATCTGGCGGATGCCCACCTCTCGGCGGGCGGGATCGTGGTGCTCGCCGACGGGCAGGTCTACCTGCAGGTCAGCGGGGGCGAGGGGAGCCGGTTGCGGGCGGTGGTCACCCAGGGCGGTGAACTGCAGGATCGCAAAGGGGCCGCGTTCCCGGGCGCTGATCTGACGCTGCCCGCCATCACCGACAAGGACCGCGCCGACCTCGCCTTCGGGACCGAGATGGGCGCCGACCTCGTGGCGGCGTCCTTCGTCACCTCGGCCGCCGACATCGAAGCGGTCCGGGCCATCGTCGGCGACACCCCGGTGATCGCCAAGATCGAACGAGCCCGCGCGTACGAGAACCTCGACGAGATCCTGGAGGCGGCCGACGGGGCGATGGTCGCCAGGGGCGACCTCGGCGTCGAGTTGGGATACGAGCACCTTCCATTGGCCCAGAAGGACATCATCGCCAGGACCAACCACGCCGGCCGCATCTCCATCACCGCCACGGAGATGCTGGAGTCGATGACCTCGTCCCGGCGTCCCACCCGGGCAGAAGTCACCGATGTCGCCAACGCCGTGCTCGACGGCACCGATGCGGTGATGCTGTCGGCCGAGACGGCCGTCGGCCGATACCCGGTACGGGCCGTCGAGGTGATGTCCCGCCTGTGCTTGGAGATCGAGAGCAGCCCCACCTACCGGGGAGGGCCGGATGTGGAATACGTCCGCTCCGACACCGGGTTCTCATCGGCCATTGCCAAGGCATGCTCGGATACCGCCGACAGCCTCGGCCTCGAGACCGTGGTGGCGTTCACGGTGAGCGGCAACACCGCCCTGCTGGTCTCCAAGTACCGCCCCCGTTCCCGCATCGTGGCATGTACCCCCGACGAAGGCACCTATCGACGGATGGCCCTGATGTGGGGCGTCACCCCGCTCCGCTTCGATCGCCTCGAATCGACCGACGAGATGATCGCCGCCGCCGACCGAGTGCTGCGGGAGCACGGATTGGTCCAGGAGGGGGAGTGGGTGGCGATGACCGCCGGGATACCCCCCAACCAGCGAGCCTCGACGAACATCCTCAAGCTGCACGTGATCGGGATGGGAGCCGCCGGGGTGCCCGACCGGTAGGCGAGCGGCCTCCCGGGGCTAGAGTTCCCGCCCATGGGCCAGCCGATACAGATCCACACCACCACCGTGGTCGATGCGATTGCCATGTTCGCCACCGACCGCGGGGTCACCGGGCAGCAGGGCGTCTCGGTCGCCAGGGGCGACGAGCCGGGTGCCGGGTTCCCCGCTGCCCTGGCGCAGCGGATCTTCGTCGCCGACGCCGCCGCCGACCGGGTGTTCGTGGCGTCGAATCAGGTGGTGGTTCGCCGCCCCGACGGGTGGGTTGACGGCCGCCTCGAGCAGGTCGCCGCGGCGATCACCGGCTTCTTCGTCCACTACGAAGTGACGTCCGACGGCTAGGAATCGGGGACCGTCGTCGTGGTGGTGGTGGTCGGTGGGGCGGTCCACTGGCAGATGGTGATCTTCACTTCTTCCTCGGGCAGCAGGAAGCTGCCCGCCTCCGGGTTCTGATTGATCACCTTCTCGTTGTCGGCCTCGGTGCAGGTGCCGCCGTTCTGGACGTAGGAGACCGCGGCGGTCCATCCGCCCGCCTGGATCTGGTCCTTGGCCGCTCTCTCCTTCAACCCGAGCAGGCTGGGGACTCCGGCGGGGCAGGACGGCTCGTAGTCGTCGTGGCCGGGCGGCAGCTTGCAGGGGTGCACCTCGAAGACGGCCGGATACGGGTCGTAGGTCCACACCCAGGTCTCGGTGGTCTGCTCGCCGTCGGGGTAAGTGATGTAGCGGAAGACGGTGACGGTGAACCCGGGCGCACTCCCATGGGTCTCGCGGGGTTCGCCGTTGGGATCCATGGTCGGATCGGCCTGATACACCTCGCCGGCGTCGACGAAGTTGCGCTGGTCGGAGAGCCCCGATTCGACCTCGAGGCCGCCGTTGTTGCCGTAGAAGCGCACGGTGACGCTGGTGTCGTCGGCATCGGTGTCGATCAGGATGGCCGCATCGGTGTTGTTCTGGAACACGACGTCGGGGGTGGGGTACCCGAGGGTGGCCTCCCTGCCCATTGGGTAGCGGGAGAAGTAGAGGGTGTGGGGGGTGTGGGCGATGTCTTTGACGCCCGAGAAGAACACCGCGTTGTAGAGGGTGGTGGCGAACTGGCTTACCCCGCCGCCGATGTTGGCGGCGTTGTCGCAGCACTGGACGATGGGTCCGATGATGGCGCCCGCCCGGGCATAGCCGTCTTCGATGGTGCGTTGCCCCACGTACTCGTTGAGCGACCAGGTCTCACCCGGCATCACCAGGGCGCCGTCGACTTCCTCGGCGATGCGCTTGATGTTCTGGATGCGGTTCAGGTTCGTCTGGTCGCCGCAGCAGGGGAAGTAGGTCGTCGCCCGGTACAGCAGGGTGTCGACGTGGAGGTCCTCGGCCTCCTGGGTGGAGAGGTTGGGAGGGGTGCCCTCCTTGAAGGGAAAGGCTCCGGCCTTGGTGGCCGAACGGCTCGCCTGCAGGAGCGCTCCGGCCACGGCCGACTCGTCGATGAGAAGCTCGCTGCGGCCCGGGATGATCGTCAACTGCTCGTCCATGCGGGCGACGATCTTGGCGTCCACGGGGGGCTGCTCGATCTGGTCGCGGATGCCCAGCAGGTAGGTGATCAGCGGGTCGGCATCGAAGTAGAACTCCAACTCGTCGCTATCGGGGCTGACCAGCCTGGCGCGGAGCGACTCGGAGAGCAGGGCCTGATCGAACTTGACGGAGACCGGAGGGGTCAGCCAGGAGAGGGTGACGGGGCTGTCGATCAAGTCCGCGGCCTCGGCCTCGTAACGGGCCACGATCGCATCCAATTCGGCCGGAGTGCGGGTAGGAGTGATCACCTGGGTGGGCAATTCGATCGGGGTGCGGGTGAAGTCGACCAGGGCGGCGGCTACCAGGCGGGCCGACTCGTCGTTGTCGATGCCGATGCCGGTCTTGGGGTACACCGGGGCGACCCGACCGCCGACGACCTCGACGCCACCCTCGTAGGCGGGGTTGTCGATGCTCTCGATGACCCACCGGTCCAGCACTTGGTCGAGGGCGGCCCGGCTGTAGCCGGTGACCAGGGTCGGCGACAGGGTGTCGCCGCCGGCGAGGCTGCCGAGCCACCACCCGAACTGGCCGGCCACTCCGCCGCGGCGGCCGTGGGACATCGCCTCCTCGAGCACGCTCTCGACATCGATGCTGAACCCGACCTCGGATGGGAGCAGGCTGAAGGTGTCCCCGGCGACCGTCACCGTGATCGGATCCGTCGACAGTCGTTCCTGGAGATCGAGGAGGGCCCGGCGAGCCTCCGCCTCGGAGAGCCCGCCGAGGTCCGTGCCCGCCACCGCCACCGACCCGAGCACCTCGCCGCCGTTGGAGGCACGGTCCATGGCGAACACCGCGGTGGCCCACACGATCAGGGCGACGGGAACGGCGACGGCGATGAGGGTTGTCCGTAGTTGTTTCGACATACCAACGAATGTGGGGACGAAGCGGCATTGTATCCGACCCGATCCCGTGTGAAGCGGGTGTCGGGATGCGGTCCTACCATTCCCGGATGCCCCTCGATCCGCCGATTCCGTTTCCCGAGATCCGCTCCGGCGAGGCGCTCACGGTGTCGGGAACCCTCTTCCAGACCTTCGAGAAGTGCCCCGAACAGGCCGCCGGGAGGCTGCGAGGGGTCTACGGGCCCGAGTCCCGGGCATCGTTCGTGGGTGGATTGGCCCATCGGGTGTTTGCGAGGCACCTGAGTGCCGGGCCGATCGGCGCCGAGGAGTTCACCGCGGTCTGCCGCGAAGAGATCGGTTCGTCGATGAACCCCAAGTTGGGTGCGCTGGGTCTCAAACCGAGCCAACTCCAGGCCATCGTCGATGAAGTCGGGTCTCTCTATGAGCGATTCCGCACGCTGGGGGCCGAGGGTTTCGAGGGCGCCGAGGTGCCCCTGGAGTCGGAACCGGCAGACGGGGTGACGCTGCGGGGCAAGGTCGACGCCGTGTTCGGTGACGGCGGCGCCGGCACCCGCCTCGTCGACTGGAAGACGGGTGCGCTGGGAGAGCCTGCCGCCCAACTCGGCTTCTATGCGCTGTTGTGGGCGCTGGAGCGGGGCGAGATCCCGGGCAAGGTGGAGGCGGTCTCGGTGTCGAGCGGCGAGCGGTTCGAGGAGGTTCCCTCCCGGGCCGGCATCACTGCGATCGCGTCGCGGGTGGCCGAGATGGTGAACGATCTCCGCTCCGCCTGGGACGAAGGGACCGACCTGCCCCGGGTTGCGGGGCCGTGGTGCCGGTGGTGCCCGCTCCTCGACGAGTGCAGCGAGGGACAGGCGGCCAAGGCGCTGCTCGACGGATAGTGGCCGGCGGATCGTCCGGGCGCCTGATCTTCAGGTGACGTCGCGCCACCCCAGGGTGGCGATTGTTAAACTCATACCATGGTTTCGGCAGGCATTTACGCACGTATCTCTTCTGATCCTGACGGGACCCGTTTGGGGGTAGAGCGTCAGATCACCGACTGTGAAGCCCTGGCGTCCCGGTTGGGGTGGACCGTGGCCGAGCAGTATGTCGATAATGACATCTCGGCATGGTCGGGGAAGGATCGCCCCGAGTACCGGCGCATGGTGGACGACCTGAAGAATCGGGGGATCGACGCCATCGTGGTGTGGCACCCGGACCGCCTGACCAGGCACCCTCGGGAGTTCGAGGAGTTGATCGCCTTGGTGGAGGGGATCGGGGATGTGCGGATCGAGACTGTCACAGCGGGGGACTATGACTTGTCGACCTCAGCGGGGAGGAGTGTGGCTCGTATCGTGGGCGCTATCGCACGCAAGGACTCAGACGACGCTTCGACACGGCTCAGGCGCAAGCACGCCGAGTTGGCCGCTGCGGGCAAGGTGGCGGGTGGTGGCCCTCGCCCGTTTGGATACACCGAGGATCGGCTCCAGGTCGTGGCCGAGGAAGCAGCCGTGATTCGGGAGATGGCGACCCGGGTGCTCGCCGGTGACTCGCAGCGGTCCATCGCTGTTGATCTGAACTCCCGAGGCATCCACACATCGCAGGGCAACGACTGGACACCCTCAGGTGTGAAGCGGGTGCTGATGTCGACCCGCATTTCGGGCCGCCGGGAGTACCAGGGGGAGTTCTTCGACGCCGTGTGGCCGCCGATCATCCCCCCGGAGCAATCCGACCGGCTCCGCCGCAAACTCGGCTCCCGAACCCCCAAGGACCGCCGAGCACCAAAACGCTATCTGCTCACCGGTGGGTTGCTCCGATGCGGCAGGTGTGACGCTCCCATGATCGCCCGCCCTGATGTCAACAGCCGGCGACGGTACGTGTGTGACAGCGGCCCAGGCCACGCCGGGTGTGGTCGGATGTCTGCGCTGGCGGAACCGCTCGAGCAGTTCATAGCCGAGGCCGTCCTCTATCGCCTCGACACCCCCGAATGGCCGCCGCCCTGGTCGACTCCCGGGCACAACAGGCCGAGTTGGCCGGACTCCACGACCAGATCGCAGACGACCAAGGGATGCTCGATGGCTTGGCCGCCGACTACGCCAACCGTCAGATCGGCCGCTCCGAATGGATGACAGCCCGGGAACCGATCCACGCCCGGATCGACCAGGCCCGCCGCCGCCTCTCCCGCCTGTCACCCACCACGCCGATCGACGGGTATGTCGGCCAGGCCGACCTGTTGCGGGCAGCGTGGACGGGTCTGACGCTCTCCCGCCAGAAAGCCATCGTGCGGGTGCTGGTCGAGCGGCTGATCGCCCACCCCGCCAAGCCCGGTGGGAAGTTCGACCCGGACAGGTTCGAGCCGATCTGGCGCATCTGAGCGGCACGGGCCGGACGGGTCAGGCCGCCCCCCGCCGAAGGGGGATCGGAGGCGACGAAGGGTGAAGGTCCCATCCCGGCAGGGTCCCAGACATCCGCAGGCAGGTCGACGACGAGCGGGTCACGGGTCACGGGAGTCTCGGGTCGGCCCGGCGGGCCGTTGGGGGCGCCGTCCCTCCCGCAGGAGGGCCGCCGCCCTCCCAACCGCCTCCGCCTCGCACACCTTCGCCGCCACACCCTGAGCCGCACACCACCGTTCGACCCAGCGGCGCACCACCTCGAGGTCGGGTCG
>JAHJML010000230.1 GCA_018821365.1 Actinomycetota bacterium | reverse complement strand
CGCTTGCGGGGGAGATGTCGCCGGAGGCGACAGAGGGGGAGGCTGGATCGCCCTGGTGGCGGTGGTGGGGGAGAGGACTCAGCCGCCGATCGGCAGGTCGTCGGGGGTGAAGGCGATCACCGGGAAACCCGTGCCCGAGGCCGGTCCGATCCAACCGGGGTCGGCGGCGAGGATGCGGGTGATGGGCGGGTGGCTGACCGTGACGACCAGCAATCGGGTGTCGTCGATGAGGATCCATTCCCCATCCGGCGACCAGATCGGGTCGTATGCGAGGTGGTAGCCGGGCGGGCCGTTCTCGGCGTACACGTAGCGCTGCGCCCCGAGGCCGTAGACGGTGATCTCGATCCGGTCGTCCTGGGATGTGGACCTGAGGCCCCGGGTGGACGGCACCGGGTAGGTCGCCAGCGCCTCCTCGACCGATGCGGGCAGCCCGGCGGCCGGGGTGTCCTCGACGATGCCGGTGCCCGGGTCGACCACCTTCTGCCACGCCACCGTGCCGGTTGCGGGCGACCCCTCCATCATGGTGATGGCGAGGCGGCCGTCGGGCCGGAACATCAGTGCCGGCCCGTAGCGGCCTTCGGGTTCGTCGAGGCAGACCAGGTCGGCGACCGGGGCGCCGGAGACTGGGACCACCCGGACGCATCCCGATTCCGTGGAGTAGTAGGCGACCGTCCCGTGGAGGTCGGAGTCGGGGGCATCGGCCAGGCTGGCGAACTCCGGGAGGGTCACCGGCGGCTGCTCGGCGCTGCGGGTGAGCAGCACGGTGGTCACCCCGGCGATCATGGCGGCGGCGGCCATCGCGGTGAGGGTCACGATCCCGACGATTCGCCTCCGCCGATCGGTTGCTTGCATGGTCGGGTTCCCCTCGCGTGGTGGCGTGCGCCGCATCATGGTCCCGGCGTAAACCCCCGTCAATCAGATGCCCGGGTCCCGGCAGGGCGCGAAAACCATGCCGGTGCGGGGGCCTTGACCGGGGGGCGGCCGGGCCGTAGGTTCGGCTCTGCAAGGCCCGGGGTGCCGGTGCGATCGAAGCCCTCGTTCGGGGAAGTGCGGGGCAGACGATCCAACGGTTCGCCGGGCCTTGCCGCGTCAGTCGAGGCCGAACATCAGGTCGCGGAGCCGCAGGCGGTGGACCGCGAAGGTCTTGGAGTCGAACGCCAGTGACCCGAGCCGCAATCCCCGCATCTCCTCGCCGGCGTTGGTGATCACCACCAGGGCGTTGCCGTCGTACTCGAGGACCCCCAACCCCAGGCACCACCCGCTTCCGTCCTGGAGGCCGACCAGCACCCCGTCGAGACGCTGGAGGTCGAGACCGGCGGGGAGGGTCGGGGCGAACACGGTGGGCCGGACCCGCCACCGCTGCAGCGGTTCGGCGAAGGCGGCGGCAAAGGCCCTGGTCCTGGCGGCGCTCCGCTCGTCGGGGGAGGGGGGGTGGACGTCGGGGTCGATGGGAGCCACTTCGACGTCTGCCGAGAAGAACCGCCGCAGCACCCCCACCAGCGGGTCGAGTTCGGCGCCGCGCTGCAGGCCGATCACCACGTCGGGGCGGCACAACTCCATCTTGTGGTACTTGAGCGTCTGTCCGATGACGCCCGACACCACCCCGGTGGTGTCGACCACCACCAGGTCCACCTGGTCGCGTGCCAGGTTGACCAGGGCGGCGGTGGCGACCACCTGCTGCAGCACCACCCCCTCGGGCGTGATCGAACCCACGAACTGCACCGCGTCGGCTCGCTGCAGGTCGGCGACATCCCCCTGCTCGCTGCAGTAGTGGAGGCCGACGCAGGCGGGGGGTCCGGTGGTCGACTGGTCGACATCGGCGTCGACGTAGGCGGCGGTCCGTCCCGCCGCCACCGCCTCCCTCAGGAGTCGGCGGGCGAAGGTGGTCTTGCCGGTGTCGGGCGCCCCGATCAGCATGACGACGCCGCGGCGGCGGATCAGATCGTCTACCAGTGCTGCATGGACACCGTCGCTGGGCACCGCGTCGCTCCCGCCTCGGGCTGAAGATGGTACCGGGGTGGAGGGTGCCGAGCGCCGGTATGCTCCGCCGTCATGGCCCCCTCGTCGACGATCTCGTTCCTCTCCGACTTCGGAGACGCCGACGAGTTCGTCGGGGTGGTCCACGGGGTCGTCGAACGGATCGCACCGGGGACCCGCATCATCGACATCGGCCATCGGGTTCCCCGTGGCGACGTGCGGGCCGGGGCGCTGATGCTGCTCAGGGCGATCCAGTACCTCCCCGACGGGGTGGTGCTGGCGGTGGTCGACCCCGGGGTGGGGACCGATCGGGGCGGGGTGGCGGTCGAGACCGGGAGGGGCATCTTCGTGGGTCCCGACAACGGACTGCTGGCACCGGCGGTGGCGATGGTCGGCGGCGCGCTGCGGGCGGTGCGCCTCGAGTCCGAGGAATTCCGCCTGCCCCGCCACGGGACTTCCTTCGACGGGCGGGATGTGTTCGCCCCGGCCGCCGCGGTGCTCGCCTCGGGGGAGGCGTCACTCGACGACCTCGGCTCCGCCGTCGACCCCGGGTCGTTGATGTCGCTGCTGCTGCCCCTGGTGGACCACGGCGACGGGGTGGTGCAGGGGGAGGTGTGGTGGGTCGACGGTTACGGGAACGCCCAGACCAACATCTCACCCGAGGACCTGGCGCTCATCGGGGTCGCACCCGGCGACCGGGTGGTACTGCAGGTGGGGTCGGCCACCCACGAGTTGGAGTGGGCATCCGCCTATGGGGCGGCCGGCCGGGGCGCCCCTCTGCTGCACGCCGACTCCCACGGCCTGATGGCGATTGCTGTGCAGGGAGGGTCGGCGGCCGAGTCGCTGATGCTGCACGCCGGGTTGTCGGTGGGCCTGCGGCGGTCACGTCACCTGAAGCAACTGGACCACGAAGATGACACCGGCCACCAGCAGTAGCAGCAGGAGGGCGATCAAGGTGAAGACCGTGACGGGGCGCATCCGGTGAGCGACGATAGCGGTTCGATGAAGCGAGCGGTCACCTTCGTCACCCGGCAGGGATGCACCCTCTGTGATGAGGCGCTTCCCGGCGTGGTGGGATGGGCCGAGCGACTCGGCCTGGACCTGTCGGTCGTCGACGTCGACGCATCCCCGGGCCTGCTGGAACGGTTCGACCACCGGGTGCCGGTGGTGTTGTCGTCGGATGGCGAGGTGCTGCTGGAGGGCCGCTGGGGCGGCCTGCGGGGCGCCCGGATGATGCTGCGGGCCCGCTACGGCTGAGGCGGTCGTCAGCACCGCTATATTGCGCGCTTGTGAAGAAGCCGGTGCCCCGCGCCACCGTGCAGCGCCTGCCGCTGTACCTGCAACTGCTCGATGAGCGGGCCGATCAACCGCGCACCTCGTCGGAGGAGTTGGCGGTGCTGGCGGGGGTCAACGCCGCCAAGGTTCGCAAGGACCTCTCCTTCCTCGGCAGCTACGGCACCCGGGGGGTCGGCTACGACGTCGAGCAACTCCGCTTCGAGATCCGACGGGCGCTGGGCCTGACCCGGGGTTGGCGGCTCGCCATCATCGGGGTCGGCAACCTGGGCAGCGCCCTCGCCAACTACGGCGGGTTCCGGGCCGGCGGGTTCGGGGTGGCCGGGTTGTTCGACGCCGACCCCGACAAGGTGGGCCGCGACCTCGGCGGCCTCACCGTCGAACCGATCGAGCACCTGGAACAGGCGGTGAAGGAACGGGGGATAGACATCGGGGTGGTGGCGGTTCCGGCAAGGGCGGCCCAGGAGGTCGCCGACCGGTTGGTCGGTTGTGGGGTCCGCTCCATCCTCAACTTCGCCCCCACCGTCATCCAGGTCCCCGAGGGGGTCGAGGTGCGCCGGGTGGACCTGTCCACCGAACTCCAGGTGCTCGGCTACCACCTCCACCTGCTCGCCGGGGTGTGAGAGGCCAGCCTTCCCCACCCCCTCTGCCCCCTACGGGGGCATCTCCCCCGCCCCGGGGCGGGAGAGAAGGGAAACCCGTGTAGTGAGCGGGTAGGGCGCT
>JAHJML010000242.1 GCA_018821365.1 Actinomycetota bacterium | reverse complement strand
CGCGCCCTCGGCGCGCCTGATAGGACGACCATGGCAGACAACATAAAGCTCGACCTCGTAACGCCGACAAGACAGGTTATTTCCGATGAATTCGATTCGGTGAGCGCCTCTTCCGTCGAGGGGGAGTTCGGCGTTCTCCCCGGCCACGCGCCCCTGCTGACCCTTTTGCAGGCGGGCGTCGTGGTCGCCAGGCGCAAGGACAGGCCCACGCCCATTGCCATCCAGTCCGGCTTCGCGGAAGTGGAGCCCGGCAGGGTCATCATCCTCACGGAAAAAGCCGCATTGGCCGACGAGGTGGATGTCAAAGAGGTCAGGGAAAAGCTGAGCGAAACAGAGGAAAAGCTGAAAGACTGCAAGGAATCCATCGACTCCCTCGAATTCAAGACCCTCAAGGACAGGAAGGACTGGCTCCAGGCCCAGCTCGACATCACTGAAATCAGGGGTTAGGCTGTTACAGAAGCTCGTCCGGGGGAAGATCGCCGGGCCTGTCGGGTTTCCACGTGCGGGGGTCATAGGGCTGTTTTTTCTCCCCATTTTTCATCTTGCCCAACCCGGCGGCCCGGCTCCTGTCGAAGATGGTGACGGCTGTTACCGCCCTGTGCTTTTCATCGGTAACGCGAACCTCGACCACCCTTCCGGGATTGCCCGGCTTCACGGGCCGCGCGTCCTTGAAAATGAATGCCCTGCCCTTTTCCTCGACGAACGTGTTCTCGGGAAGGGTGAGGTACTTCCTGTAGAAATCCATGAGCTCCTTGACTTTCCATTTGCCCTCATACCTGCACCAGGTCTTTCCCGAGGTGACCTTCGACATGTTGACCGGAATGGGCGTTCCAAAGGGAAACTCGGAGCTCGCCTTGAGCAGGCCGCTGTCATCCTTCCAGCTCACCGGTTCCTTGCGCACCGCCCCGATCGCGTCCTCGACTGCGGCGTCCTGCACGGTGCCCTCGCCGCCCCCTTCCTTTTTTCCGCAACTGCTGCACGCGCCCGAAAGGAGAGCCGCCCAGACCGGAATGATGATAAAAACCAGGCGCATCATCGACTCATGCCTCGGTAATGAAGAGTTTGCCGCCCTCCTCGGCCACGAGCCACCTCTTAAGGGGCTCGGGCGGGGGCCCGCTCACCACGCTTCCGTCAATATCATACGTCCCCTTGTGGCAGGGGCAGACAAAGTGCTTTTCCTCCTTTACCCAGTCGACGGCGCATTGCTTGTGCGTGCAGTTGACCTTGAAGGCCACGTACCCGTCGGGGGTATTGACCACCACGAGCCCCACTTTCTTGCCGGCCGCGAAGATTCCCCCTCCCCACTCCTCTTTCAGAAACGGAAACTCATCCAGGTTGATGATGATCTTGTCGCCCGTCATGGCCACCTTGTATCGCTTCTGCCCCGCCGTGCACGAGAGCAGAAAATCCCCCATCAGGGCCGCGCCGGCCACGGTTGCGCCCGCCTTTACAAAATCCCTTCGCGTGACTTTCATGCAAAGCCTCCTTTAAAAGATGTTAAGATTGGACCAATCACTACCCTATAGCGCGCCTCCCCCTGAAGCGCAATCATATTTTAAGCTCGAGGTTGAGAACGGGCGTGGGAGAAAAGCCCACCTTGTTGAAAAAGCCTGCAAGGCTGAAATCATTCCAGTTGATGAGCGTACGGATCGAGGTCACGCCAATGGCCTTCATGTTCGTGACGAACTCTTCGAACAGCATTTCCGCAATGCCGGATCTCTGCGCCCTCGGGTCCACGCCGATGGTGTCGATCGCGGCCTGGCTTTCCGGGATGCCGAACTCGCCGTGATAAACCTCGCCCATTAAAAACCCCACGACCCTGCCCCCGTGCTCGGCAACGAGCGAGGAGACGATCTGTTCGCTCGAATCGGTCAGCCTCCTCAGCTTCCTCTCGTAATACTGGGGTCTCGTCTTCTTCCCCACCATGCTGTCTATTTCCACGATCGCGCTGAAATCATCGTTTCTCAGCATCCTGATGCTGACGTCTTCAGGGTTTATTTTCGACATCTTTTCCTCCTTAAAAAGATCGTCTCTGAAGTTTTTTAATTTAACTAATAAAAGGCATATTTTCAAGTGCCCCGGACAAATGGCGCCCCATTTACGATTCCGGGGGAGTATGGGGGCCGGGCCTTGAATCTTGAATTTCATCCATTATTTCATAGAAAAACCCCGAAAAATTCAAGATTCAAGGCCCGGCCCCTTCTAAAAAATGGCATGCGCAAACTCCGGCCCTGTTGATTCTTCGCCGAAATCAAGATAAACAGTAGGGTTAATCGACAACCATGGAGAACGAATCAT
>JAHJML010000229.1 GCA_018821365.1 Actinomycetota bacterium | reverse complement strand
CGGGCCTCCATGGTGCTGATCGGCGGCTGGAACGGCCAGGAACTCATGGCGGGAGGTTAGGGCTCCGAACGCGGAAGAGGGACCCGGTTTCGGGCCCCTCTTCGCGACCAATGGGAGGAGTCGGTCTCTGCTTCGGTCAACGACGCGAGGCCTTGAGGGATTCCCTCGAACCCGGGGGCCGGTACCCTCCCGGGACGATGCCGCAGGAATCATCGCTCCAGTGATCGGTCTCTTCGACTCCGGGGTCGGCGGCCTGTCGGTGCTCCGCGAGGTGCGGGCACTCCTACCCCAGGCCGACCTCGTCTACCTGGCCGATCAGGCCCGCTCCCCCTACGGCACCAAGACCCTGCTCGAGGTGCGAGATGCCGCCGAGGGCGCCTCGGCCCACTTGCTCGAACGGGGAGCGACCGCCGTGGTGGTCGCCTGCAACACCGCCTCGGCCGCCGCCCTGCGGAATCTGCGGGATGCCCATCGAGGGGTGACGTTCGTGGGCATGGAACCGGCCGTCAAACCGGCGGCGGCCGCCACCCGGTCGGGAGTGGTGGGGGTGCTGGCGACGCCGACCACCTTCCAGGCCGAGGTGTTCGACGACCTGGTCGGCCGGTTCGCCGCCGGTATCAGAGTGCTCGCCCACCCCTGCCCGGATTGGGCCGACCTGGTCGAGAGGGACGGAGACGATGTCGACTCCGGGGTGATTGCCCGCCATGTCCGCCCGGTGATCGACGCCGGGGCCGACACCCTGGTGCTCGCCTGCACCCACTACCCATTCATCGCATCCCAGATCGCGGCGGCGGCCGGGCCGGGAGTGACCCTGATCGACCCGGCCCCGGCGGTGGCACGCCAGGTGGCCCGGGTGGCCGACGGGTCTGGCGCAGGGACAACCACCTTCCTCACCACCGGCGACCCTGCCCGCTTCGCCACCCAGATCACCCACCTGCTCGGCATCGAAACCGCCGTCTCCCGCATCACGATCTGACGGCGCCTACCCTCGCCCCATGAGCGGCCCGTGGCCCCCCGAGGAGATCATCGAGCACTACCAGCGCATCGAGGACGAGGCCGCCCGCCTCCCCGAAGGCCCCAACGGCACCATGGAGGCGATCCGGACCCTGGAACTGCTGGGACGCCACCTGCCGCCGCCGCCCGCCCGGGTCCTCGATGTCGGCGGCGGCCCCGGCTTCTACGCCCGGCGACTGACCGCCGCCGGATATGAGGTGCACCTGATGGATCCGGTGCCCCGCCATGTCGATGCCGCCTCCCGACCCGACGGGGACCTGCCGGCACCGGCGTCGGCGTGCCTCGGCGACGCTCGAGCGCTCGAACACCCGGATGGATCGTTCGACGCCGTACTGCTGCTGGGGCCGCTCTACCACCTCACCGATCTGGGCGAGCGGATGGCCGCACTCGGAGAGGCGCTCCGGGTGGTGAGGGCGGACGGTGTCGTGGCCGCCGCCGGAATCAGCCGATTTGCCTCGGCCATCGACGGCCTCGATCGAGGCCTCGTCGACGACCCCGTCTTCGTCGACCTGATGCGGCGGGACCTCGACGAAGGGCAGCACCGCAACGACACCGGCAACCCGAACTACTTCACGACCGCCTACTTCCACCACCCCGACGAGTTACGGGCCGAGATGATCGCAGCGGGGTTCGGGGAGGTCGAGGTCTATGCGATCGAGGGAATCTCCTGGGCGGCACCCGATCTGGCCGAGCGCCTCGCCGATCCCGACCGGCGTCAGGTGGTGCTCGACATCGTTCGCCGCACCGAGACCGAGCCGAGCCTGCTGGGAGCCAGTCCCCACCTGCTGGGGATAGGGCGCCGTTAGGCGAGCCCGCCCCAAGGTGGGACCCCAACCCTCTGCCCCTACGGGGGCATCTCCCCCGCGCCAGGGCGGGAGGCAGAAGCCACCGCGGGGCGGCGCGTTTCTCCCCCACCCCCTCTGCCCCTTCGGGGCATCTCCCCCGCCCCAGGGCGGGAGAGAAGGAGAACCCGCGCATGAACGAGTCGGGAGGTCTTTCTCTCTCCCGCAAAGCGGGGGAGATGGCTCCGGCCGAACAGGCCGGAGCCAGAGGGGGCAGCCGGACCCAGAGGGGGCAGCCTCACTCGTCACCATGGATGTGGCGCCACAGGTCCTCCAACACGGCCTCGACAACCTCGGAGTCGTCGTAGCGGATGACCTTCCAGCCCAGAGCAGCCAGGGCATCGTCGCGTCGCTGGTCCTTCCGCTCATCGTCGTGAGACTCGCCATCGAATTCCACGATCAAGCGGAGACTCCGACAGGCGAAATCGGCGATGAAGGGACCGATCTCTTCTTGTCGCCGGAACTTCACGCCGAACCTCCCTGCCCGCAGTTCCCTCCAGATCCTCTCCTCGGACGGCGTCGGATCCCGCCGCATCTCTCTGGCGAATCGCAGCAACCGGCGGTCGCGGCGGGGCATGGCAACGATGTACCGCAACGAAGACCCCGAGGGAAGCCCCCTGAGAGCGAGTCGGGCGGTCTTCCTCTCTCCCGCAAAGCGGGGGAGATGGGCTCGACCGAACCGGCCGAGGCCAGAGGGGGCATCTCCCCCGTACGCGCCACCAGAGGATTCACGCTCCCCCTCTGTCGCCTTCGGCGACTGTGAGGATGGTGTCCGCCGGTCGGTGATGCTGATCGGCAGACTGTGGGCTGGTGACAGCGGGCGTGACTCTTGCGGCGACCGGCTCCTTCGGGGATGCCTTGGAGATGATTTGTCCGCTCGTTGTCGCCGGCACCGGTCTGGTGGCCGTGGGTTGGCCTAATCAGAAGCCTGTCCACCGCAGGGCGGT
>JAHJML010000279.1 GCA_018821365.1 Actinomycetota bacterium | reverse complement strand
ATGGTTATGAGGGGTGGATGTACTATTTTTCTGGAGTAGAAAGCAAAAGTAAATATAAACCGACATTGGTTATGCAAGATATATTTGGTACGGTGTTATCGCCTGAAAAAGAAAAAATAATTAGTAATTTGGTATTTGGTAATCATGTTCAAGCAGAAGAACAACAAAATAGATACAAAATAATATTACCGGATGGACGCATGGGTTTTAGTCATAATAATTTTGGCGAAAATAAAAAAAGCTCCAATCGAGAAGAAATTGTTAAAACCGCTATCCGATTTTTAGGCACACCATATTTATGGGGAGGAAAAACGCCTTATGGAATGGATTGCTCAGGTCTTGTGCAAACTGTATTCAAATCAATAGAAATTGAACTGCCGCGTGACTCGAGTAAGCAAGCGGAATTCTTTGTTGACGATAAAATTGATGAGGATAAAATTGAACCCGGCGATTTATTGTTTTTCAGTGAAAATGACAAAGTGACGCACGTGGCAATATCAACCGGCGGACTCAATTTCATCAATGCACGCGGATATGTTCAAGAGGAAAGTATTGATGAGAAAAATCCCCAATTCAATCGTAATTTACGCAACTTATTTTTCCATGCAGTAAGTATAAAAGAGTTGTTGAGTTAGTAAGTTTATGAGTTTATGGGTTTTTAAGTTAAAGGTTTTTCTCTGTGTCCTCAGTGGATAGAGAAACAATAAAGAATGAGTGCACATAATATATCTAAAAACGGTAGTATATTGAACAGAGCAGTATTGGTTTTGAATACCAACTATGCTCCGTTAGAAATTTGCTCTGCCCGCAGAGCGATTTGTCTATATTATTTGGAAAAGGCTGATATCCTGATACAATATGATGATGAGGTTCACTCGCCATCGGTAACTCTACAAATTCCAAGTGTGGTAAAGTTAAAAGATTTTATACGTCATAATAGTATGGAATTGATTTTAAGTAGGAGGAATATATTCCAAAGGGATAATTATACTTGTCAGTATTGTGGAAATAAAACCGGTCCCCATACGATTGATCACATAATCCCTAAGGAACGCAATGGGGGAGATACATGGGAAAATTTAGTAACCGCTTGTGCACACTGTAATCTTGTTAAGAGTAATCGCACTCCTGAAGAGGTCGGCATGGCATTAATAAAAAAACCTATACGTCCCAACCGAATTCATTATTTTCAACAATTTGTTGGAATGAAACAATCGGAGTGGCGACCATTTTTATTTATGGAATCATTCAATTAATTTGAGTTATTTATGAAACGAGTTTTAAGCGGAATTCAGCCATCGGGTCAGCTTCATATCGGCAATTATTTTGGGATGATGTCCCGTATGATACAATATCAGGAACAAAATGAGTTATACTGTTTTATTGTTGATTATCATGCTTTGACTACCATAAATGACCGCAAGCGATTAGAAACAAATACACTGAATGCAGCGATGGATTTTTTGGCGCTAGGTTTGGATCCGAATAAGTCAATTTTTTGGATACAAAGCGATGTACCCCAAGTAACTGAATTAACTTGGCTGCTTTCAACAATAACGGGAATAGGCTTATTAGAGAGAGCCACATCCTATAAAGATAAGACTTCACGAGGTGTTTCTCCCAATGTAGGATTATTCAGTTATCCTATTTTAATGGCAGCCGATATCTTATGTTTTGGCGGGAATATCGTACCCGTTGGTAAAGACCAAAAACAGCATTTGGAGATGACGCGAGATATTGCTCAGCGCTTCAATAAAATTTACGGTGATGTTTTTGTGATACCGGATGCTGAAATCAGTAAAACATTGCAACTAATTCCCGGTATAGATGGGCAGAAGATGAGTAAGTCTTATGGGAATGATATCCCTATTTTTGCTAGTGAGAAAATAATCCGCAAGAGGATTATGTCTATCACAACTGACTCTACTCCAATTGATGAACCAAAGGATAAAAATACACCGCTTTTTCAAATCTATTCTTTATTACTTAATAAGGATGATAAAAAGGAATTGGAATCACGTTTTGATAATCCAGGATTACGATATGGAGATGTCAAGAAGGAATTAGCCGATAGTATTATTGATTTTTTTCAACCTTACCGTAAAAAACGTGAATATTTAGAAAATCATAAAGATTATGTATTAAAAGTACTAAAAGAGGGGGCACAAAAAGCATCGATTGAGGCTGATAAATATTTAACAAAGGCACGAACTGCTATGGGGCTCAACTACGCTGATTAATGTATAAAGT
>JAHJML010000228.1 GCA_018821365.1 Actinomycetota bacterium | reverse complement strand
GACCGCCGACTGGGAGCTGATCAAGGCGTTCAACGAGCCGCTGCTGCGGTTCACGCCCGGCAGCAACTCGGTCCTCGAGCCCGGCATCGCCAGCCTTCCGGTTGCCAGCGAGGACGGCCTCAGCTGGACCGTGACGCTGCGCGACGGCCTCGTCTTCGGTGACGGCACGCCGCTCACCCTGGACATGGCCGTCACCCAGTTGAACCGGCTCATGAACGCCGATCTCCAGGACGCGTCCCCCAACCAGGTGGGCAACACTCTGGCGATCCCGTACGTCGCCAGCATCGAGGGCATCGAGCCCAACACGATCAAGTTCAACCTGGTCGGACCTGCCGGGTTCTTCCCGCAGATCCTGGCCGGCGCTCCGTACACGATTGCCCATCCGGACATGTTCACCGCCGAAGAGATGAACCTGCTGCCGACGGCGCCGATCTACGGCCTCGGCCCCTGGACCATCACCGATGTGGTCCCCAACGAGCAGACCGTGCTCGAGCCGAACCCGTACTACAACGGGACCTACCCGGCCCAGGTGGACCGGATCATCGTCCAGCGCTTCTCGAACCCGAGCGCGATGGCAGACGCCGTCCGCACCGGTGAGATCGATGTGGCCTGGCGGCTCCTCGGAGCCGAGGCCGCCAACGATCTGAAGGCTGTCGAGGGTCTGACGGTGGAGACGATTCCTTCGGCTCCCATCCGGTACCTGATCGTGAACCACGCCGACGGCTTCGTGACCTCCGATCCGAACGTGAGGGCCGCCCTTGCCGCTCTCATCGACCGTGACGAGTTGTCCGATGTCGTGTTCGGTGGCGCGGTGACGCCGTTGCTGTCACCGGTGCCGCCCGGGTTCCTGGGCGCCAACGAAGCGTTCGAGACCGCCTATCAGGCCCCGAACACCGAGTTGGCCCTCCAGTACCTGGCGGATTCCGGCTTCAGCGCCGACAACCCGCTCGAGATCGACCTGGGCTACCCGCCCGAGCACTACGGCGTGACCACCGCCGACGGTGTGCTGCTGGTCGCCCAGCAGTGGGAGGCCTCCGGCGCCATCAACGTCAACACGGTCGCACAGGAGTGGAGCACCTACGTGTCCGACTGCACCAACGGCGTCACCTTCGACGTCTGCGTGCTCGGCTGGTTCTTCGACTTCCCGGATGCCGAGAACTACCTGCAGCCCTTCATCGAGGGCGACGGGCTCGGCACCATGGTCCTGTGCGCGGGCGAGGACGCCTGTGGTGGCAAGACGGCTACCGGCATCGACCCGCAGCTCCAGGAGCTGCTGGTTGCCCAGCGCGCCGAGACCGATCTCGACGCTCGCGCCCAGCTGATCTCCGATCTGCAGGACGTGTACGCCGCCGAGGTCGTGACGATCCCCTTGTGGCTGGAGCCCGAGTACATCATCTACTGGGACTACATCTCGGGTAGGGCGGATCTGCCCAACCCGCAGACCCTGAACATCGGCCCCGACTTCGAGTTCATCTACAGCGTTCTGTCGTACATGAGCTAGGCGAAGCAGCCGAAACGAGTAGAGACCGGGAGCGGGCTTGCCCGCTCCCGGTTCTCTTTCTGAGCCCCTTCAACTAGCCTCGTGCTCTGTGCACCCACTGCTACTGCTCGTTCTGATCTTCGGCATCCCATCGGTGTCGGCACTTGCCTGGGTGTTCATCCGCGGCACCGACTCGCTGCGCCGCTACATCCTCACCAGGATCGCCCTCACCCTGCCGATGATCCTGATCCTCATCTCGGTGGTCTTCTTTGTGCTCAGGGTGATGCCGGGCGATGTGGTGTCTTCCACTCTGGGCCCCAAGGCCACCGACGAGGTCCGCGAGAACATCATGGAGTCGCTCGGCCTCAACGACCCCCTGGTCGTGCAGTACTTCAAGTTCCTGGCGGACGTCATCACGTTCGATCTCGGGGACTCCTTCGTCGGCGCCCGCCGCCCGATCGTGGACGAGTTGGGAGAGCGGCTCCCGGCGACCCTCGAGCTGATCATCCCGGCGGCGATCATCGCCTTAGGAACCGGGCTCTTGTTCGGGACGTTTGCGGCGGTCCGTCGCAAGAAGACGGCCGACTACGGCCTCCGGCTCTACAGCGTGATCATCTATTCGATGCCCATCTTTTGGCTGGGCCTGCTGTTACGACTGGTGTTCAGCGTCTGGCTGGATTGGACGCCGATCGCCGGCCGGATCGACGTGGTCACCAACACGACATTGGAGCGGACCACCAACCTGCTGGTGGTCGACTCGATCATCTCGGGGAACTGGTCGGCGCTGGGCAGTGTGCTCCATCACATGATCCTCCCCGCCCTCACCCTGGGCCTGGTGCTGTCGGGCGTCTTCATCCGGCTCACCAGGATCAACGTCATCGAGACCCTCCAGGAGGACTACGTCATCTCGGCCCGAGCCCGGGGCATCCGGGAGCGGGTGGTCACCTACTCCTATGCCCTCAAGAACGCCATGATCCCGGTGGTCACCGTGATCGGTCTGCAGATCGCCATCCTGCTGGCGGGGGCGGTGCTGACCGAGACGGTCTTCAACTGGCCCGGGATGGGCAGGTATCTGATCCAGCGGATCAGCGCCCGTGACTTCCAGGCCGTTCAATCCACGGTGGCGGTCTTTGCGATGTTCGTCGCCCTGATCAGCCTGGCGGTCGACGTCGTCT
>JAHJML010000227.1 GCA_018821365.1 Actinomycetota bacterium | reverse complement strand
GGGGGGGGGGGGGGGGGGGGGGGCGGGAGCGGGTGGTGAGCCCCTCCGAGCCGATCGTCAGCCTGGCCAACGACCGCATCAAGCGCCTGGTCCGCCTCCGCAACCGGAGGGATCGGGATCGCAGCGGCCACTTCCTGGTCGAAGGGTTCCGCGAGTTGCGAAGGGCGGTGGTTGCCGGGGTGGTGATCGACGAGATCTACGCCTGCCCCGGCCTGTTCCTGGGCGGCAACGAAGCCGAACTGGTGGAGGGTTGCGCGGCGGCGGGGGCCGAGGTGTTCGAGGTGGCGGAGGCACCCTTCCGCAAGGCCTCCTACCGGGACCGCCCCGAGGGACTGCTCGGGGTGGCCCGACAATTCGCAATGGGCCTCGACCGGCTCTCGCCGCCGGCGGCCCCGCTGCTGCTGATCGCCGAGGCCATCGAGAAGCCCGGCAACCTGGGGACGATGCTGCGCACCTCGGAGGCGGCCGGGGCCGATGCGGTCATCGTGTGCGACCCGGCCACCGACCCCTTCAACCCCAACGTGGTGCGGGCCTCCCTCGGCACCCTGTTCGACGTCCCGCTGGCGGTGGCCTCCACCGCCGACACCATCGTCTGGCTGCGGGAACGGGGCATCCGATCGTTGGCGGCGACGCCGGGGGCGACGATCGCCCACCACGATGCCGACCTCACCGGGCCGGTGGCGCTGGTGATCGGGAGCGAACAGTACGGACTGACCGACGCCTGGCTCGAAGGCGCCAACCAGCAGATCGTCATCCCGATGCCGGGTTCGGTCGACAGCCTCAACGCGGCAATGTCGGCCGGCATTCTCCTCTTCGAGGCGGTCCGCCAGAGGAGCCTGGGGAGGTAGCGGGGAAGCCTTTGGGGGGTGTGGGGGTGTCGGGCGGCTCGCACCGCCAGCCCTATCGAGTCGGAGGGCCTCAGTCGATCTGACGGACCCTGGATGGCGAGTCGAAGCTTGCAGCCTCACCTACCTGACTGAGTGGATCTCCCCACCAGCGGAGCGCGGGTGGACCGCGCATTCGGCGGACTTCAGATGCGAGCATCTCTTGACGACACAGAACATATATGTCATGCTTCGGAAGCGAGAGGAGACGCAGTGAGCACGGCCTATGAGCGATACAGAGCGGAACGCCTGGCTGACTCGAAGTTCAAGGCGCTCTACGTGCAGAAGCGCGCCGAGATTGACCTGATCGACTCGATCCTGGCTCATATCGAGCAACGGCGGAAGCAGCTGGGGCTATCGAAGGCCGACCTCGCCCGTCTGGTGGGGATGCGCCCTGAGGCGGTTCGTAGGCTGCTATCCGCCAAGAGCTCAAACCCGACGCTGTTCACGGTCACCAAACTCGCGTCCGTTCTCGGAATGCAGATCGAAGTGAAGCCCAGCGTCTCGGCTGGGAAGCTCGGCCCGAAGGTGAGAAAAGTCGCGAAGGAGTTGGCGACAGCCGCCAGATAGCCGCGTCACGCCACGCTCCTTGGGTCGCTGCGCAGGTACTCCTCTCCCAACGCTCGGACGCTCCTGTAGAACGCCTCCGAGAATGCCGACTGGCTTGGCTTGTGGGCACCTGTGATCATCACGAGAGCTGGTCCGGGTAACCCCGGGGCTTTGCGATCCTGCAAGCAGAAGAGACGGTAGAGCGCCCTCTGGTACTTGGTCCGTGCCTCAAACCAACCGGTCATATCGCCATGCATCGGTTGGTACCTGAGTCCTCCTCGAAATGAAGGCGGAGGTCCGGCGGCGACGGCGTCGATGGTCGCCATGAGGTCCGCTGCAACTTCGTCGGGTGCTTCCCTGAGCCACGTGAGCGCAGGTACTGCTGGATCTGCGTGCGGGTCGGTTCGCTTGAAAGACTGCGGAGTCCAGCCAGTTCCCGAGCTTGGCGTCACCTCGAAACCTCCCCATGGTCAGGGACGGGTACCCCCCTCCCATGGCCAGCCTTGCTCCCAGTGTCGGGGAACCGAGGTCGATGGGCTAGACCCGGCGTGGCGGTGGCGGGACTGGGCCGATTCCAGGCAGGCGGCCTTCGATGAGTTACCCCCACACTGACCGGCCGATTGAAAGCAGGTATCGGTCCAGGTCGTCCGAGCGGCAGACCTCGCGTGCGGTTCTCCTGGAGCGCTTCGCGCATTCTGATGCGCTCGGTCCTACGATCCCGCCATGACATCTCGACGACTGCAGCGATTCCTCGGACCGCTACTGGTGGGTTCGTTGGTCGTCGCAGCATGTGGTGGTGGCGCAAGAGACGACACCACGTTCGGTTCCTCGACCACACCGACGGTTCCCACAGGCGGGTCGGTGGTCACCAGCGACACCCTCGGATCCGAGGGAACCACGACGACGCTCCCCGGAAGCGAGGCGGCGGTCATCACCGGGGACTTCGCCACCCTCGGACTCGAAGGAACTCCCGCGATGCTGCATAGGTCGCGCGCTGGCAACGGCGGCCTACTCGCCTCCCAGGATGTACTCGATCTGTTCGCTGCCATCTATGGAGATGTCCCGGGTGCCGATGCCTCGCGGTTCGAGCCGGGGGCAAGGGACGGCACGATGGCGGTGCGCAACGTCTTCCGTATCTGGGGCGATCTAACCGTCACACAACGTGACGCTGTCTTGGCCCTTCTCGGGTTTGTCGGCGACCAGGTTGCCACCAACGGCGAAGCGCAGGTTGAGGCTGCGATCTATGGCCCAATGGAGGCTCGTGCGGCTCTGCAAACCGAGGAACAGGTGCTGTTGGTCGCCGAGAGCATTCGCGACGAAATCGCCGGGCTGGTCGGGGTCGACCTGTCGTTGGGCTTGGACATCGACATCCGGGAGTCGTATCCGGTAGCCGGTGAGGCGATTCCACTCGGCGGAGGGGTGCCTTTCTCCTTGCCGTTCGACACATGCCGCGTCATCCTCCAAATCCCCCCGGCTCCGGAAGAGCGCCTCACCACCACGATCGCCCACGAGATGTTCCATTGCTTCCAGTACGCATCGCCGGATGACTCCAACAGCGTCCCGGATTGGATCATCGAGGGCCAGGCGCAATGGGTGGGAGCCCGCATCGGCGGCCCGGACGAGGAAGTTCACGAAAAGATCGAGCAATGGTTCCAGGGATCGACGGCGTCGCTGTTCTCGAGATCCTATGACGCCATCGGGTTCTTCTTTGCTATCGAGCAGGCTGGCGTCGACCCATGGACGGTCATGCTCGGCATGCTGGGGCGATCGAATGCGGCCGCAGTCGCCGCCACCGGTCTCTCGCCGACCGAGGCAGTGAGGTGGATGGGTACTACCGACGCCCATGCCGACCTCTCACCCGTCCTGCCGGTCTCCGCCATCTGGCAGATCACTGCTCCCGAACCGGCAACCGGAATCCGCGATCGGCAGACGGTAACGGAGGACACACCGTATTCACGAGAACGCGGGATGCCGGAATACTCGAGCTTCGGGGGCTGGGTGTTCTCCCTCGAAGAGGAAGTCGTCACCGTAACCGTCGCCGCTAGTTCGGGAGCGCTCGAGTTCTTCGACAAACCCCCAGTCCTGTTCGAAGGCGACTACCAGGGTGAGTTCTGCCTCCGTCCCGAGGGGTGCCGCTGCGGACCTGACGATGCACCCGAACTGTTGGAGGGGACGGATCAGATGATCCTCGGGGTCGGCAGCCTGGGAAGGGAATCGTCGGCCGCCTTGGAGGTGTCGGTGTCCGTGGAAGTGGAGGATATCGATGATGGCGGATTCGCCGACGGGCACTGGGAGGGCGATCTGGTGTCCACCCCGATCACCACCAGCATCTCGGGCACCACGCAGCGAGGGACCCCCATGGCCGCTCCGTTTGAGTTTGATGTCACCGATGGGGTGGTGGCGGGCACCTACGCGGTGCTGATGGAGCAGCGCATCGACAGTCCCGATCTCAAGGCCGAAGGCGTCGGGCAGATCTCGGGCATCGTGACCGGGTGCTGGTTCTCCCCCAACCTGGTGCCAGGACTGTTCTCATTCGACGGGACAATCACTACCGAAGCCGGGACACACCCGTTCGTATTCGAGGCGCCCTTCGACGGCACCGAAGGCAGCCCGGGGATCGTGCGATGGGACTTCGACGTGTCGGAGCCCGATGCAGCATCGGGATCGCTGGCCACCGCCGTGTTCCTTTCCTACATGCGGTCGGTCGGCGTGTCGGTCAACGATGTCGAGATCCGATTCGTCGCGACCAGGACGGGCTAACGCATCCTACGGGGCAGGACATCACCGATCCCCCTCTGTCTCGCACCGCCTCACCACGGCATCTCCCCGCTTGTGTGTCGGAGAGCCTTCGGTCGATGAGATAGACCCGGGGCCGAGGCTCAGCCCGTGGGGATCTGACACCGCAGGATTGGCACGGTCACGACGTGCGACTTAGCGGACCGATCACTGAGTCGATCGGAAACGACCCCCAGCAGGTCCGTGCGAGCTCATAGCCATACCCCGACCATGTGGCGTTGATCACCTTCAATCAGCGATCTTGCACCCATTCGACGGCGGGGATGAGGTCGGCATCCGAACTGACCAATACGGCAAGATCGAATGCGCTCTCTACGGCCAACGACAGAAGGTCGGTGACAATCGCTGAATCGACGCCTTTCTCGGCCGCCCTCCGAAGGTCGGCGCCACAGGCAGGGCAAGTGCTGTGCTCCTGGTCGCAGCTGTTGCAGTGAACTATGAACTTGCGGCTCTTGCGTTCTCGGATCCGCACGTTGAAACTCGGCTGATGATCAAGGAAGCTGGTGAGCCAACCCCTGAGGTTTCGCCCAACCTCGGTGCTGGGGTTCACAGAGGCATGTACCAGTGTCTCTTCCAGCGTCGCGCTGCCCCCTTGGCCGACCTTCGACAGGAGCTTCTCGGCCTCCGCGAGGAAGACAGGTGGAACCACCGTCCAATCAAGCCGTACCCCGCTCGGCGCGCGACCATTCCAATTGAGCTGGAAGTTCCAGAAATCTATGAAGATGCGTGTCTTCAAGCGAACCTCCCGCGGGGCGGCCTTCCGAACGAAAGGGTAGTTCTCTGCCAGGGTCTGGAACGGAAAATGCAGAGGGGCCGCGAACGGCCCCTCTGGGAATCTAATGGCAGGACGTGCATAGCAATCACGTCCTGGGGACTACATGAGAACAGTATATCGGCTTCCTACCGATTCGGATCAAGTCCGGATTCCCACGCCGCCCACACGTCCACTCCCTTGAAGAGGCTAGACCCTCGAGACCCGAGATGACGGGTGAGAGAACCGACGGTGGATGAACTAGACCCCGGGTGGCGGATCAAGCCATGGGGCGACGTCGACAAGGCCACCCCCGCTGAAGGGGAGCCGAATCGAACATCCGCTCCCATTCGTGACCGATTGCCGCGGCCTGGCTGTGGCGCCTAGGTAGCCGTGGAGTGAAACGGGCCGAGGGGACATCGAGGCGCCTCCAGTCCCTACCCGATCGGGCTTCTGATGATGGGCGCTGCTGGGGCC
>JAHJML010000226.1 GCA_018821365.1 Actinomycetota bacterium | reverse complement strand
TGCACGTGTTCGATCGTGGGTCGGATGAGGGGTTGCTGGCTGCAGTGGTGGCGGCGATCGAACGCCGCCACCGGCGTGGAATCGAATCTGCAGAGTACGGAGATCGCTACGATCCACGGGTGATCGCACGGGAGTTCGCCGACGAGGTGCGCCGACGCATCGGTGAGCTGCCGCCGTCCCCAATCGACCAAACCGCGGAGACCCGATGAAGCAACTGTTGTTTGTATGTACGACGCCCCGGACGGGCAGCAGCATGCTGCGCGGCGACATCCGCAGCACCCACGCCATGGGGGACCCCCGGGAGTGGTTCAACATGAGCCGGGGGCGCCGCTACTACCAGTCGATCCAGGAGTGGGGGATCAAGGGAGGCGATCTCGACGCCTACATCGCGGCGCTCAAGGAGCGCACCGCCACCGCCAACGGGGTCGTCGGCATCAAGATCTTCGAACTGCATCTCGCGCAACTCGTCAACAAGGGGATGATCCCCAAAGGCCCCGGCCGGCTCAGAGCGCTGGCAGAGCGCTTCGGGACCCCGGAACCGGTCATCATCACGCTGACCCGCAACAACAAGCTGCGTCAGGCGATCTCATTCACCCGCGCCAAGCAGACGGGCAAGTGGGGCACCCAGGGTGAAGCCAAGAAGCAGGACAAGTACGACCGCAAGACGATCGAGGCCGACCTCCTGGAACTGATCGAACGGGAGAACCGCTGGGATCGCGAGTTGGAGGATTGCGGCTACGTGCCGGATCTCGATCTGATCTACGAGACCCTCATGCATACCCGGGAGGATGCCCTGCTGCGGATCGCCCACGCTCTGGAGTTGCCGGACCCCGAAGGCACGGTGGCCGCTCGGGACATCGAGGACAACCGGTTGGAGCGGCAGGCCGACCAGCGCACCGAGGCGTGGATCGACAAGTTCATCCGCTGGAAGTAGCCGGGCGTTCCCTGTGTGACTAACCGGCGGGGTCCGCTACGGTGCCGCCATGCACCGGCTCAGCACACTCCTTCTCGGTCTCGCCCTCATCGCAGCCGCCTGCGGCGACGACGCCGCCGCCACCAGCACGACCGTCGAGTCGGCGGTGACCGCCTCCAGCCAACCGGCGCCGTCGCAATCCTCGACCACCTCGACGGCCCCTCCAGAGACCAGCGCTCCCGCCGCGACTCCGGCCACCACCGCGGCGCCGGCGGCCCGGGAGCCCCTGCCCGACGATGCGGTGGCCGCCCCCGATTTCGATCTGATGCTCGGTGAGGGAGGGACCTTCACGCTGAGTGCCGCCGACAAGCCGGTCTACCTGGTGTTCTGGGCAGAGTGGTGAAGCGTCTGCCGGCGGGAGTTGCCCGTCATCGATGCGGTCGCATCGGACTACCAGGACCAGATCACCTTCGTGGCGGTGGCAGGCCGCTCCACGCCCGAGGCCTCCGCCGAGCGGGTGGGGACCTGGTTCTCCCCGGACCGGATCCTGTGGGGCTACTCCGACGACATCTGGGCCCTCTACGGCGTGCCCGGGCAGCCGGTCAGCGTGTTGATCACCAGTGACGGGTTCGAGGTCGACCGCTGGTTCGGGGAAGCCGGTGAGGCCAATATTCGAACGGCATTGGATCAACTGGTCGCCTACGGCTGAGCGGGACCATCCGGTTCCGTCCGACGGCGCAGAAATCCCCATGCGGCGACGGCGCACCCGAGGGCGATCCCGGCCCCGTACCACCACTCCGGCCCGCCCCCGATCCCGAGTCGGAGCGGCTCGGTGACCAGTCGAACCGCCCCGGCCCAGCCGAGGGCGACCCCGGTGATCGTTCCCGGCGGGGGACGGCGCCGCTTCCATGCCATCAGGGCGACGACGCCCACCACCAGCAACAGGGCGGCATACAACTCCACCGGATGGCGTCCGATGGCGCTGCCGGGTTGGGGCATGCCCCACGGCAGCCCGGTCGGAGTCCCCAGGCACGCCCCCCTCGCCAGGCAGCCGGCCTGCCATCCCGCCAGTCCGGCCAGCGCCGCCGGGGCGGCCGCATCGAGCCTCGGCATCAGATTCCGGCGGGCCACCACAACGGCGGTGAGGAGGGCGGCGGCGGCGGCCGTGCGGGTGTCCACCCCGCCCCGGACGATCAGGATGTCGCCGGGGTGGGTGAGCGGGTTGGTGCCACCGCCGAGCATCGAGGCCACTCTGCCCACCACCAGGCCCACGATGGCGGCGGTCAGCAGCAGGTCCCACAGGCTGCGGGTGCTTTCGGCTGCGTTGCCGCCCCCCGCCTCCCAGCGGAGCACGACGTACATGCCGGCGAGGCCGGCGGCGGCGGCACCGAGCAGAGAGAACTCCATCAGCCCTCGATCCGCAGCAACTCGTCGATCTGCAGCGCCAGGGTTCGCTCGTCGATGACCCCGCGATGGGCTGCGATCAGTTCACCGCCCGGCGCGAAGAAGAAGGTGAGCGGCACCCCCACCCCGCCCAGATCGGCGGGCACTGCACCGGTCTCGTCGAAGTAGTGCTCGAATCCGTCGAGGCCGAACTCGGCGATGAACCGCCGTGCCCCGTCCTGCTGGTCGCGGACGTCGATGCCGACGAAGCGGACCTTGCCCGCCGCCTGGGCGGCGGCGTCCCGCAGCAACGGGGCTTCGGACCGGCAGGGTGTGCACCACGACGCCCAGACGTTGAGGACGACCGGTTGCTGCGACTCGGCCAGCAGTGCCCGAATGGCGGCGGGAGTGGTCGCCTCGAGCGGCGGGATCCCCTCGATGGGGACCGATGCCGACGAGCAGGCGGCCGCCCCGATGGCGAGGGCGGCCAGGAGGATCCTCCAGCGGCGGCGCAGTGTCATGAGTTTGCGAGTCTACGAGACCCCGGCCGCTGTAACGGGGGCCCGCCGGGCGGGTAGGTTGCCGCCATGAGCAGGATCACCGTGCCGTTCTTCATGGGCGAGCCGATGTCGTTCCTGGGCCGGGTCCCCTCCGATGTGGAGCTGACCCCGACCCTGCCCGAGGGCGCCCCCCAGGAGCGCATGGGGGTGCTGTGCCGCCATCTCGCCGATCTGGTGGCGGCGGTCGATGTGCCCACGGTCGTCGCCGGGGATTGCGTGGCGGCGATCGGGGTGCTGGCGGGGCTGCAGCGCAAGGGGTTGGACCCCACCGTGCTGTGGTTCGACGCTCACGGCGACTTCCACACCTGGGACACGACCGGCTCGGGCTTCCTGGGTGGGATGCCCCTGGCGATGCTGACCGGCCGGGGAGAGCAGACCATCGTGGCCGCCGCCGGGCTGCAGCCGATCGGCGACGGGCGGGTGGTGCTGGTGGGGGCCAGAGACCTCGACCCGGGGGAGGATGCCGCGGTGGCCTCGTCGGGGATGAGGGTGGCCGAAGTGGCCGATGTCCCTTCACTCGACCTGCCGGGCCCCCTGTACGTCCATCTGGATGTGGATGTGGTCGACCCCGACGACCTGCCCGCCGTCAACTACCCGGTGCCGGGAGGGCCCTCGCTGGCAGAGACCCTGGCCGTCCTGGAGTGGCTGGCCGCCACCGGCAGGGTGGTGGCCTTGTCGGTGTCGGCGTGGAATCCCCGGCTCCCGGGGGCGGAGCAGGCGGCCGCCGCCACCCTCGGACTGGCTGCTCCGTTCGAGGGATGAGGCTCAGGCGCCCTTCATGCGGCTCAGTGCCGCATCCAGATCGCCCCGGCCCACGGTGATCGCCGAGGGATCGCGGCGCAGTGCCACCAGCGCCGCCTCCCGCAGCAACCCGGTCAGATCGGCGAACGACAGTCCGCCGGTGGCGGCGGCGAGGCCGTCGAGGTCGACGTCGTCGGCGAACGGCACGTTGGCGATACCCAGCAGCGCCCGCCGGGCCGACTCCTCGGGGAGGCCCAACTCCAGGTGGGATTCGAACCGTCCCGCCCGCAGCAGGGCCGGGTCGATGAGGTCCTTGCGATTGGTGGCGCCGATCACCACCACGTCGCCTCGCTCGCCGAGTCCGTCGAGTTCGGTCAGCAAGGCGGCCACCACCGAGTCGGTGACCGAGGTGGTGGAGCGGCCCCGCACCGGGGCGAGGGCGTCCAACTCGTCGAAGAACAGGATGGCGGGGGCCGCCGACCTGGCCCTGGCGAAGATCTCCCGGACGGCCCGTTCCGATTCGCCGACGAACTTGTCGAGCAGTTCGGCGCCCTTGACCGGGAAGAAGGCGGCTCCCGATTCGTGGGCGAGGGCCCGGATCACGTACGTCTTGCCGGTGCCGGGGGGCCCGTGCAGCAGCAGCCCGCGGGGCGGGTCGATGCCGAGGCGCCGGAACCGCTCCGGGTCGGTGATCGGCCAGATGACCGCCTCGGTGAGGCGCTGCTTGACGTCTTCGAGGTTGGCCACCTTGTCGAACCCGTAGGTGGGCATCTCCCCGGTCGGCATCGACCCGAGCGACGGCGTGGTGGCGGCCACGCTCTCCTGGAGGTCGGCGGTGGTGAGCGGACGGCCGCTGCGAGCGACCGTCGCCGAGGCGTTGACGACCGCCGAGACGATGTCGGCGCCGGAGAACCCGGCGGCGCCGGCCGCCAGGGCGGCGAAGTCGATCCCGTCGCTGGGAACCCTGCTGAGGGCGGCCTCGAACAGCAGGCGCCGCCGCTCCAGGTTCGGGGGCGGAATCTGCAGGGTGCGGGGCAGCAGCGGCGAGGAGGCGATCGAATCGTCCAACTGCCCGGCGGCCGAGATCCCCAGGACGCACGCCAGGCGTGGCCTCTCGACCACCGCGTCGAGGAACCAGCGCATCACCGCCGCCACCTGGGTGCGGAACATGCCCTCTTGGCCGGCCACCGCATCGAGGCGGTCGACGAACAGCACCGCCGGGGTGACGGCGGACTTGACGGCCTTTTCGAGCAGGTCGATGAGCCGCTCCGGCTTGAAGACCATCTCCAGTGAGATCTCGTGCACGTGGGCACCGGAGCGGGCGGCGGCGGCGGCCACCAGTTCCGACTTCCCGCACCCCGAGGGCCCTGCCAGCAGGATGCCGGCCACGCTCGGCAGGCCCCAGGCGGCCGGGAGGTCGTCGGGGGAAGTGAGCAGCGAGAGCCATCCGGTGAGGATGTCGAGTTCCGGATCGAGGCCCGCCAGCAGCGCCTGGGCCGTGGTGGGGGCCTCTCCGGCGATGCTGCCGGCGGGATGGCCGATGAGGGCGTCGCCGACGGCTCCGACGGGGGCGACCACGGTGGCGTCGCCGATCATGCCCACACCGTTGGGATCGACTGCGGCGATGCCGACCGTGATGGGGCTTCGGCCGCCGTCCCTGCCGTCGCCACCGTACCCGGAAGCGATGTCGACCCGGTCGCCGGCCGTGACCGGGTGGCCCTGTAGCGCCCTGGCGAGATGGCGGGGGTCGAGTCCGGTGTCGCCTTCGATGCTGACCCGGCGGGCCTGGGTGAGGTTGGCGCGGCGGACGTCGATGGTGCCGCCGTCGCCGACCCCGGCGTTCTCCTTGGTGCGGGGCCCGAGCAGGATGGCGGTGGGGGAGGAGACCTCGCCGGCTCTCACCACGACGTGGGTGGCGCCGATCTTGACGACACCACCGCCGGGAAGGCCCATGGCGGCGAGGATGGTGGCGTCGGCACGGGCGACGGGGTCGGTGCCGGGTCGAATGGTGAAGCGCATGGCCCCCCGAGGCTAGCGGTGGGGTTCCGGGTTCATCCCCCGGCGATCAGGATCGCGGGAACCGCCGGTTTCCCGCTCACGAACCCCGAGACCAGCCTGATCGTCTCGTCGGCGGCGACCGCCACGGCGACGAAGCGCTCGCCGCCGACGGCCTCGGTGATCTCCAGCCAGCGTCCGTCGAATGTGAAGGCGATCGGCCGCGGATCGGGTTCGCCGCCCGGCTCCCCGCTGAGGTCGGCCAGCAGGCCGCCTCCCTTGCCGGTCAGGTACCCGAAGATGGTGTCCTGGTCGGCCCGCCGGCTCCAGTCGATGCCGTTGGGGGAGGTCCACACCGTGAAACGGTCGTCGCTGCCGTCCTCGGCGACCACCGCCACGTAGCCGCCGGAGGACCCGATCAGACCGGTCACCACCGTGGCTCCGTCGAACGGATCGAGCACCGGGACCCAGTCCGTGCCGTCGCCGCCGACCCAGATCGGCGGCGGGGTGGAGGAGTCGGTGGTGCCGACGGCGACGGCGACGAACCCGGCCGGGCCGAAGGCTGCCTGGGTGAGCCGGGACCCGGTCGGAAAGGCGCTGGTGTCGGCCGGCGTCGGGCCGGCGGCGGGGTCGACGGTCCAGATGACCGGGGTGGCCGGTTCACCGGAGAAGCCGGTGACGAGGATCACCCCGTCCCCGGCGGCGATCCCGGCCGACTCGATGCTGGGGGCGTCGGGGCCGGGAGCGGGGAGATCGATACGGCGCCAGGCCAGGCCGTCCTCCGACACCATCACCGCCGCCACCCCATCCCACTGGCCGGACGCCGCATATCCGCCCGGCCACGCCGTCAACCCCAGCAAGGGGACGTCGATGGCGCCCAGCGTCTCGCCGGCGTGCCAGGTGCGCCCGTCGGTGGATCGATAGGAGCCGAAGGTGAGCGGGCCGGCCCCTTCCTCGAGGTCCTCGGGTTGGACCGGCCCGCCGATTCCCACGAAGCCCTCCGGCCCCCTGGCCAGCCTCCACAACGCCACATCGTCCCCGACGTCGACGGCCCCGAAGTCGGGGGATTCGTAGAGGTCGACGCCGCACCCCGCTACGGCGATGACGAGGATGAGGGCGGTGGCGGCGCGTCGCATCGCAGGCATGGTAGGTGGCCGGGGTGGCGGCTCAGACGGCGATCTGATCGAGGGATCGCACCGGGAGTCGGGGTTCGGCGACCACGCCGCCGGCTTCCACCAGGCGGACGTTCCCCGACGTCAGCCACCTCCACACCAGGTGGGCCTCCTCGGCGTCGGCGAGGTCGGCGGGCAACTGCGGCAGGTCGGCCGACGGGGGAGCGATCGTCATCAGGGGCGGGTGATGTCCGTCGGCCCAGGCGGTCACCAGTCGCCCCCGTTCGATGAGGGCCGCCCCCGAGCCGTCCTCGGCGGCGGCATGGATGGTGCCGGCCTGCTGGAGCACCGACCAGGCCCGGCGGCGCTCCAGGGCCCTGGCGAGCGCCCGGTGGCGGTCCCGCAGCCAGGCGGCTTCCTCGAAGCGCTCCTCCCGGGCCAGCGCCGCGGTGCGGGCCGCCAGGGGAGTGAGCAGCAGGTCGGGGTCGGCGGCGACCCCCCGATCGAGCAGGTCGATCACCCCGGCGTACTCTGCCCGGGTGAGCGTCCCGTCGCAGGGGCACAGGGCGACGCCGAGTTGAGCGGGGGCACAGGGGGCCTCCCGGGCGCCGGGCTTGCCGGTGCAGCGACGGATGGGCAGAGCGTCCCACAGAGCCTCTACGACCGGTCTGGCGGCCTGCTGGCCCCGGTAGGGGCCGAACAGCAGCGTGCCGGGCCCATCGGGCCTCCTGACCACCGAGAGGCGGGGGAAGGCCTCGTCGGTCAACTTGATCCAGTGGGCGGCCCGGCCGGGCCGGGAGCGCCGGTTGTGGCGGGGGCGATGGGCGACGATCAGCCGCAACTCGGTGATCTCGGCCTCCAACTCGGTCTCGCAGACCCGGTGCTCGATCCGGTCGAGTTCGCGCAGCATCGTCTCGATCTTGCGGCGGGTGTCCCCGTAGAAGTAGGAGCGGACCCGGGTGCGGAGGTTCTTGGCCTTGCCGACGTAGAAGATCTCGCCGTTGCGGTCACGGAACAGGTAGACCCCGGGGCGGCGGGGCAGGGAGTCGGTGAGTTCGATCTTCCGGTAGTGCGAGGATCCCCGGGCGGTGGGGAGGGTCATCAGATCGTCCAGGTGGGTGACGCCGATGGTGCCTGCGATCTCCAGCAGTCCCCACAGCACGTGGGCGGTGGCTTTGGCGTCGTCGAGGGCGCGGTGGGTGGGGGGAGTCGGGGAGCGGAAGTGGGCGGCTAGGGTGCTCAGTTTGAGGTCGTGGACGTCGCCGTGGATCAACCGCCTGGCCAGCGCCAGGGTGTCGGTGGAGCGATTGGGCAGCCTGCCGTAGCCGAGACGCTCGGCGGCGGCGTTGAGGAACGACAGGTCGAAGCGGACGTTGTGGCCGACGATGACCGCATCGCCCATGAACTCCAGGAAGGCCGGCAGCGCCTCCTCGATGACCGGCGCCTCGATCACCATCGCCTGGGTGATCCCGGTCATCACCGTGATGAACGCCGGGATCTCGCTGCGGGGGTTCACCAGGGTCTGAAAGGTGCCCTCCAGTTGGCCGCCCCGGTAGCGGACGGCGCCGATCTCGGTGATCCCGCACGATGCGGGTGATCCGCCGGTGGTCTCGAGGTCGAGCACGCAGAACGGCACGTCGATGAGGGGGGAGCCGAGGTCGTCGAAGGTGCGCTGTCGGGGAAGGGCCACGCAGCCAGCCTAGACCGAACACCTGTTCGATGCGAGGAACGGGGGTGGGAGTGGGCGCTGCTATGGGGCGCCGAGGGCGTAGCCGCCGTCGACGTCGATGATGGCGCCGGTGATCCAGGCGGCCTCGTCGGAGATCAGGAAGGCGACCACGGCGGCGACGTCGGCGCCGGCCCCGAGGTCGGGCAGCGCCTGCAGTGGGGGTGCCGTCCCCTTGAGCATCTGCTCGGCCTCCTCCTCGGTGGTGCCCCGGAACTCCGATGGCACCAGTCCGGGCCGCACCGAGTTGACCCGGATGCGATGCGGGCCGAGATCGCCGGCCAGCGCCCGGGTCATCGCATCGACGGCGCCCTTGGTGGCCACGTACCCGAACCGGTTGCGGGGGGCGCGGGCCACCACCGTCGACCCGATGTTGATGACGGAACCGCCGTTTCGCTTCAGGTAGGGGAGTGCCGCCCGGGTGCACAGGTAGTACCCGGTCACATTGGTGCGCAGCATCAGGTCGAAGTCGGCCTCGGCGAGTTCCTCGATGGCCCCCCGCACCTCGATGCCGGCGTTGTTGACCAGCCCGTCGATGCCGCCGAACGCCTCGGCTGCGGTCTCCACCATCTTTGCGGCGTCGCCGGCGCGGGTGACGTCGGCCTCCACGGCGACGACCCGACCGGGGGCGCCGGCCAGTTCATCCACGAGGGCGGCGAGTCGGTCGAGGCGACGGGCGGCGGCTATCACCCAGGCACCGTCGCCCACCAGGCGGCGGGTGATGTGGGCACCGAGGCCGCTGCTGGCGCCGGTGACAACGACCGACTTGTCGATCATGGCTGCCTCCTGGGGTCGGGTGTGGGGGGCCGAACGCCGTGAGCCTACGGCGTCGGACGGGCGGGATCTCTCACCACGACCGTCCTGATCCCGTAGGTGTCACCCGGATCGTCTCCGTCGAGGGCGAAGCGCTCACGCCCCTTGTGGCGTGGAGGTTCGCGTCGGCTCCCCTATCGAGAAGAACCAGACCGCCGCGCTCTGATCCGCCACCCCGGGTCTGGCTTGTCCACATGTGGCCTTCCGGCACAGCCAAAGGAAGCCCCTGGAGACACGCCGGGAGATCTCCGTTGCGGTCGCTGGGAGGATATCCGGCCTGACTCGGGCTGCCCAGACGCGGAGGCTGGGCCCATGTGCACCATTCGCACCGATCCCCAGGATGGGGTGCGGACGCATCCGCAGGCTCCCTCGGTGTCGGGTTGGGCTACTGGGGTGGCGACTCATGGGTGGTTCCGGGCGCTCGATGCGAACCGGCCGGTGACTCGCTACGATCGCGCGGTTTCCAGGGATTCAACTGAAGGGGGTTCGATGACTTCTCGGCACAGAACGTTTCGTCACCTGGTCCTGGCATTCACGCTGTTGACGGCTCTCGGCTTGGCCGCGCTTCCCGCCGGAGCGACGACAGCGACGTTGACGGTCTACCCGGCGTCCGCTTCGGTCGGTGAGGCCGTCCAGTTCGAAGGTTCCGGGTTTCAGGCGGGCGCCAGCGTCGAAATCTGGTTTGGTGGCTGGACTTTGGCTACGACCACCGTCGACGGATCAGGGAACTTCAAGACGTTCGGATACATCCCGACGATCCCTGTAGATGCCCACCCAATGGACGCAAACGCGTCGGCCGGCCCTTCCGACTCCATCATGTACATGGTCCTTGCTCCATCGGGGTTCTCGTGTGGCGGCAAGCCGGTCGGGGCCGGGAAGTTGGGCACCGACGGCGACGACGTCATCATCGGCACTCCCGGCAACGATGTGCTGTTCGGCCGCGATGGTGACGACACGATGGATGGGATGGCTGGCAGCGACACCCTTTGCGGTGGGGCGGGCAACGACACCATGGTCGGGGCTTCCGGTCCCGACCGCATGTGGGGCGGCGGCGGCAAGGACTTCATGTATGGCAACGGCGGCAAGGACTTCATGTCTGGCGACGCCGGCGAGGACCACCTCATCGGCGGGAAGCGGCGTGATGTCCTACGCGGTGGCAACGGGAACGACACTCTTCGCGGCGGCGACGGAGCCGACTCGATGAAGGGTGGCTACGGCAACGATGTTCTGAAGGGCCAGGATGGCAACGACAAGATGTATGGGCAGCACGGCATGGACGGGCTGTACGGGAACTCCGGCATCGACACCGCCGATGGCGGGCCCGACAAGGACGAGTGCAGGGCCGAGACCAAGACTCGTTGCGAGAGTTGATCCCGACTCCAGCGGGACAGGGACCAGTTGGCGACGCCGGGGATGACAAGCCGGCCCGTTCAGCCCTGAGACACCAGGCTGAGTGGGCGGAACCCATGACGCCATTGGGGTAGCCGAGTCACCCCCTCGCTGCCTCCTCACGCGGCAGAGGTCACAAGTTCGGCCCCAGCAGCGCCCATCATCAGAAGCCCGATCGGGTAGGGACTGGAGGCGCCTCGATGTCCCCTCGGCCCGTTTCACTCCACGGCTACCTAGCCCCGATCATTCATGTCGGGTGGTCTGATGGGCTGTTCGGGGTGCGCGAAAACGCCCTCCTGGTAGGGGATACTGGGGTTGTCGAAGCCGTCAGTTCCCGGAAACAGGAGGGCAT
>JAHJML010000003.1 GCA_018821365.1 Actinomycetota bacterium | reverse complement strand
CGGACAAATCATCTCCAAGGCATCCCCGAAGGAGCCGGTCGCCGCAAGAGTCACGCCCGCTGCCACCAGCCCACAGTCTGCCGATCAGCATCACCGACCGGCGGACACCATCCTCACAGTCGCCGCAGGCGACAGAGGGGGCTTCCGCATCAGCCCGACCTCTTCCAGCAGCACGGTCATCCGGGGCGCTCCCGACACCGTGACCTCCAGGTGATCCGAATAGAGCCGGATCTCATCGAGCAGGTCGGTCGCTGGCGCTGATCTGCGGAGGGCGCCTTTCTACTGGACTGTCGTGGCTGAGGACTTCTCTGGTGCGGACCTGTCGGGGGCGGACTCCAGTCATGCCGGGTCGGCCGAATCCAATCCCAGTCCGCTTGGACCGTGGCGTTTCAGCGGATGGATTCCGCTGCTCCCTGGGCAACGCCTAGCTGCTGGGCGAAGGTGCCGACAGGGCAAACGACTGGACGCGATTGCCAAGATTGTCCGACACGTAGACCCACGATTGCTCATCGATGGCAATCCCGTAGGGTTCCCTGAACTGCCCGTCTCGCTTCCCTTCGCCACCGAAGGCACCCAGCGAGTGACCGTCGGGATCGAAGACCTGAACCCGGTGGTTCATCCGCTCCACGACGTAAACCCTGTCCCATGTGTCGATGGCTATGCCGCGCGGACGCCAGAGCTTGCCCTCCTCGCGACCGGTCGCCCCGAACTTCCCGAGGAAACCCCCACCCGGGTCGAATTTCTGCACGCGGTCGTTGAGCGTGTCCGTGATGTACAGGCACCCCGCAGAATCGATGGCTAGGCCGCTGGGGCGCTGGAACTGGCCACGCCCCTCGGGATCGCTGCCCGGTCCCCCCAATACGAGCAACAGCAGCCCCTGCGGATCGAACAGCTGTAGGCGGTCACTGTGCGAATCCGCGACCCACAGGTTGCCGTCTTGGTTGAAGTAGATGCCGCGCGGATAATCCAGTTGACCCTTACCCTTCCCCCTGGCCACAAACTCCCCGAGGTAATGACCAGCACCGTCGTACTTGAGGATGCCTCCCTTCACGTCGCTCACATAGCAGGTGCCGGCCCGATCGACGGCGACCCCAGCTGGCGTGGCCAACCTGCCGACCTTCTTGAACCGTCCCCCCTCTCCCTGGCCAAACTTCCTGAGGAAGCTCAACTCAGGGCCGAACACCTGCACTCGTCCGTTGCCGGCATCGGCAACGTAGAGAAGGCCAGATCTGTCGACGGTGAGCCCGCACGGCCTGTCTAGCTCGCCGTCGCGAGCCCCCCAACTGCCAACCGACAGCTGGTGCACCGGTGACGTCCACGCTGCCATCTTGTCAACCTCCCCGGCCGAAGCGGCTCCCCAGCGGCCGCAGGACGGCCTTGCCGGCCAGGCGTCTCGCTGCTTGACCCTTCATGGCGTCCGCAGCGGGACCTATTGCGATCTCGTCCTGATCTTGCCCAGCGTCTTCCTGAGCCACGAATGGCTGAACCTCGCGCCGAAGATCGTGACCTGATCCCCCGAGATCCGGATCAGGAGAGTGTCCTCCTGGATGCGATTCCCGAGTTTGCCCGAAGTGCTGCAGAGCAGGATCTCGTTACCGGCATCCTGTCTGAGGGCAAACGGGACCCGGCGCTTCCCGGGTGATGGTGACAGTGCTTCCTGCAGGCTGGTGCGGAAGGCCTCTGGCGACTCAATGGGGAAAGAACGCCGGATGGGCCTCATCAGGTACGCAATCGCCAACCCCAGGATCACACCGAACATCAACCCCGACCACACCCCCACCGTGCGTAGGGTCTCTCCGAAGCTCTCGTAGGGCCTTGAACTGGCTGCGAGCCACGAGAAACCGGGGCCAAAGACAAGCCAACCCAATGCTCCCGCCCACAGAAAGTCCTTCAGGAAGGAACGTCGTGGAACCGGCAGGGGACCCGGGGCAGCAGTCTCGATAGAGCCTCCCCCTTGACTGTCTTCACTGTACTCATCAGACGACTGTCGGGTGTGATGGTCGGAGCCGGAATCGATGTCCGGAACGAGACCTACGGCATCCCGCATCGGTACACCACCGAGATCTACGACCCATCTTCTCGATCCTGCCCTGACAATCACTCGGCAGAGGCCCAGGGCTTGATGCACCAGGAAGGGTCTAGCGCACCGACCGTCGGCTCTCCCGGCCCCCTGTTGCCGGTCACGGTCACACCACCACTACGACGTTCCCCACCTTCATGCCGGTCTCCACGTACCGGTACGCTTCCACGATCCGGTCCAGTGGGTACTCCCGATCCAGGACCGGGGTGAACTCGCCCGCTTCGATGAGGCCGACCAGGAAGAGGATCCCCTCGGGGTCCGGCTTGGGGACCACGAAGATCTGCTTGCGGCCGCGGAACAGCGGGGTGATGAGCGCCAGAAGCGGCCCGTGCCACATGAAGCCCACATCCGAAGAGGTGTAGATCGCCTTGGGCTTCAGGAGGCGCCGGCAGCGGCGGAACGAACTCTTGCCGACGGCGTCGAGGACGAGGTCGTAGCGCTGCCCGTCCTTGGTGAAATCTTCTTTCAGGTAGTCGATCACCCGGTCCGCCCCGAGGCCCCTCACCATCTCGACGTGGGCGGTGTCACACACCGCGGTGACCATCAGGCCCATGCGCTTGGCGATCTGAACCGCGGCCGAACCGATGGCCCCAGTGGTGCCGTTGATGAGCACGGCATCTCCCGACTGCACCCCGGCGCGGCGCAGCATTCCGAGGGCGTAGTGGGATCCTTCGGTGCTGGGCGCTGCCTCGGCAAAGCTGCGGTGGGAAGGGATCCTGGCGATGATCCTCTTCTCGCCGATCGTCATGTACTCGGCGTGCGCTCCAAAGGTGCCTTCGCAGTAGCCGCAGATGCGGTCACCCACCTCGAAGCGGGTGACCTCACTGCCGGCCGCCGCCACCTCGCCGGCGAACTCGGTTCCGAGGATCGGACGCTTCGGCCGTCGCCACCCACTGAAGAACCTGATCGGGAACGGCTTGGCGCCGCGATACCCGCAGTCGGTCCGGTTGACGGTCGTGGCGCGGACCCGGACCAGCAACTCGGTGTCCGAAGGCACCGGCACGGGCACGTCTTGAATCCGAACCGCCTCCGGCGGCCCGTAGCGCTCACTGACCGCCGCCTTCATCGTGGATGGAATCGTCATCGGGTCACTTCCTGTCGTTGGATGTTCGATGGATGGGGCCGCCCCGGGCCCACGCCCGGCCGGCCCGATACAGTTCGGCGGGCCGTCCACCGGCGGTCCCGGGCCGGGCGCGGTTGCCGGTGGGGATCACCCACTCATCCCGGCCGACGATGCTGCGCCGGAAGTTGGCGGCGTCGAGTTGCACGCCCCAGACGGCCTCGTAGACGGCGCGCAGTTCGGCGAGGGTGAAGGTCGGTCCCACGAAGGCGGCGGCTATGCCGGTCGTGTCGAGTTCGAGGCGAACCCGTTCTATGGCATCGCCGACGATCCGTAGATGATCGAACGCCAGGTCGACGGCCCCGTCCCGTATCGCCGACACAGGGATCAACGAGGCGTCGGCAGCATCCGACCCGGCCACGATCGCCCCCACGTCACGCAGCACCGCCACATAGGCGATCGTCACCACGTTCATGCGGGGGTCGCGCCCGGGGTCGCCGTAGGCGCCGAACTGCCTGAGCACGCTGGCGGCGTCGACACCCGTCTCCTCCGTCAACTCCCGCCGAGCCGCCTCGTCGAGTGTCTCGGAGGGGCGCTTGAAGCCGCCCGGGACCGCCCACCTGCCCCAGAAGGGCGCCTCACCACGGCGCACCAGTAGCACGTGGAGCGCCCCACTCGACATGGTGAGGATCACGATGTCCACCGTCACGGCAAAGGCGGGAAAGCGCGAGGGGTCGTAATCGGATGGGGTTGATGGAGGGGTACTGGTCATTCTGACGTATACCTTACCACGGTTGGTGTCGATGCGACCAAAACCGGGGCGGCACCGGGGGGAGGCGTCGGGTGGCCTGGTGACCGCGGCGGGCCTCCCGGCGGGGCGGGCGGTCTGCCTCTGCCACCGAAGGCTCTCCGAGAAGCGCCGACAACAGCCCCGGTCCGCGCCGCGTAGTCTCGGATCATGCAAGTAGACATCAAGGCTGGTCCGGCATTCGCGTTCGGTGAGATCACGCTGCCTCCGGGCGGTTCGGTGAGGGTGGAGGCGGGCGCCATGGCGATGACCCGCGGCGACGTGCAGATGAGCACCTCGACGCAGGGCGGCTTCTTGAAGGGGCTCAAGCGCAGCCTCGGCGGTGAGAGCTTCTTCGTCAACGACTTCGGCAGCTCCACGGGCGGGACGGTGGCCGTCGCACCGGCGCTGCCGGGGGACATGGCGTTGGCCACCATCGGCGGTTCCGGGGCACTGTTGGTGCAGTCGGGCTCGTGGATCGCCTCCGATCCGTCGATCGAGGTCGACGCCACGTGGGGCGGGAGCAAGATGTTCTTCAGCGGCGAGGGGCTGATCCTGCTGCGCTGCTCCGGATCCGGCGAGGTGCTGATCTCGGCCTACGGGGCGATCCTGCAGCAGTCGCTGGGAGCGGGCGAGGTGATCACGCTCGACACCGGCCACGTCGTGGCCTTCGACGACACCGTGCAGTACTCGGTGCGCAAGGCCGGTAGTTGGAAGTCGACCATCCTGGGCGCCGAGGGCCTCGTGACCGACTTCACCGGGCCGGGGCGGGTATGGATGCAGACCCGAAGCAGCGGTGATTTCATCTCCTGGATCATCAGCCAACTGCCGCCGACCCGCAGCTAGAGGGACGCAGTGATGGGGGCATCGAGGTCGCCGTCGGCATAGAGGCCGGATGTCCCCGTACCACCGCGGCAAGCGATAGGGCACGTCCACCGAGACCCCCGCCACGCGAAGAAGGCCGGGCCTGAGCCCGGCCTCCGTCGGGACGGCCGGATTTGAACCGGCGGCCTCAGCGTCCCGAACGCTGCGCGCTGCCAAACTGCGCCACGTCCCGTGTGGGGCGGCCATGTTACCCGGCGGCGGCGGTCACACGTCCTGCAGACGCTCGATCTGCACCCGATCGATCCGATTGCGGTCCATGGCGGTCACCGTCAAGCGGTACCCGCAGCTCTCGACGGCGTCTCCCTCCTGAGGGATTCGGCCGGCCAGGTCGAGCACCAGGCCGGCGACGGTGGTGTAGGGGCCCTCGGGGAAGCGGACCCCCAGTTCGGCGTCCAGGTCGTCGACCGGCACCCGTCCGTCCGCCGCCCAGTGGCCGGTGGCGGTGGCGACCACGGCGGGCACCGATGGGTCGAACTCATCCCGGAGTTCGCCGACCAGTTCCGAGACGATGTCCTTGATGGTGATGAGTCCTTCGACGCCGCCGTGCTCGTCGAGCACCAGCGCAAAGGCCCTCCTGCGGGCCCGCATCTCGTGGAGCAGTTCCATCAGCGGTTTGGTCTCGGGGACGTAGGTGGGCTCCCGCAGCGCCCGGCGGATGTCGGCCTCCGACGCCTCCCCGGGCATCCGGAGCAGATCCTTGACATGGAGCACCCCCACCACGTCGTCGAGGTCGGTCTCGATGACCGGGAATCTGCTGTGACCGCTCGCCGAGACGGCCGCCCGCACGTCGGCGATCGACACCGGGTCGTCGAGGGTGACGATGTCCGTGCGCGGTGTCATGACCTCGCGGACCTGCCGGTCGGCCAGCACGAAGACGGCGTGGATGATGTCGCGCTCGGCGGCCTCGATGTCACCCTCCCGTTCGCCGAGGGCCGCCATCACCCGGATGTCGTCTTCGGTGATCGGGGCGGGCCCGCTGCTGGGATCCACCCCGAAGAGTCGGAACAGGCCCCGGCTCATGGCCAGGAACAACCGGGTGACCGGGTGCAGCACCCTGCTGAGGTTCCAGATCGTCGGCGCCACCAGCAGCGAGATCTTCTCCGGAAACCGGGTTGCCAGGTTCTTGGGGGTGATCTCGCCGATCAGCAGCACCACCGAGGTGACCGACGCGGTTGCCACCCACGGGCCCCAGTCCTCACCGAGCAGGTCGATGAACAGGACGGTCGCCACCGAGGCGCCGAGGATGTTGACCAGGTTGTTGCCGACCAGCAGGGTGCTGAGCATGCGGTCCGAATCGGCGATGAGGTTCGCCACCCGGGCTGCCCGCTTGTCTGTCTCGAGCAACTGGAGCACCCGCTCCCGGGGCACCGAGACCAGGGCGGTCTCCGAACCGGAGAAGAAGCCCGACCCGAGGATGCAGAACGCCAGGATGATCAGGTAGGCGATCTCCAGGTTGGTCATCGAGGTTCCCCGGGGGGATCAGGTCTCGGAGGCTCCGTGGGCGCTCTCATGAGGAGGTGGCATCGGCGGCGACGAGGCCGTCGAGCATGCTGCGAAGTTCGAAGGCACCGAACGGCTTGCGGAGCGCGCCGTCGGCGCCTGCCCTGCCCGCGATGAAGACGTCCGCCCCCCGGTCGAGCAGCAGCACCGTCGGGGTGGGGGGGAGATCCCCGGCGTGGATGGCGGCCCGGATGTTGCGGATGACGGCCATGCCGCCCATGGCACCCACCTGGAGGTCGGTGATGACGGCGTCCGCTCCGGCTTCCCGGCAGGCATCGACCACCGTGGAGGGATCAGTGGCGGCGGTGATCTGGTAGCGCGCCTCGGCGAGGGCGGCGGTCACCTCCTGGTGAACCCAGGCTTCGTCGGCGACAACGAGGATGTTCATGGTCAGGGACGACTGTAGTCGGCGGGGGGGAAGTGGCTCCCCGGCTTCCCTAACATGCCGCACGCCGATGCGACGTTCCTTCTTCCCACTGCTGCTGGTCGCCACGGCGCTGCTGTCGGGGGCGGCGCCGGCCCTCGCCGACGCCGCTGCGGTGGACGTGGTGGAGATCAGCGGCCCCATCGACGGCAGGCTGATCGACTTCGTGGAGGACGTCATCACCACCAGCGAGGCCTCACTGGTGGTGCTGCAGGTCGATGCTCCGGCGGTGCTCGACGCTGGCATCGACGGACTGCTGGCCCTGGTGGCCGACCCGCCGGTCCCGGTGGCGGTGTGGGTGGGACCTGCCCCGGCGGTGGCCCACGGCGGCGCCGCTCAGTTGCTGCTGGCCGCCCGGTTGCGGGGAGCGGCACCGGGGACGCTGATCGGATACCTGTCGCCGACCGTGATCGGCTCGGCCGGGGACGCCGGTGTGGTCGCCGCCCGCTTCGAAGCCGCTCCGGCCGCATTGATGGGCGGCCGTGTCCGGATCGACCGCCCCATCCCCGGCCTGGTCGACATCGTCAGTCCCTCGATCGGGCAGTTCGTGACCGGCCTCGACGGGACCACGGTCGAAGTGGGCGGCGAGATGGTCGTCCTCGACACCGCCGCCACAGAGACGATCGACGGCGCCGACGTCGTCACCCCGGCGGGCGAGGTGCGCTTCCTGGAACCGGGCATGGCGACCAGGACGCTGCGGATCACAATTCGCCCCGAAGCCGCCTTCCTGTTCCTCGTGATGGGGATCGCCATGATCGTGCTGGAGATCTATGCGGCCGGTCCCGGGGTCGCCGCCGCGGTCGGGGCGATCTCGCTGGCGATGGCCGCCTACGGGTTGGCGGTGCTTCCCACCAACTGGTGGGCGGCCGCCATTGCCGTCCTCGGCCTGCTGCTGTACGTCTTCGACTTCCAGCGCAACGACCTGGGGATCGCCAGCCTGGCCGGCACCGGCCTGCTGCTGTGGGGAGGGTTGGCGCTCATCGACGGCGGGAAGCAGATGCCGGTGGTCTGGTGGCCGGTGGTCGTGACGGCCGTGGGGGCGGCCTTGTTCTTCGGGTTCGCTCTCACCACCCTCTCGAGGTCGCGCTTCTCGACGGCGACCATCGGCCGGGAGCACCTGGTGGGCGCCAGCGGCGTGGCCGTCGGTGCCTTCGACCCCGAGGGCCTGGTGGAGGTCGATGGAGCCAGGTGGCGGGCCATCACCCGGCGGACCGCCGAGATCGCCGAAGGGGACCCGGTCACGGTGATCGGTGTCCGCGGGGTGATCCTCGACGTGGAGCGGGCGCCGAGGGTCTCCCAGTAAATTCCTGGCGGTCTCCGGAGGCGGCTGGTAGCTTCGCCCTTGCGGCTTCCCACGGAGGAGAAGGACATGGCGGGTCTGGCACCCATGGATCGTTCCTGGCAGCGGACCGGCCTGTGCCGGGGAAACCACTCCTACCTCTTCTTCCCTCCGAGCACGGTGGAGCGCAAGGAGGAACGGGAACGCCGTGAGCACAAGGCCAAGGCCATCTGCAACGTGTGCCCGGTGAAGTCCGAGTGCCTCGAGTTCGCCCTCGAGATTCGCGAACCCTACGGCATCTGGGGGGCCCTCACCGAGACGGAGCGCCGCCAGGTGCTGGCTCGCCGGGCGGCAAACGTCTGATCACCCTCCGGTCGCCCTCCCTGCGGGTGACCCGGTTGCGATCCAGCCACTCCAGCAGCGGCACCGCGTGCTTGCGGGTGACCTCGAACTCGTCGCGGAAGTCGGCAACGCTGAAGCCGTCGCTCATCCCCATGACCCGCTCCACCAATCGGTCCAACTGCTCGGGCAGGTAGGCGAACTCGTCGACGGCTACCAGGGTCCCGTCGCGGAGGAGGGCATGGACCACCTCGGGGTCGAGTCCCAGTTCGCTGCGGCGGGGAACCCCCCAACCCGCCGCCAGCAGGTCGGACCGGACCGCCTCCCAGGAGTCTTGCGCCGATTGGTCGAGCCCACCTGAGAAGCCGGCAGTGCGGACCACCGGCCCATCGTCTGCCAGTCGATCGTCGGCCTCGACGAGAGCCTCCAGGATCGGGAGGCCGATGCCGAGTTGCTCGGCGAGGCTCGACTTGGGGATCCCGGGGCGGAGTGGGTTGGCTTCCTGGAACCGCTGCGCCCCGGCCACCGCCCGGTCGGTGAGACCGATCGCCTCGACGCGGGAGACGGCGATGCTCCCGATGATGAGAGCGTCGGTGGGGCGGCCGCCACCGGTGTCGGCAGCCAGATCGGCCAGATCTTCCTTGCCGCGCACCGACAGGAGTGCATCGGCCTTGCCGTCGGGAGAGGGGCCCGCCCCCCGCAGCCGGGGGAGCGCCGCCCGCACCTGCTGGCCCCGTTGCGGGGGTTGGGGATCCAGCACGGTGCCGCCGGCCACCACCGCCCGCCGCCCCACCTCGCGCAGGATCAACCGATCGCCGGTCTTGAGGGCCAGGGGTTCGTCGACGCTGATGACCGCCGCCCCGGAACCCTCGAGCACGGCGTCGTCGACCAGTCGGATGCGGGCCGGGAACGAACCGCTCCCGACGTGGAGATGAAAGGCGCCCCGGTCCCGCAGCGGCTCGTCGAGGCTGCGGACGGTCCTGAGGTCGGCCAGGAACCGGGTGGTGGTGCGCCACTCGTCGGGCCGGCCCAGCATGGCGCCTCTGGCGACCTCGCCCCGTTCGAGGCCGACCAGGTTGAGCGCCACCCTCGTCCCCGGTTCGATCCGGTCGTGGGACTGCTCGTGGCTCTGGGCGCTGCGGACCCGGGCCGGCCGGGCACCCGGCCACACGGCCAGCGTGTCGCCGACGGCGACCGGGCCGTCGAGGAGAGTGCCGGTGACCACCGTTCCCGCCCCGCCGATCGTAAACGATCGGTCGATCCACATCCGGGGCCGGCCGATCGCTCCCGACGACACATGGCCCAGCGCAGCAGCGAGAGCCTCCCTGACGGCTTCCACCCCCAACCCGGCCGGCGCCCCGGTGCGGAGGATCGGGGCATCCGCCAGTGAGGTGCCGGCGAGTTGCTCCCGCACTTCGAGTTCGGCGAGATCGGCGAGTTCCTCCTCCACCACGTCGCAGCGGGTGAGGGCGATCACGCCCGAGGCCACCCCGAGCAGGTCCAGCACCGCCAGGTGCTCCTCGGATTGCGGCATCCAACCCTCGTCGGCGGCCACGACGAAGAGGGCGGCGTCGATGGCATCCACCCCGGCCAGCATGTTCTTGATGAACCGCTCATGACCGGGGACGTCGACGAAGCCCACTTCGGTGCCGTCGTCGAGCGTCATCCAGGCGAACCCGAGGTCGATGGTGAGGCCCCGCCGCTTCTCTTCCTCCCAGCGGTCCGGGTCGCGGCCGGTGAGGGCCTGGACCAGCGTCGACTTGCCGTGGTCGACGTGGCCGGCGGTGCCTACGACCGGCATGCGCGGGCGATGGAATCGGCGACGTGGGCATCGTCGCCGGGGTCGACGGTGCGGAGATCGGCAACCAGTCCCCGGGGCTCACGGCGGGTGACGATAGGGGGCGCCGCCGCCAGGAGGCGCCCCCATGCAGTCGCCGGAGGGCTCCCGACGACGACGATCGGCCCCGGGATGCCCTTGCCCGGCACCGAACCGGCCCCCGGCAGTGACAGGCCCTGCTCGACGGAGGCGGCGGGGCCGATGGTGGAGGCGGCCGCCAGACTGCGGGCCTCCAGGCCGGCGGTGGGGAGGGAGGCCATCTTCCAGAACGGGATTTCACCGGCTCGCCCGGCGGCATACATCTCCAGGGTCACCGCCAGCGCTGCCAGGGCGCCACCCCCGATGCGGACCGCCCGGGCGATGGGATGGGACCGGATCTCCTCGATGAGCCCCGCCCGGCCGACGATCAGGCCGGCCTGCGGGCCGCCGAGCAGTTTGTCGCCCGAGAAGAGCACCAGGTCGGCGCCGGCCTCCAGGGTCTGACGGACCGCCGGTTCGTCGGAGAGCCAGGCGGGCGGCGGGCCGTCGAGCCAGGGGGTGCGGGCGTCGAGGAGGCCGCTGCCGACATCGGCGACGAAAGGGATCCCCCCTTCGGCCGCCAGGGCGGCGAGATCCCGGTAGGCGGCCTCTTCGGTGAAGCCCTCGATGCGGTAGTTGGAGGGGTGCACCTTCAGGATCATCCCGGTGTCGGGTCCGACCGCCTTGCGGTAGTCCTTGAGGCGGGTGCGGTTGGTGGTGCCGACCTCGACCAGTCGGGCGCCGGTCGATCCCATCAGGTCGGGGAGACGGAACGACCCGCCGATCTCGATCAACTCGCCCCGCGACACCACCGCGGCGCGGGCCCCGGCCAGCGCCGCGATCGTCAGGAACAGCGCTCCGGCGTTGTTGTTGACGGCGAGGGCGGCTTCCGCCCCGGTGACCGCCCGCAGCAGGTCATGGGCATAGGACCCCCGTCCTCCCCGCCTGCCCTCTCCGAGGTCGAACTCGAGGGCGCTGTAACCCGCCGACGACATCCGCTCGGCCTCGGCGGCCTCCGATGCCAGCAGCGCCCTTCCCAGATTGGTGTGGAGCAGCACTCCGGTGGCGTTGACCACCTTGCCGGGACGGCGTGCGGCGAGGCGCCCGGCCTGCTCGGCGGCCACCTCCTCGGCGGAGCGGCCGCCCGGATCGCGGCGGAAGGTCTCGACGGCCTGCCTGGCGATCTCCACCAGCAGGGCGCGGGGGAGGCGGCCGTCATCGAGGGAGGCGGCCAGGGCGTCGACCGAAGGTGGGCGGGGGGACATGGTTCTTCAGACTACCGACCCCGGTATCGTGGGATCGTGGTGGAGTTTCCTGGCCCACTGGTTCGGGCGCGTCCTGCGTCGACCGTCCTCGCCCTGAGGCCGGCTTCCTCCGGGTTCGAGGTCCTGATGGTGCGCCGGGCGGCCGGGTCGGAGTTCATGGGCAACGCCTTCGTATTCCCGGGAGGCTCCGTCGACGACCGGGACCGTCGCGATGAGGCGGCCACCGCTCTGCAATGGGACGGTGATCCCGAGGAACTGCCCTGGCGGGCGGCCGCGCTGAGGGAACTCCACGAGGAAGCCGGCCTGACGCTGACCGATCCCCAAGGCCTCGTCATCCCAACGGACACCGCCGATCTGTACGCGGCGACGGCGGCCGCCGGCGGCAAGTTGGATGCCGGCCGCCTCCACTGGGTGTCCCGGTGGATCACCCCCGAGGGATTGCCCCGCCGCTTCGACACCAGGTTCTTCGTCGCCGCAGTGGGGGAGGGGGACGGGACGGCGGCCGACGGAGTCGAAGTGTTCGACGACACCTGGGTCGACCCCCGCCGGGCGCTGGCGCAGGGGGACGATGGGTCCTGGGAGGTCCCGTTTCCGACCCGGTGGCACCTCGAGATGCTGGCGCGGCACGACTCGATCGGAGCGGTGTTGGACTACGCGGATTCGATCTCGGAGGTCCAGAGTGTTCTGCCAAGGATCGTGATCGGCGACAATGGTGAATACAAGGTCTCGATCCCCGGCGATTCGGACTACGACGTAGAGGTCGGCGCATGAAGATCACCAGAGTCCGCGCAGGCAACCCGGGTATGTTCACCGGTCAGGGCACCAACACCTGGCTGGTCGAATCTGCCGGCGAGGTGGCCGTGATCGATCCGGGACCCTCCCTCGAGCAGCACGAGGAGGCCATCGTCGCCGCCATCGGCACCGCCAAGCCGGTTGCCGTGTTGGTGACGCATTGCCACCTGGACCATGTGGAGATAGCCAATGCCCTCGCCCGCCGCTTCCGGGCGGCGGCGCTGGGTGCCTGTCCCGGGCCCGCCTTCAAGCCGGATCGGGTGCTTGCCGATGGAGATGTCGTCGTCGTCGGCGAGGTGTCCATCGAGGTCATCGACACACCGGGACACACGCCGTATCACCTCTGCTACCGCGCCGGCGACGCCCTGTTCACGGGTGACCACATCATGGGGGGCAGTTCCGTGATCGTGGAGCACATGATCGAGTACCTGGCCTCATTGGAAAAGCTGCGCGGCATCGGCGTGACCATGCTCTACCCCGGGCACGGCGAGCCCATGGAGGACCCCGACGAGGTCATCGAATGGTATGTGGAGCATCGCCTGGAGCGTGAGAGACAGATCCTGGCCGCTCTCGAACGAGGAGCGCGGACGGTGGGGGAGATCGTCGAGGCCTGCTACCTGGACGTCGATCCGATCTTCTTCCTGATGGCGGCCCGATCGGTGGGCGCCCACCTCCGCAAACTGGTGACCGAAGGCCTGGTCGAACTTCCGCATGGATCGTCCGACTGGTCGTCCCGGGTGGTGTTCCCACTGGCACACGAAGACGAGTGATGAGGAGACGACGGGCCGCCCTACTGCTGGTCGTCACCGCCATGGCGGCAGGCCTGCTCTTCGTGACGCTGCCCGCTTTCGCCGATGTCACCTCCCAGCAGGTCGAGGAGGCCAGGGCCCGCCTCCGGGAGGTCAACGACCGCCTCTCGGAGCAGGTGGCCGGTTACGACGCCGCCGTGGTGCGCGAGGTGGAGTTGAAGGATCGATTGGATCGGATCGTCGTGGATCTCGCCACCCGGGAGCGGGAACTGGCGCTCGCCCGCCGGACGGCCCACGACCGGGTCGCCGAGATGTACATGATCGCCGGCGCCGCCGACGACAAGCGGGTGCTCGCCGCCGGCGAGTTCTCCGAGTTGCCCGCCCGCAAGGCCTACCTCGACTCGGTAGCTCAATCCGATCGGGAGGTGGTCGTCCAACTGGACGCCGCCCGCCTCGGCTACGAACGCCAGCAGGCATTGCTGGAGGAGACGGTGGCCGAACAGGAGGTGGTTCGCCAGGAGATGGAGAGTCTCCTCGGGGACATCTACGCCCAGTTGGAGGCCGCCAACACCGAGTACCAGGCGGTCAAACAGCAGTGGGACCAGCAGGAGGAGGAGCGGAGGTACCAGGAGTGGCTGGCGACATCCACCACCACGACCCTGGCGCCTTCGACGACCACGACCGAACCGGGCGCTACCACTACGACCGAGCCGGGAGCGACGACCACCACGACCGAACCGGGCGCTACCACCACGACCGAACCGGGAGCGACGACCACCACGACCGAACCCGGTGCTACCACCACGACCGAACCGGGAGCGACGACCACCACCGCCCCGCCGAGCACGACCACGACCACCCTGCCGCCCAATCCCGGCGTCAGGGTGTGTCCGGTGGACGGGGCCGTGACCTTCTCCGACACCTGGGGAGAGCCCCGGCCCGGCGGCCGTAGCCACACCGGGACCGACATGGTGGCGGTCACGGGAACACCGCTGGTGGCGATCGAGGACGGCTACATCTGGTACATGTCGTGGCACTACGCGGGGGGGAACGGCCTCTACATCCAGGGCGATAGCGGAGACCGGTGGTACTACGCCCACCTGAATTCGTACGCCTCGGGCATCAGGACCGGGGTGCGGCTCAGCGCCGGGCAGTTGGTCGGCTACGTCGGCATGACCGGCAACGCCAGCATCCCCCACCTGCACCTCGGCTACCTGCCGGGCGGCGCCTACTACGCCAACCCCTACCCGATCGTCCGGCAACTCTGCTGACCGGTTCGACGCAAATACGGGGACTTCGTAGTATCAGGGGCACATGCGACGCACCCTGCGTAAGGCGCTCGCCTTGGTGATTGCCGTCGGCATCGTCGCCTTGACACCGGCGACGGCACTGGCCGATGTCACGCGGGCGGAACTCGATGCCGCTCAGGAGAAGGTCCGCGAGGTGTCCCGCCGCCTCGAGGGAAGGCTCACCGAACTCGACCAATCGATCGGGATGCAGGCCTCCTACGAGGAGCGGATCCACGCCATCGAGCAGAAGTTGCTCGACCGGCAGCGCGAACTCGTCATCATGGAACTCCAGGCCAAGGAACGCGCCAGCGCGATGTACATGAACGCCGGCGGCAGCAGCCAGGACTCGCTGTTCAACGTGCAGGACATCTCCCAGGTGGGAGCCCGATCCGCCTACCTCGACAGCCTGTCCGGCCAGCAGCGTGATGTGGTCAACGACCTGCTCTTTCTCCAGAACGATTCGAAGCGACTGGAGGCGGAGTTGGAGCGCCTGGTCGCCGAGCAGGCCGACGAGACCCTACGGCTCCAGGACTCCTCGGCCGAGATCTATGCCGAATTGGAGATCGCCAACAACGAGTATCAGGTGGTCTACCAGCAGTGGGAGAAGCAGGAGGCCGAGCGTCGCGCCCGTGAGGAGGCCGAGCGACAGCGAGCCGCGGCGGCGGCGTCGGCTGCGGCGGCGGCTGCCTCCAACCACTCCTCCAGCGGCCACGTGTCGCCGGCCGGCAGGACCTGCCCGGTGGCCGGAGCGAACTCCTTCCGCGACTCCTGGCTGGAACCCCGCTCCGGGGGACGCCAGCACCACGGCGTCGACATGATCGCGGCGATGGGCACGCCACTGGTGGCCGCCGAGAGCGGGTACATCTGGTCGATGTCGTCCCACTACCTGGGCGGCCTCGGCATCTACGTCAGGGGTAATTCCGGGGACATCTACTACTACGCCCACCTCTCGGCGTTTGCGTCCGGCCTGCAGCAGGGACTGCGGGTCGACAGGGGGCAACTCATCGGGTATGTGGGTGATACCGGCAATGCCACCGGCACCCCCCACCTCCACCTCGGCTACCAACCCGGCGGCGGCCCGCTCACCAACCCCTACCAGTTGATGGTCAAACTCTGTAGATAGAGGTTCTCCCCCGCGAAGCGGGGGAGATGTCGCCCATGGCGACAGAGGGGGAGGTCGTGTTCTCCCCCGCGTAGCGGGGGAGATGTCGCCCATGGCGACAGAGGGGGAGGTCGTGTTCTCCCCCGCTTGCGGGGGAGATGTCGCCGGAGGCGACAGAGGGGGAGAGCAGACGCTCTGGTGGCGCGGCACGGGGGAGATGTCGCCGAAGGCGACAGCGGGGGCATCCTCGCACGAGAGCATCCACCCATTCTTTTCCTCCCCCTCAAGGGGGAGGTGCCGAGCGAAGCGAGGCGGAGGGGGTGCGTAGGGAACCCTGGTCGAAGCACCCCCCTCCCTCCCGGAGCCTGACGGCGCCGGGAGGGCTCCTCCCTTGGAGCGGGGAGATAAGGAAGCAACGACCTCGACGCGCATATGCGGTGTTGGCACCGCTCCCCACCAGCGGGGAAGAGGTTCCTACCAGCCGGAGCAGCGTCAACCGGCCGCGTCCTGCCCCAGTTGCTCCATGAGGACGGCGATGCGAGCGGTGCAGGTCTCGTCGGCGGCCGGGGGGACCAGTTCCAGGATCCGGGCGGCCACCCCGGCGACGGCCCGCGCCGAAGGTGCGTCGGGATGGGCCCTCACCACCGGGGCGCCGTCGTCGCCCCCCTCCACCACGAAGGGGTCGAGGGGGATGCTCCCGATCAGCGGCACCCCCAATTCGGCCGCCAACTCCTCGCCGCCGCCCTTGCCGAACAAGTCGTAGTGGGTGCCGTCATCGGTGGTGAACCCGGCCATGTTCTCGACCACCCCCACCACCGGCAGGAACGAGCGCCGGGCCATGTCGGCCACCCGGGCGGCGACCTTCTGGGCCGCTTTCTGCGGGGTGGTGACCACCACCATCTCGGCCTGCGGCAGCAGGCGGGCCAGCGCCATCTGGATGTCGCCGGTGCCGGGCGGCATGTCGATGACCAGGTAGTCCAGATCACGGTCCCAGGCGACGTCGTGGAGGAACTGCTCCAGGGCCTTGGAGAGCATCAGACCCCTCCACATGAGGGCGGTCTGCTCGTCGTCGAGCATCAACCCGGTGGAGACCACCTGGATGCCGGCTGCCTGCATCGGAACGATCTTGCGGTCGTCGCCTGCCTCGAGGCGCCGCCCGGTGATGCCGAGCATGCGGGGGATGGAGAACCCCCAGATGTCGGCGTCGAGCAGGCCCACCCGGTAGCCGGTGTCGGCGATGGCGACCGCCAGGTTGACGCTGATCGACGACTTGCCGACACCGCCCTTGCCGCTGCCGACGGCGATCACCCGGGTCATCGGGTTGACCATGGTGGGCGCTGCGGTGTCGCGAGCGTTGCGCCGGGCGATGCCCATCAACTCGGAGCGCTGCCGGTCGGTCATCGCCGTCACCTGCACATCCACCGAGTCGATCCCGGGGAGGGCTATCACCTTGCGGACCACATCGCCCTCGATCTGGGTGCGGAGTGGGCAGGCGGCGATGGTGAGGGCGATGTGGATGGTGGCGGCGGTCCCGTCGATCTCGATGCCGCGCACCATGCCCAACTCGACGATGTCGACTCCGAGTTCGGGGTCGAGGACCCCGCCCAGGGCGGACTCGATGGTCTGGGTGGTGGTCTCGGGCATCAGGGGCACCGTAGAGCGCTCCGGGCCCTAGCCGAAATGATTCCCACTAACACCGTGGTGGTAACTACCGGGTCGATGGAGATATACTCGCTGCCCACACCGTCCGAGGAGCCTTCCCCATGCAGCCGATCTCGATCACCACTCGCAAGGCCGACCCCATGGTGACGCTCACCGATGCCGCCGCCGCCAAGGTGGCCCAGTTGATCGAGGCCGAGGGCGACACCTCGTTGATGCTGCGGGTGGGGGTGCGTCCCGGCGGGTGCTCGGGATTCTCCTACGAGATGTTCTTCGACACCGAGCGCAACGACGACGACATCATCAGCGAGTTCGGCGGGGTCTCGGTAGCGGTGGACGCCGAGAGCATGACGATGCTCGACGGCGCCGAGATCGACTACAAGGACGGTCTGCAGGGCGCCGGATTCGCCATCAACAACCCCAATGTCAGCCGCGCCTGCGGCTGCGGCAACTCCTTCTCCTAAGCCCTCTGGCGGCTCGCTCATCGGACGGCTTTCCCTTCTCTCCCGCCCTGGGGCGGGGGAGATGCCCCGGAGGGGCAGAGGGGGTGGGGGTGGCGCGGTGAGGGTGCCCTCCTGGCCCCGGCTGCCCCCTCTGGCTCCGGCTGCCCCCTCTGGCTCCGGCCTGTTCGGCCGGACCCATCTCCCCCGCTGCGCGGGAGAGAGGAAGACCGCCCGGCTCGCTCATCGGACGGCTTTCCCTTCTCTCCCGCCCTGGGGCGGGGGAGATGCCCCGGAGGGGCAGAGGGGGTGGGGGTGGCGCGGTGAGGGTGCTTTTGGAAGAGAACCGCCCCCCTCTGGCTCCGGCCTGTTCGGCCGGACCCATCTCCCCCGCTGCGCGGGAGAGAGGCGAACCGGTGGGGACAGAGAGCGCTCGGTGGCACGGATTACCCTGAAGGCGCACCGCCATCGCCCGTGGAGGCCCCCATGCCCAAACTGGTTCCCCCCGTACCCAGTGGCGTCACGCCACTCGGTCCCTACTCGACGGTCACCGAAGCCGCCGGCCTCGTATTCGTCTCCGGCCAGGTGGCGATCGATCCCGCCACCGGCAGCCGCGTCGACGGTGACGTGGGTGTTCAGGCTGCCCGCATCATGGACAACCTCGGCGGCATCCTCGGGGATCTCGGCCTCGGCTACGACGACATCGTCAAGACCACCATCTTCCTCGACGACATGGCCGACTTCCCGGTCGTCAACGAGGTGTACGGCGGCTACTTCCCGGCCGCCCCGCCTGCTCGGTCCACGGTCGAAGTCGGGGCCCTCCCCGGCGGCTTCCTGGTCGAGATCGAAGTGATCGCCGCCCGCTGAGAGGAGCACCATGATGCAACGGGATGAGATCTTCAGCGCCCTCGGCCTCGAAGACGTCAACTCGGGGGCGTTTGCCGGCGGGTGGCTCGACGGTTCCGGCCCCGAACTCACCGTCGAGAATCCGGCGACCGCCGGGATCATCGCCACGGTGAAGACGGCCGACGAGGCCGACTACGAGCGCATCGTCGCCAGCAGTCGGGAGACCTTCCTGCGGTGGCGGACGGTTCCCGCCCCGGTGCGGGGCGGCTACGTGCGCGAGATCGGCAACGCCTTGCGGGAGAACAAGCAGGCGCTCGGTGCCCTGGTCGCCCTGGAGATGGGCAAGATCGCCGCCGAGGGGGAGGGCGAGGTCCAGGAGATGATCGACGTCGCCGACTTCGCCGTCGGCCTCTCCCGCCAGTTGTACGGCCTGACCATGCACTCGGAGCGTCCCGGCCACCGCATGTACGAGCAGTGGCACCCACTCGGTCCGGTCGGGATCATCTCGGCCTTCAACTTCCCGGTGGCGGTCTGGTCGTGGAACTCGTTCCTGGCGGCGGTGTGCGGCGACACGAACATCTGGAAGCCCTCTTCCCAGGTGCCGCTGACCTCGATCGCCGTCACCAGGATCGCCCATCAGGTGATGGCGGGGACCGGGTACGAGGGCGTCTTCAACCTGCTGGTCGGCAGCGGGCGCACCATCGGCGATCGGCTGATCAACGACCGGAGGGTGCCGCTGATCTCGGCCACCGGGTCGTGCAACATGGGCGAGAAGGTGGGGGTGGCGGTTGCCAAGCGCCTCGGCAGGTCGCTGCTGGAGTTGGGGGGCAACAACGCCGTCACCGTGCTCGACGATGCCGATGTCGACATGGTCACCAGGGCGGTGCTGTTCGGAGCGGTGGGGACGGCCGGGCAGCGCTGCACCAGCACCCGCCGTCTCATCATCCAGTCGGGCATCAAGGACGAGGTGGTCGGGCGTCTGGTGGATGCCTACCGGCAGGTCGAGATCGGCGACCCCCTCGAACCGGGCGTCCTGATGGGCCCCCTGGTCAACGAGCAGGCCGTCCACACCATGATGGCGGCCGTCGACGCCGCCAGGGCTCAGGGCGGCAGGGTGCTGACCGGCGGGGGGAGGGCCGAGGTCGCCGGCCTCGACGGGTGGTTCGTCGAACCGACCATCATCGAGATCGACAAGGACGCCGAGATCACCCGCGTCGAAACGTTTGCGCCGATCCTCTACGTGATCGAGGTAGCCGACCTCGACGAGGCGATCGCGGTCCAAAATGGAGTGGCCCAGGGCCTCTCGTCGTCGATCTTCACCGACTCGATGCGGGCGGCCGAGCGATTCCTGAGCGTCGAGGGGTCCGACTGCGGCATAGCCAACGTCAACATCGGCACCTCGGGCGCCGAGATCGGAGGGGCGTTCGGCGGCGAGAAGGAGACCGGCGGCGGCCGCGAGTCCGGGTCGGACTCCTGGAAGGCCTACATGCGCCGCCAGACCAACACCATCAACTGGAGCACCGACCTCCCCCTCGCCCAGGGCATCGAGTTCGGCTAGCCGATGAAGCGCCTGCTGGTGCTGACCACCATCCACGACCCGGACGATCCCCGGGTCAGGGAGCGCACCCTGGCGTCGCTCGCCGAGGTGTTCGAGGTGGACTACGCGACGCGGGCGCCGGGCCCGGCCCGGCAGGACGATCACACCTGGATCGAACTGCCCGGCAACCGGATCCGCCGGTGGTGGCGGGGGCTGCGCTTGATGTCGTCGGGGGTCTACGACGTCGTGTCGATCCACGACCCCGAGTTGATCCCCGCCGCCCTGCTGGCCCGGTTGCTGCGGAGACGGGTGGTGGTGGTGGACGTCCACGAGCACGTGCCCGGGCAGATCCTCCACAAGGACTGGGTGTGGAGGCCGCTGCGACGCCCGGTCGCCTGGCTGGCCCACCGTTTCCTGCGGTTGGCCGAGCGGTTCCTGGTGGTGACGCTGGCCGAGGACGGATACCGGGTGCTGTTCCGGGAGCAGCACCCGGTGTTCCCCAACTACCCGGCCGAGGGGGCGCTCCCGGCCCCGGCCGGCGACGGTGGCTACCTGGCCTACGTGGGGGTGGTCAACGAGTACCGGGGGGCGGCGCTGATGGTGGAGGCGGCCGGCGCCATGGAGCGTCCTCTCCCCCTGGTCATGGTGGGGAGGGTCACCGGCGCCGCCACCGCCGAGTTGCAGGCACGTGCGCTCCGCCTCGGCGTCGAACTGCGGCTCACCGGCCCGCTACCCCATCGGGAGGCGATGGAGATCGCCGCGGCCGGGACGGTGGGTCTTGCGCTGATGGCCGACGTCCCCAACAACCGCTGGTCGCAGCCGACCAAGCTGTGGGAGTACCTCGGGATCGGGGTCCCGGTGGTGGCTTCCCGCTTGCCCGGCATCGAGGCGGCCATGGAGGGCTACCAGGCGGTCCGCCTGGTGCCGCCCGGCGACGCCGCCGCGACGGCCCGGGCCATCGAGGAGATCGCCGCCGATGCCGGCATCCGGGCCGCCGCCCGGGAGCACGCCGCCGAGATCGCCGGGAGCCTGGTCTGGCCGGCCGGCGAGGTCCGGGCCTTCTACCTCGGCCTGGCGGGGGCCTGAGGGAACAGCACGCCCCGCCCGGGGGTTGAGGTTGGGGCGACCCGAGGAGAGCCGTGCAGATCACCCGTCTCAACCATGCCGTCCTGTTCGTCAGCGACCTGGAGGAGTCACTGGGCTTCTACCGATCGGTGTTCGGGTTCGAAGTCGTTGCCACCGAACCGCGCGCCAACGCCGCCTTCCTGAGGGCGCCCGGTTCCGCAAACCACCACGACCTCGGGTTGTTCGGTGTCGGGCCGGCGGCTGCACCGAAGGTCCGCGGCGGCATCGGCCTCTACCACCTGGCCTGGCAGGTCGACACCATCGGCGGCCTCGTCGAGGCGAGGCGGACACTCCTCGAGGCCGGGGCGCTGACCGGGGAGTCCTCCCACGGAGCCACCAAGAGCCTCTACGGGGCCGATCCCGACGGCAACGAGTTCGAGATCATGTGGCTGCTGCCCCGGGACGCTTGGGGCGAGCACGAACATAAGGCGATCGTCGAACCGCTCGATCTGGCGGCCGAAGTGAGCCGCTGGGACGGCGTGTCGACCGGGTCGCTCTGACCTCAGCAGTCGAGGGTCGCCAGGATTGCCCTCAGTTCCTGCAGGTGCGGGTTGGCGCCCTCTTCCCCGGCAGCGTCGATGTGCATGACCCCGTCCTCGAGCAGAGCCATCTGAATGCCCCGTCGATCCCCGGCGCAGGTCCCCGCCGCCACCGCGCCCGAGAGGAACCCGAGGTCGCCGTCGACCCGGAAGGTCTTGGCGAGGAAGGTGGCCGGCCCCCCGGTGAGTTCGACGGCGGCGCCCCTCACCACCAACGGATCGTCTCCGAGCATGTCGGCGGCGTTGTCGATGATCAGGTCGACGGCACTCTCGGGATCGAATCGGCCGGCGGGTATCTCGACCCAGGTCACCACTGCGACCGTGCTCTGATCGGGTGTCGCCATGATCACCGATCCCTCAGATTCGCTGGGGGTGTCGCCGATGAGGCCCAGTTCGACGGCGGTGAACGAGTCGTCGTATGCGAAGGAGATCCCGTACCCCTCGTATCGGGCCGTTCCATCCCCCTGCGCCGCCCCGGCCGACGCCACCGGAGCGCCGATGTCGAAGACCAGGTACCCGGCGAACGCGATGGCGGCGGCCGTGATCGGGGTGGCGGCCAGGTGCCAACCGAGCCGCCTGGTCGGCCGGCGATCGGCCACCGACCGGCCGGTGGCGGCCACCCGGGTGGCCTGGCGGGCACTGGCGGTGCAGACCAGCCAGATCGCCAGAACCGCCGCCGCCATTTCGAGCACCACCCCGGCCAGCAACCACACGAGGGCATTGCGTATTGCTCCCGGAGTCGCCCCATCGTCGACGCTGGCATTTGCGACCGAGAGGACGATGCGGCCGACCACGAACGATACCCACCACAGGTGGACTCGCAGGTCGACCGGTTCGAGTCGCCAGCCGCGACCCGCCCGCACGTCGGATCCCGAAGACCGCCAGATGTCATCGGCGATCCTCTTTGGTATCCATAGATTGCCGATTGGGATGAACCAACCACCGATCGCCCAGCCGCGGACGTAGCTCGGATCGAGCGCCCCTAGAGCCGGCAGATTGCCGTAGGCGCGGAACATCCAACTGATGAACAGGAAGGCGAGAACCACCGTGAAACCGACCTCGACGACTGAAATCGAATCCCAGATGCCGAGTTGCCGATCGAAGGTCTCGAAGGCGTATGCAAAGGGGTTGGCGGCGAGGGCATCGACGACCCGGTAGAGGACGATCAGCGAGCCGACGGCAAACGCCTCCAGGATCAGCCATGCCGAGAACATCATCCGGAGGGCGATCGCCAGCGTCCCGGCGGGCCGGTAGGGGTGCCGCAGCCCCGGGTGGGGGATGTCGCCGGTGGCAGGGTCTGGCTGCGGAAGGGGGTCACTCCGGCAGAGTGCGCACCGCTGCCTATCTCCGGGGACGATGGCGCCGCAATCGGCGCAGATGCCGAATGGTCCGGCGGGGTCCGAGGTGGTCACCGCGACGCCAGCAAGGGTTGCGTCTGCAACCACGGCGCCAACGGTCCAAGGATCGGCATTCGCTCCTGCCATTCGGGGTCGAGCAGCATGTTCTCGGTGCGCACCGCGACCAGGCGCTGCAGCGACATGGCCCGCCGACCGGCGGGGATCTGCTCGTGGAGATGGAGTGGGTAGTTGATGGCGGGGCTGAGTTCGGTCATCTCGGAGCGCTCCAGATGCCGCAACAGGACGGCGGTCCACGCCACCTGGTGGAGGAAGGTCTCGTAGATGGTCTCGTGGCGGGTGTAGGCGGTGACGGCGGGTTGCCGCGCCAGCGTGAGCAGCGTCTGGTTCCACGTCTGCAGCAAGCCGCGCTCGGGACGCACTGCGAAGACGCCGGCATTGAAGTAGGCCTTGATCCGTTCACCGACGTTGGTGTACATGCGGAAGAGGCGGTTCTCGGACACCCCACACTCCATCAGGACGAGGTCCCAGAACCCGTCCATGGGGGCGTCGGCATCCATCCCGATGAGCCGATGATGGACGGGCCGGTACCCGAGTGCGGTGTTGTCGCCGATCAGGAACTCCCCGGCGCCGCCGACGACGAGCACGTCGGGGTCCAGCCAGACGAGGAGGTCGGTGTCCACCAGGGCCTCGGCATGGGCGGCGGCGGCGGCCTTGACGGCGAAGGGGATCTCCCGACCCCTGGCGTCGATGGGGAACGGCTGGAGTCGGACCCCGAGCTCCTCGAATTCGGCGGCGACCAGACGGGTGATGCGCCTGCCCCCGTCGGGGACCAGTGCCCAGATCGGCTCCTGGGCCACGGTTCCACCAAATTCGCGGATGCTCCTGGCAAGCAGGAGTGCCTGCAGGGCGCCGGTACCCGGTTCGGCCAGAGTCACGAAGGTCGCTCTGTCCACCACCTCTCCCACATGTTGGTCGTCCCCATCTTCCTCCATTTCGGGACCGTTGTCTTCCTCATACCCCGCCCCGCTACGCTCGCGCCACGGAGGTTTCCGAAGGATGCGTGTCGCCGTCATAGGTCTGGGCTACGTGGGGACCACCACTGCTGCTTGCCTGGCCGCCGCAGGCCACCAGATCGTCGGAGTGGACGTCAACCCGCTGAAGGCGGAGATGATCGGCGGGGGGGAGTCGCCGATCATCGAGGAGGGGATCACCGAGCGGTTGTCGGAGGCGGTTGCCGCCGGGCGCCTGCGGGCGACCGGATCGGCGGCGGACGCCGTCGCCGTCACCGAGATCTCGCTGATCTGCGTGGGGACCCCGTCGCGGGCCAACGGCAGCCTCGACCTCGAGCACCTGCTGGCCGCCACCCGCACGGTCGGCGAGGCGCTGGCAGTCGTCGAGCACTACCACGTGGTGGCCGTCCGCAGCACGATGCTGCCCGGGACGCTCGAAGAGCAGGTCGTCCCGGTCCTCGAGGAGGCCAGCGGCAAGCGGGCAGGCCCCGACTTCGGGGTGGCCGTCAACCCCGAGTTCCTGCGGGAGGGCGATGCGGTCCGCGACTTCACCAACCCGCCGTTCACGCTGATCGGAGAGTTCGACGAGCGCTCCGGCGAGACGCTGGCCGGTCTCTACCGGAAGATCGAAGCGCCCCTGGTGCGAACCGAGGTGCGGGTCGCGGAGGGCGTCAAGTACGCCAGCAACATCTTCCACGCCCTCAAGATCTCCTTCGCCAACGAGATGGGAGTGCTGCTGCGGAGCCTGGGGGTCGACCCCTATTCGGTGCTCGACATCTTCAAGATGGACACCCGGCTCAACATCAGCGGCGCCTACTTGCGCCCCGGCTTCGCCTTCGGGGGGTCGTGCCTGCCCAAGGACCTGAGGGCTGCTCTCCACGCCGCCAAGAGCCACGACCTCGACCTCCCGGTGCTCGGTTCGATCCTCCCCGGCAACGAGGCGCACCTGCGGCGGGGTGTCGAGATGATCGTGGAGACCGGCAAGAAGAAGGTCGGCATCCTCGGGTTCTCGTTCAAGGCCGGCACAGACGACCTGCGGGAGAGTCCGATGGTGATGCTGGTCGAGGCGCTGCTCGGCAAGGGGTTCGATCTCAAGATCTACGACAGGGACGTCTCCCTGGCTCGCCTGGTGGGCGCCAACAAGGAGTACATCGAGACGGCCATCCCTCACATCGCCTCGCTGATGTCCGATGAGATCGACGAGGTGATCGGCGGGGCCGAGGTGGTGGTGATCGGCACCGCCGACCCTGATTTCGCCGCCATCCCCGCCCGTCTCGGGAGCGAGATCGTCGTGGTCGACCTGATCCGGGTGGGGGAGGATCCGTCGTCGTTCGGGCCGGGCTACCGGGGCATCTCGTGGTGATGGGGTGAGGATCCTCGTCCTGGCCCCCCGATTCCCCTACCCGTTGGACAAGGGCGACCGGCTCACCGTCTTCAACCTGGTCCGGCACTTCTCGCGCCTCCACGACGTGGCGCTGGTGACCTTCCTGGAACCCGGCCAGGACCCCGCCGATCGCCGCCACCTCGACGACGCCGCCGCCCGGATCGACACGGTGCCGCTGCCGCGGTGGCGCTCCTATGTGCGCGCCGTCCTCGGCATGCTGCGGGGAAGGCCGCTCCAGGTGGGCTACTACTCGTCGTCGCAGATGCGCCGCACCGTCGCCCGGGTGATCGAGGAGTTCCGGCCCGACATCGTCTACTCCCACACCATTCGGATGGCCGAGTACCTGGCCGGCGACCCCCGCCCCAAGGTGCTGGCGATGCAGATCTCGATGCGGCTCAACTACGGCCGGCTCGCCCGGTTCCACAGGAGTGCAGTGCGGAGGCTGGTCTACCGGGTCGAGGCGTGGTGGGCGGGGAAGTACGAGCCGAAGATCGCCCGCCGCTTCGACCGCTGCTTGCTCATCTCCGAGCACGACGTGGCGGCCCTCGGCACCCCCCGGCCGGCCAACGTCTTCATCAACCCCCACGGCGTCGATTCCCGCTTCTTCTCTTCGACCGGGGCGGGTGCCGAACGGGACGGGCACCTGGTCTTCACCGGGAACATGGCCTACCCGCCCAATGCCGACGCGGTCGCGTGGTTCGTGGAGGAGATCCTCCCCCTGGTGCGCCGGGAGGTGCCGGATGCCCGCTTGACGGTGGTGGGCGCCGACCCCCTTCCGTCGGTGCTGGCGTTGGCCGCCGACGGCATCATCGAGGTGACCGGACGGGTTTCCGACCTGCGCCCCTACCTGGACGGGGCCCGGGTGGCCATCGACCCGCTGCGGGTGGGGGCGGGCCTCCAGAACAAGATCCTGGAAGGAATGTCGATGGGCCTGCCGATGGTGGTCACCTCGGTCGCCAACGAGGGGATCGGTGCCCAACCGGGCCGCGATCTGCTGGTAGCCGACACCCCGGAGGAGTTCGCCGCCGCCGTGGTCACCCTGCTCCATGACGAGGCGATGCGCACCACGATCGGGGCCCACGCCCGCACCTTCATCGTCGAGAAGTGGTCCTGGGAGAAGCACTTCGACGACCTCGAACGCGAGATGTGCTCCCTGGTGGCCGGCGCCGGAGGCATGACCGCCGGGTAGGCCTCTGACGGAATCACTCCCCGCCGGGGACCCGTACGTACAACTCCCATTGGCCGACGGTGCGCACCAGGTGGAACTCGTCTTCGACCTCGGCCCAGGGCCCAGCCAGGTCCTCGATGGTCTTGTCCACCGGCAGTACCACGTACTCCACCCGGTCGGCAGCGGGGATCCGCACTCCGGAGAGATCCCCCTCGTTGCCCCACCAGGGGGTGGTGCGGAACGGCGAGGGGAAGGCGTAGATCTCCTGGCGGTGGGCGAGGTGGGCGGTGAGGCGGTGGAACGCAGAGACCACGGCGTCGTCGGGGATGTCTTCGAGGATCTCGCGGGCGTCGACGGCGGCGGGGTGGTCGGGTGGCCAGTAGTCGGGGGCGTTGGCCGAGAACGGCAGCGGCCACCACACCGAGGCAGCGGCGATCGCCGCCACCGCCATCGCCCCCAGTAGGGCCGCCCGAACCCGGCCCCGGATCACCCCCAGGGCGTGCACGGTGCCCAGCGCCAGGGCAGGCACCACCACCAGCGAGTAGTGGTACTCGATCTGGTGCTGGAACGTGAAGGTGCTCAGCAGGTTGGAGGCCAGGGCCAGCGACCCGATGAGGGCCACGTCGGGCAAACGGGTGAACACGCCCAGGAGAGGGGCAGCCATCTGGAACAAGTACCAGGGGCGGTCGCCGCTCCACAGGTGCTGGAGGACGTTCCAGGGGCGGCGGAAGGCCTCGGCCATCAGGCCGCCCATCCCCCCGAAGGGGAACCGCCACGAGTTGGGGAAAGCGGTGCCCCGCAGGGGGCGGATCACCAGGAACAGCGCCGCCAGCACCGCCGAGATGCCGCCGGCCACGGTGAGCAGGCCGATGCGCCGGTGGCGGCGCATCGCCACCCAGATGCCCAGCGGCACCACCACCAGCGCCGCGTCCTCCTTGACCAGCAGCGCCAGCACCACGAACACGGCGTACAGGCGCCATCGCCGCTGCAGGGCGGCGTAGATGGCCGTGCCCACGAACACCCCGAGGAAGGCGTCGGGGTGGAAGTTCTCCAGGTTGGTCCACTGCACGGCGGGGTGGACCAGGTACACGGCGGCCAGCAGCAGCGCCACCGCTTCACTCTCCAGGCGGCCCCGGGCGTAGAGGAACACCGGAATCGCCCCCGCCGCGATGGCGGCCGACTGTGCGAAGAACAGGACCCCGGCGGCGGGCCACACCATGTAGAAGGGGACCAGGGGTAGCAGCACGAACGACGTGTGGTCGCCGAACAGGTTGCGTCCCATCAAGGTGACGAACGGCGCCTTCAGGCGGGACATCAGCCACACGCCCTGGTCGTAGAGACCGAAGTCGTAGGACGAAGTACCCAGGCCGTGGTGGATGCGCAACCCGGCCCGGGTGAAGTACCAGGTGTGGACTGCCACCAGCACCACCAGGCCCCACTGCCACACGGTCACCCGGCGGAGGCGGGTGACCACCCCATGTCGGTGGGTGCCTGGACTCGACGGGTCCTGTGGGGTGGCGGCGGGGCGGGTCTGCATCAGAGGCATTGTCATAGGGCCGGGCGCTGCGGTGCTGTCTTGTCCCTCGGAAGGCACCGGGATGAGGTCCTCGCCCCCCGTCCACGCCTTGCAGGTAGTCGAAGTGTGACACCTCGCCGCGGCGGACCTCCCAGTCGCCGTCCCCGACGACGGGGGCCGTTCCGGGAGGCGTAGGCTGGCAACGTCCTCCAAGTCGGGAGCATGGGATGGGAACTCGGAACGGTATCGGCATCACGGCAGTGGGGGTCGCGGTGCTGCTGGCCTCGCTGGTGCCGGCGGCAGCGGGCACCCCTCAACTGGGCGACGCCTTTGCAGGGACGCGGTTCCGGATCACCGACCTTGCTGTTGTCAGTGGCGTGGAGGTCCCGGTGGTGGCCTACAACTCGAGGAACAACCAGTACCTGGTGGTGTGGTCGGACCAGCGCAACTCCGCCACCCGTCAGAACGACATCTACGGGCAACTGATGAAGGGCGATGGGACGCTCATCGGGGTCAACTTTCGCATCAGCGGACCCGGCGCTACCGGACCGGAGTATCCGACGGCGGTGGCGTACAACTCCGTGTCCAACCAATACCTGGTGGTGTGGCAGGACGAACGCGATGGGGGGTACGACATCTACGGACGGCGGGTCAAGGCCAACGGGAAGGTGGCAGGCAAGGAGTTCCGCATCAACGGCGATGTGGCCAGTGATCCGGCGGTTGCTCACAACCCGGTCACCAACCAGTACCTGGTTGTCTGGAGGGCAGGGGCAATCTACGGGCAGCGCATCAATGCGACTGGTGCCCTGGTCGGTGGGGCATTTCGCATCAGTGGAGACGCGGTCGCCGGCAACCAGTTCTCGCCCGAAGTGGTGTGCAATACCGCCACCGGGTACTACTTCGTCGTCTGGAAGGACTCCCGCAACGGGCCCACCCCGTGGGCCTACGACGTGTTCGGCAGGCGAATCAAGAAGAGCGGCATCCCAGCGGGGAGCGACTTCATGGTCAACGAAGATGACTCGGGAGTGGCGAACGGCGAGAGACCGGCCGTCGCCTACAACTCGATCCGCAACCAGTACATGGTCCTATGGGAGGACCTCCGCAACTACACCACGACGATGCACGACATCTACGGGCGGCGGGTGAAGGCCAGAGGTCGGCCGCTTGGGGGAGACGTCCGTGTCAGCGGCAACCCCACGCCCCAGGAGTATGAGCACCAGCCTGTTCTCGCATACGACCCCGCTGCCGACCGATACCTCGTGGCCTGGGAGGTTCTGGGCTACGGGGACCGCGGTATCGAGCTCTACGCCCGGAGGGTGAGGGGCAGCGGGCAGCCGATGGGCGCCGACAAGCGGGTGGCCGGCACTCGCGACGACGACAAGGAACCGTCCGTCGCTTACAACTCGGCTGCCCACGAGTTCCTGGTCGTGTGGTCCGCTACCGGATCCACCGTCATCTACGGACGGCGGGTGAACGGGTAGACACCGGGCGGAGTCACTGACTCGGCGGGGGGTGTCCCCGAGAGGAGCGGACCGCCACCACCCTCCCGGCGGGGCGTGGGAACGGTGTCGCCTTGGTACTGTCGGCTGGCCGGGAGCGGAGGTCGATTGAGTCACCAACCCAGGAGTCCTGCCCCGGCGTGGATGCGCTGGGCGCTGTCGGTGATGGCGGTGGCGATCGCCGGTCTGGCGGTGGCGGTCGCCATCATGGTGGGGGACGATGGCCCGCCCGCTGCGGCGACCGCGCCGACGACGATTGCCTCTGTGCCCTCGACGACCCTGCAGGCGTCGACCACCATCCCTCCCGCCGCCACCGAAGCGGTGTACACCGTCGTCGGCGTCTCCGGTTTGGGCCGCGACATCCTCGCCACCACCTTCGGCGACGGCCCCACCCGGGTCTACGTGATGGTGGGGATCCACGGGGACGAGAGGGCCGCGGTCGACACCGGGCCTCTGCTGGTAGAACACTGGTTGCAGGGCGGGGTCCCCGAGGGGGTGACGATCCGCTACCTCGCCAACGCCAACCCGGACGGGGTCGTTGCCGCCACCAGGGTCAACGGGGCCGGGGTCGATCTGAATCGCAGCTTCCCGACCGACGACTTCGAACCGGGCGGCGAGCACGGCGAATACCCGCTGTCGGAACCGGAGAGTGCCGCCCTGTTCGCCGACATCGCCGCGTTCGCCCCTGATCTGATCGTGACCCTCCATTGCGAATGGAACGGCCCGTTTGCCAACTACGACGGACCGGCGGAGCGGTATGCGGAGGCCTTCGCCGCCGCGGCGGGCGTCATCGACTCGGAGTGGCGCGTCGAGCCGGAAGTGCCGTATCCGACGCCGGGGTCGCTGGGCACCTACTACGGGAAGACGCTCGGCATCGGGGTGGTGACCGTCGAGATGAGCCGCCTCCGCACCGCTGCCGAGCACTGGCCGGCCTTGCGGGCCGGGATCGACGCGCTGCTGGTCCTGGCGGCTGGGGCGTAGTCCGCCTACCCCTCGGGGAGCACCGGGGTGAGGTCCTCTCCCCTCGTCCAGGCCTGCAGATAGTCATAGGGCCCCACCTCGCCGCGGCGGACTTCCCAGTCGCCTGGTCCGGTGGGTCGGGAGATCCCGAAGTGGCAGTGGGGGCTGGTGGTGGCGGCGTTGCCGCTGTTGCCGATCGCTCCGAGCACCTGGCCCGCTACCACCCGGTCGCCTTCGCTGAGGCCCTCGGCAACCGATTCCAGGTGCGAGCAGTAGTAGCGCACCTCGTCGTCGCCGATGATGCTGACGAACCGTCCGCCCCGCTCGGCGGGGTCGTCGGCGGCCGGATCCCAAGGGTCGTCGCGCCGCAACTCGTCGACCACCCCGTTGGTCACCGCCACCACGGTCGACCCGGAGGGGGCGAAGATGTCGGTGGCCGGGTAGTCGTGATGGCTGCCGCTGTAGGCGGCTACCTCGGGCGGCTGGATCGGGAAGTAGTAGGCCCGGCCGTCGACCTGCCACGCCTCGCGGGGCATGGTGGTCGTGGTGGTGCTGGTGCTGGTGGTCGACGTCGTCGTCGACGTCGTGGTGCTGGTGGCAGGAACCGTGGTGGTGGTCGTGGTAGGGGTCGTCGATGTCGTTGTGGTGGCGGTCGCCGGGATCGTGGTGATCTCCAGGGCCGCTCCTCCCCCGCACCCGGTCAGCAGGATCGCCGCAACCACCCCGAGCGGGCCGGCGAGGCCTACCCGAAGCGGTAGCCGACCGAGCGGACGGTGGTGATCCACGACGCCCGCTCCTCCCCGAGTTTGGCCCGCAGACGGCGAACGTGGACGTCGACGGTCCTGGCGCCGCCGAAGTAGTCGTACCCCCACACCCGCTCCAGCAACTGCTCCCGGCTCCACACCCTGACCGGGTGGGTGACGAAGAAGCGCAGCAACTCGTACTCCATGTAGGTGAGGTCGAGGGGGTTGCTCCCCAGTGTCGCCTGGTAGGTGGCGAGGTTCAGAGTGAGGTCCTTGAAGTCGATCCGCTCGTCGGCGGGGATGCCGGCGGGGCGGGATGCCATCCGTCGCACCCGCAAGCTCAGTTCGTGGTGGTCGATGGGGGTGAGGACGAAGTCGTCGAACTCGGCGCCGTCGGGGAGCGAAGCGGTCAGGGCCCGACTGGCCACCACCAGGGTCGGCAGGTCCATTGCCTCCCTGGCGCGGCGGGCCAGGGCCAACGATGGGGCCGGGTCCTCGCCCAACTCGACCACCAGGGCCGCCCAGCCGTCCTCCGGTTCCTGCTCGGCGAGGGCGGCGACGTCGACCACCGGGATCGGGCGGAACCCGGCGCTCAGCAGACCCTCGATGAGCGAGGGTGACGGCCGGTCGGGGTGGACGGCAATGTACATGGTCACAGGATCGGCAGGTATTCGCTCAGTTCGTAGCGCGAAACATGGCGCTGGTACCGGGCCCATTCTTGCCGTTTGTTGCGGAGAAACCACTCGAAGGTGTGCTCGCCGAGGGCTTCGGCCACCAATTCGGACTCCTCCATCACGTCGAGCGCCTCGGCCAGGTTGTCGGGGAGGCGCCGGATCCCGGCCGCCGCCCGCTCCTGACGGGTGAGAGCGCCGATGTCGGTGGGGATCTCGGCGGGCAACTGATAGCCGCCTTCGACGCCGGCCAGGCCGGCGGCCAGGATCACCGAGAACGTCAGATACGGATTGCAGGCTCCGTCGGGGGAGCGGTACTCGATGCGGGTGCTGGTCGGTTTGCCGCTCTTGGGGGTCGGCACCCGCACCAGAGCCGACTGGTTGTTGCGGGCCCACGCCACCGAGGTGGGGGCGTCGAAACCGGAGACCAACCGCTTGTAGGAGTTGACCCACTGGTTGGTGACGGCGGTGATCTCCCTGGCGTGGGTGAGCAATCCGGCGATGAAGCCGCGCCCGACCGTGGAGAGGCCGTACTCGCCGCCCGCCTCGTAGAAGGCGTTCCGATCACCCTCGAACAGCGAAAGGTGCAGGTGGAGGCCGGAGCCGTCGACTCCCTCGAGGGGCTTGGGCATGAAGGTGGCGTAGATGCCCGCCTCCATGGCGACCTGCTTGACGGCCAGGCGGGTGGTCATCAGGTTGTCGGCCATGCTGAGGGCGTCGGTGTAGCGCAGGTCCAACTCGTGCTGGCTGGGGGAGACCTCGTGGTGGGACAGTTCCACCGGGATCCCAAGGTTCTCCAGGGCGGTGATGGTGCGGTGCCGGTACTCCTGGGCGATGTCGAGCGGGGTCAGGTCGAAGTAGCCGCCCCGGTCGAGCACCTGGGGTTCGGGGCCGGAGTCCTGGAAGTAGAAGTACTCCACCTCGGGCCCGACGAAGAAGGTGAAGCCCAGTCCGGCGGCACGCCGCAGGTTGCGGGCCAGCACCGAGCGGGGGTCGCCCTCGAAGGCCTCGCCGTCGGGGGTGACCAGGTTGCAGAACATCCGGGCCACCCCGGCGTGCTCGCCCTTCCACGGAAGAATCTGAAAGGTGGTCGGATCGGGGCGGGCCAGCATGTCGGCCTCCTGGACCCGGGAGAACCCGTCGATGGCCGACCCGTCGAACTGCATCCCCTCCTCGAAGGCCGTCTCGAGTTCGGCGGGGGTGATCGCAAACGACTTCAGGTAGCCGAGGACGTCGGTGAACCAGAGCCGGATGAACCGGATGCCCCGTTCCTCGACGGTGCGCAGCACATAGTCTTCTTGTTTCGCCATGGATGACCTCCGGCCGCCCATGGTACGGGAGGCCTCCTCCGCCGGGAAGGTGCAACCGGGTCCGAAACACACTGTTCACACGGCGGCAATCGTCGGGAAACCGCCATCGGGTAGAAACGACGTGACACCGAACAGGAGTTTCCCCATGGCCTCGCCCCACGACGTCCTCACCCTCATCGATGAGGGCGGGTTCGACTTCGTCGACCTGCGGTTCTGCGATCTGCCCGGCCAGGTCCAGCACTTCACCATCCCCGCCTCGGAACTCAGCGAGGAGGGGTTCGACGAGGGCTACGGCTTCGACGGCTCCTCGATTCGGGGCTTCCAGGAGATCCAGGAGTCGGACATGATCTTGGTTCCCGACCCCGACACGGCGGTGGAAGACCCCTTCCGGGACCACAAGACGATGATCCTCTACTGCTTCGTCAAGGACCCCCTCACCCGCCAGCCCTACGACAAGGATCCCCGCTACGTGGCACAGAAGGCCGAGGCCTACCTGAAGACCACCGGGATCGCCGACCTCTCCTACTGGGGCCCTGAGGCCGAGTTCTACATCTTCGACTCTGCCCGGTTCGATCAGAACCAGTTCTCGGCCTACTACGAGATCGACTCCATCGAGGGGGCTTGGAACTCCGGAAGGGACGAGGAGGGCGGCAACCTGGCCTACAAGCCCGGCTACAAGCAGGGCTACTTCCCGGTCCCGCCCACCGACCACTTCCAGGACCTGCGTTCCGAGATGACCAAGCGGCTCATCGAGGCCGGCATCCCCGTCGAGGTGCAGCACCACGAGGTGGGCACGGCCGGACAGTCCGAGATCGACATCCGCTTCGACACGATGCTGAAGACGGCCGACCGGGTGACTCTGTTCAAGTACATCGTCAAGAGCACCGCCTGGGCGGCCGGCAAGACGGTCACCTTCATGCCCAAGCCGATCTTCGAGGACAACGGCTCAGGCATGCACGTCCACCAGAGCCTGTGGAGCGGGGGCAAGCCGTTGTTCTACGACGAGTCCGGCTATGCGGGCCTCTCCGACCTGGCGAGGTCGTACATCGCCGGGTTGCTGGCTCACGCCCCGGCGCTGCTGGCCTTCGCCGCCCCGACCACCAACTCGTACCGGCGCCTGGTGCCCGGCTACGAGGCGCCGGTCAATCTCGTCTACAGCCAGCGCAACCGCTCGGCGGCGGTGCGGATCCCCACCTACTCGCAGAAACCGGGCGCCAAGAGGCCCGAGTTCCGCTGCCCAGACCCCTCCGCCAACCCCTACCTGGCCTTCGCCTCGATGCTGCTGGCCGGTCTGGATGGGATCGCCAACGGCCTGGACCCGGGCGCCCCGGTCGACAAGGATCTCTACGATCTGCCGCCCGCCGAGTTGGCCAAGGTGCCGTCGGTGCCCGGATCGCTGGAGGAGGCGCTCGACGCCCTCGAGGCCGATCATGAGTTCCTGTTGTCCGGCGGGGTCTTCACCGAGGAGTTGATCGAAGACTGGATCGCCTACAAGCGCCGCCACGAGGTCGATGCGATCCGTCTCCGCCCCCATCCGTGGGAGTTCAAGCTCTACTACGACCTGTAGGCGGCTCTTCTCTCTCCCGCGTAGCGGGGGAGATGGGCCCGGCCGAACAGGCCGGGGCCAGAGGGGGGCGGTGCTCATCCAGAGGCGCGCACGGCGCGCTACCAGGGGGCTTGTGCTCTCCCTCTGCCCCCTGCGGGGGCATCTCCCCCGCAAGCGGGGGAGAACACGGCGCGCCACCAGAAGGCTTGTGCTCCCCCTCTGCCTCCTGCGGGGGCATCTCCCCCGCAAGCGGGGGAGAACACTTCGTAACCCTCTGCCCCCTGCGGGGGCGTCTCCCCCGCAAGCGGGGGAGAACACATCCGGCGAGGTTCAAGGAATCGCCGAAGGAGCCGATACAGACTCCTGGTGTCTGCCGCCCTCTCCGGCAAGGACAGGCCCGTGACCGAACTGACGAACATCGACATCGCTGCCTTCACCCGCCGCCCCACCCCCGGGCGGGTACCCACCGCGCCGGACCCTTCGGCCTTCTTCGAACTGTCACCCGACCTGCTCTCGATCACCGGCTTCGACGGCCGACACCGCCTGGTGAACCGGGCTTGGGAGACGACCACGGGCTACCCACTCGATGAGATCTACGCCCTCCGGTTCTCCGAACTCGTCCATCCCGACGACCGGGACGAGGCAGTCGGGGCGTTCTCGGGGATCGAAGCGGGCGGCGAGATCATCCAGTTCGCCAATCGGCTCGTCCACAAGGATGGTTCCCATCGGTGGATCAGTTGGACTGCGACCGCCCATGTCTCCGAGCAGCAGGTCTACATCGTGGGCCGGGACATCACCCGCAGCAGGCTCAAGGAGCAGGGGTTGCAGCGATCGGAGGAGTGGTTCAGGACGCTGGTGGAGACGGCCCCGAACGGGATCGTCATCATCGACAGTGAGGGAACGATCTCCCTCGCCAACCAGATGACCGAGAAGTTGTTCGGCTACCCCCAGGAGCAACTGTTCGGCCAGTCGATCGAGATCCTGATCCCGGAGGAGTTCCGCGAGGCCCATGTGCGCATGCGGGACGAATTCATGAGGAATGCCGGCACGAGGCAGCTGCAAGTGGATCGCAACCTGACCGGCCAGCGGCGTGACGGCACTCGATTCCCCGCCGCCGTCGGGTTGTCGTCCCTCCCCGGCAGGGACGGGGTGCACGTCTCGGCGACCATCATCGACATGAGCGAGCACCATCGAATCCAGGGCGAACTGGTGCAGGCCAACCAGATGCTCGAGAGCCGGGTCCAGGATCTCCAGGCGCTCGGGCAGGAGGCCGATCTGATCAGCGAGATGGGCGAGATGCTCCAGGCCTCTCAGGGCGCCGCCGAGGCCCATCGGGTGATCGCATCGTTTGCCGGCCGTCTGTTCTCGAGGGGGGTGGGAGCGGTGGGCCTCATCAACCAATCCCGCAACCTCGCAGAGAACGTCGTTGTCTGGGGGGCCGGCGAGGTGGGGGCTGCAGTCTTCGACCCGGCCGATTGCTGGGCGCTCCGCCGCGGCAAGCCCCACTTCCTCGGTGACGACGCGGTGCGGGTGATCTGCCCGCACCTGGAGTCGGTGGATCCCCGACAGTCGATGTGCCTGCCGCTCCTCGCCCAGGGGGAGAACCTCGGTGTGCTGACCATGGTGTCCTCGGATGCCGGGCCGTCGTGGATGGATGCCTGGCCCCGGGTTCACCAACTGTCGGCCACCTTCGCCGACCACCTCGCCCTGGCGCTCGCCAACCTCCGGCTGCGCGACACGCTGCAGACCCAGTCGATTCGGGACCCGATCACCGGCCTCTTCAATCGCCGGTACCTCGAGGAGTCCCTCGAACGGGAGATGGCTCGCGCCGAACGACGCGGCACTTCGCTGGGTGTGATCATGCTCGACCTCGATCACTTCAAGGAGTTCAACGACACCTACGGCCATCGGGCGGGGGATGCTGCCCTGAGCGCCCTCGGAAGGCTGCTGCGAACCCTGGTCAGGGCCGAGGACATCCCGTGTCGCTACGGGGGCGAGGAGTTTGCGGTGATCCTCCCGGATGCGACGCTCGAGCAGTCTGCCCAGCGCGCCGAGCAGATTCGGGAGGCCCTGGCGGAGGTGAGCCTCAGGCACGCCGATCGGGAACTCGGCCACATCACCCTTTCGGCCGGCATTGCGGCCTCCCGGATCACGGCGGATCCCTCGAGGACCTGATCCTCGCTGCCGATCGAGCGCTCTACCAGGCCAAGAGCGCGGGGCGGAACCGGGTGGTCATCGCCGAAGCGATCCCTCGTTCGGCCTGACGGCGGGATGGGGAACGCCCGGGCCGATCCCGTGGCGAAATGCGCTGCTACGTGCTGCTGCCGTCGCCGGTAGTCGTCGCAGTGGTGTCGGTGCTGTCCTCGGTGGGGGCGGCGGCCGCATCGGCGGCGTCCCGGATCGCCTGGATGGCGTCGAGCACGTCCTGGATCTCTTCGGCGTACACCGCAACGGCGGCCCGGCGCAGAGTGCCGTCGTCGGACGCCTCGAGGCCCAGGACGATGTCCTCGATGGCCAGCGCCAGGTCGGCGGTGGAGGTGACGAAGGTCACATACTCCTCGGCGAGCGCGGCGGGGGCATCAGCGGCCGCATCGGTCACCTGCTGCTCCCACAACTCGACGGTCGCCCTGACGTTGTTGAAGTTGGTGCGGGCCTCGTTGAACTGGATCGAGCGGGCCTCCCAGTCGTCGTTGATGTCGACGATCTGCTGGCCGAACCCGGTCGCCTGGGTCTCGAAGACGTCCACCGTCACCATGAACGCGGCCAGATCAGGTGGCAGCGTCGAAGTGGACGAGGATGGGGTGGTCGGGAAGGGCGGTTCGTCGACGGTGGTCACCGTCACGTCGACGCTCTCGGTGGGTTCCAGGGTGCTCACGAAGGTGTAGGTGAGCAGCACCATGCCGCCGATGATCAGCGGAAGGATCCACCTGCCGTGTTTGGGATCGCTACGTGACACGGACGAAACGGTAGTCGCTTCACCGGGCGAGGTGGCTCGTCGCGGGGCTACTCTCGGCGGTCATGGAACTCTCAGGCACTACTGCGCTGGTCACCGGCGGCGCCCACCGGGTCGGGAGGGGGATCGCGTTGGCGCTGGCCGAAGCCGGTTGTGATCTGGTGCTGCACTACCGATCTTCGGCAGGCGCCGCCCGGGAGACTGCCGACGAGATCGAGGCGATGGGGCGCAGGGTGGCCCTGGTCGGAGCGGACCTCTCGGAACCGTCGGCCGCCGCCGCGATCGTGGCGGGCGCCGGTGAACTGGCCCCGGTGCGGGTGCTGGTCAACAGCGCCGCCGTGTTCGCCACAGACTCGCTGACCGGGGTGACCCCGGAGGGGTGGCGGCAGACCCTGGACGTCAACCTGACCGGACCGGTGTTCCTCACCCAGGCGTTTGCGGCGGCGCTCCCGGCCGATCTCGGCGGGGCGGTGGTCAACGTCACCGATTGGCGGACCGCCCGCCCCTATTCGGACCACTTCTCCTACATCGTGGCCAAAGGGGCGATCAACACCTTCACGGCGGCGGCCGCCGAGCACCTGGCTCCCCGGATCCGGGTGAATGCGGTGGCGCTGGGGGCGATCCTGCCGCCGCCGGGCAGGGACTCGGCCTACCTGAAGGCGCTCGCCAAGGAGATACCGCTGCGGCGGGTCGGCGATCCGGGATTGGTGGCCGCCACCGTCCTCCATCTGCTCGGCAACGACTTCATCACCGGGGAGATCGTCCGCATCGACGGCGGCGCCCACCTGCGCTGACGGCTATCCGCCGGGCCTCACCCAGTCGGCCACCTGCAGCCGCGACGTGATCGTGGACCTGGTCACCGCCAGCACCATCACTATGACCGTGATTGCGGCAGCACCCAGCACGAGGTACATCACGAGCAACTGCACGACAACGGCATCGACCGGATCGACGCCCGCCAGGAGGAGTCCGGTCATGGCCCCCGGTAGTGCGATCAACCCGACCACCTTGGTGCGCTCTATCTGGGGGATCAGGGCCATGCGCGCTGACTCAGGGGCCAGGAAGCGGACGATGCCGCCGCGATCGAAGCCCATTGCCAGCAGTGCTTCGATCGTGCCCGGACGGTCGCGGGCCTGGGCGATCACCTGCTTGGCGGCAAGGACGCCGTGGGGCATGGCGTTGCCGATGGTGATGCCGGCGAACACCACCACCGAGATGGGGTCGTAGGGGATTGCCCCGAATCCGAAGACGACGGCCAAGCCGGCCCCGGTAGACAACCCCACCGCGGTGGTCGCCGGAACCCAGACCCCCGGGGCGGACGGCATGCGCCGGACCATCACGAACGAAGCGACACCGATCATGACGGCCACCCACGCCCACGCCCACAGGTCGGGCAGGGTGGAGCGCAGGATGAAGGCCAGCAGGGCACCGACGGCGAGCAACTGGACGGCGGCGCGCAGCGAGGCCCAGATCAGAGATCGTTCCACCCCCAGACCCAACCACCGGGACAGGAAGATCGCCCCGGCGACCAGGGAGAGGGAGGCAGCTACGACCGGCCAGTCCCACACGCCGGCTACGCCGGGATCGGTTTGGAAGCCTTGGGCCATGAGAAGCATGTCCGGTGATCATGGCACGCCGCACCGTCCGCACCCCGGTACATTGGCGACATGGATCAGATCGTCATCCGCGGCCTGCTGGTGCGCGGCATCGTCGGCATCAATCCCGACGAGCGCACCAAACCGCAGGACATCCTCGTCGACGTCACCATGTGGGCCGACACCCGCCCGGCGGCGGTCAGCGACGACATCGAGGATGCCGTCAACTACCGCACCATCGCCAAGGCGATCATCGACCACATCGAAGCAGGCGATCCGATGCTGGTGGAGCGCCTGGTGGCCGAGATCGCCGGCATCTGTCTCGACGCCGATCAGAGGGTCGCAGAGGTGGAGGTGGCCGTCGAGAAACCGGGGGCGCTGCGGTTCGCCCGCTCGGTCGGGGTGGTCATCCGGCGCAGGCGGGACGAGGGATGACCCCCTCGCACCGGGTGCTGGTGTCGCTGGGCAGCAACATCGAACCCGCCCACCACATCCCGGCCGCCATTGAACTCCTCGAAGAGGACGAGTGCTTCAACGTCCTGGCCGTCAGCCGCGTCTACCGGAGTGCCGCGGTGGGGCCCGCCGGACAGGCCGAGTTCCATAACGCCGCCGTCCTCATCGAGACCGGTCTCGAACCGTTGGCGCTGCGGACCGAGTTGCGCCGGGTGGAGGCGGTGCTGGGCCGGAACCGAGCCGGCGACAAGTACGCCCCCCGCACCATCGACCTCGACATCGTGATGATCGAGGGGATGGCCACCGAGATCGAGGGGGCCGGCATCCCCGATCCCGATGTCGCCCGGTTCGCACATCTGGCCGTGCCGATGGCCGACATCGCCCCGGAATGGCCGGAGCCCTCGACGGGTTTCACCCTCCGACAGATCGCCGACCGTCTGGCGGCAGAGCAGGAGATCCGACCGATGACCCACGAGATCGCCCCGATCAACAAGACCTCTCGCTACGCCCTCGAGGGGCGGATGGAGGAGGTCACCCCCAACGAGGTGTACGACGCCGACTACGAACGGACCGTTCGCGCCCAGTTGATCGAGTTGGGCGAGGACCCCGAGCGCGAGGGCCTGCTCCGCACTCCGCTGCGGGTCGCCAAGGCCATGGACTTCCTCACGAGTGGGTACACCGGCAGCCTGGAGCAGGTGGTCAACAACGCGGTGTTCGAGGCCGACACCGATGAGATGGTGCTGGTCAGGGACATCGAGTTCTACTCGCTGTGCGAGCACCACATGCTGCCGTTCTTCGGCAGGGCGCACGTGGCCTACGTTCCCGACCGCCACATCATCGGCTTGAGCAAGATCGCCAGGATCGTCGATCTGTTCGCCCGCCGCCTCCAGGTGCAGGAGCGCCTCACCTCTCAGGTGGCCGATGCCGTCGCCGAGGTGCTCGACCCTCACGGGGTGGGCGTCGTCATGGAGGGCTCCCACTTCTGCATGATGATGCGCGGGGTCCAAAAGCAGGGTTCGTCGATGATCACCTCGGCAATGCGTGGATCGTTCAAGGACAACACCCGGACCCGTTCCGAGTTCCTCGATCTGATCGCCAAGCAGTAGAGGGCCTTCCCTCCACATCGTGGCGGGCGTAGGTTGCCGCGGTGCGACGCCTGTTCTGCCCACTGCTGATCCTGTTGAGCGTCTGGCCGGCCGCGGCCGCGCCGGCGACGATGCCGCCTCCCCCGATCCGACTCGGGGGGACCTGGGCGGTCTCGCACCCATGTTCCTCACCGATGCCGGTGTGGATGGTGGCCGCCCGGTGCGCCTCCACTGCTGCCCGCTGAGGCCGGCGGCCGATGACGCGTATCGGGGGCCGGTCGCCCGGCCCCCGATCCCTGTCTATGCCGCTCGGCAGGACGGCCCTACGGAGTGACCTCGAAGTCGAATCCGTCGGTCACGATGCCGACCAGGTCCCCACCGGTCATGGTGACCCAGTTGGTCCAGGTGCCCACCCTGGTGCCTCGGACCATGAAGCTGATGGTGTGGGTCCCGCCGGCGGCGCCCACTCCCGCCGTCACGGCGACTTCGTAGCAGGGGGGGGCGGGCCATGCCCCGTCGCAGGCGGCCGATCCTCCGCCGAACGAAGGTGCCGGCGGAGCGCCGGCGCCGTCGAGGTAGGTGGTGCCGCCGGTGGTGCCCGAGTAGTTCTCGGCCCCCACCGTCAGGAACCCACCGTCGCCGTCGGAGACCGCCCCGTAGGTGAAGGAGATGTCCTGCGACGGGTTGGAATCGGAGTCCAGGCCGATCCACACCTGGAAGGTGTTCGGCTCACCGTCACCCCAGTTGGGGACGGCTTGCCACTCGACGACGATCCAGGTGTCGAATCCATCCGTGAGGAGTCCGATGTACACGTCCCCTCCGGCACTCGGGTTCAGGTCGGTCCAGAACGGCGCCAGCACGTTGTTGGGCAGCGCCGCATCGGGCAGATCCGAGTTGATGAAGGTGACGTCGGCGGCGGTTCCGCCGCCGAGCACCAGGTACCCGTTGGAGACGATCCCGATGGCGTCGTAACTCACTCCTGCGTACTCGAAAGAGGGCACGGAGAAGTTCGCGATTGCCTCATCGGTGAGGCTCACCGTCGTCGGACCGAACCCGGAGAGGTCGAGATACCCCGTCGGTGATGCGAAGTTGTTGACCGCCACCAAGATCGGCGGCGGGACCGCCGCATCGAGCAACACGGTGGTGGTCAACTTCTTCTGAGTGACCTTGACGGCTCCGACAACGGGTTGGTTGCCCTTCAGGATCATGCCGCGGGGCAGCAGATCCGTGATCGTGACCTCCACCGGGTCCAGCAGGTAGTTCTCCACCACGATGTCACACATGGCCTTGCCACCGAGTGGCACACTCGCCGGCGCGCAGGTCTTGTCGAGCGTGACATCGGGGACGCCCTTGACGATCGTGATCGGGAAGAAGAGGCGCTGCTCGTCGGCCTCGAAGCTCAACGCGGCGTGCCTGACACTGCCGACCGGCACCATGCTGGCGTCGACGGTGATCTCGATGGTGCGGGTCGCCGAGGGCGAGCCGTTGGGGCCGAGCGTGAACGTGCTGGGTTGCACCGTCACCACCAGGTTGTTCGGCCCGGAGGCCGTGACGGTAACGTCGAGGTCGGTGTCTCGTTGGTTGAAGACCGTCCGCTCCACCGTGATCGAACCGGCCAGGCTCGGCACGTAGAGGCTCGGGTAGTTGCTGTTCCACAGGTCGTCTTCATGAGCCAGGTAGGAGGCGCCCGTGTCCGAGATGGTGAGCGGCACCGTGGCGGCAGCGGAGGGGCGGATCCGCCCGCTGCCCCGGTCGAACGGCCGGGCCGGCCTGGTGCCGTCCGCCTGGACGACACCGTTGCGCAGCGCCGACATCATCATGGCCGACTTGACCTCGCCCGGGGTCCAATCCGGGTGGGCGGCCAGCAGCAGGGCCGCCGTCCCGGCGGCGTGGGGAGCCGCCATCGAGGTGCCCTGGATGGCCTGGAACAACTCGCCCGGCTGTCCCCCCGAGGGGGTCTCCGGCATCGGGGTGTTGCCTGCCAGGATCTGCACACCGGGGGCCACCACGTCGGGTTTGCTGATCCCAAGGGTCTGGCCCGGGCCGCCCCGGCTGGAGAAATCGGCCATCAGGTCGCCTTGAACCGTGGTGGCGGTTCCCCCGACGAGTTGCCCCTTGACGAGGGTGTGGCTGCCCATGAAGGCCTTGATGGCATTGGTCTCGGTGACCTCGACATGGATGCTCGGGATGTAGTGGTTGTCGGTGGAGAGACCCTGGAGCGCCAGGTTCATCAGCACCATGCCCCCCCCACCGGCCTCCATGACGTTGTAGCTCTTCAACACCCGGTCGATGTCGCCGCGGTCACAGAGCACGATCTGGCCGCTGTAGGTCCCGGGCGCCATCGTGTCGTGGCACTCGGGGTCGGAGGCCATCACCACCGGTGTCCACGTGCCGATTCCGCCGGTGACGGAGGCACCTTCGACTTCGAGGGTGTCGCCGTTGTTGGCCCGGAGCATCAGCGAGCCGATGAAGGATCGGTCCGTTGTCGATGCGCCCACGGTCAGCGTCCACGGCTCGCGGTGCCCCACTGTGTCCGCACCGGGGCCGTCGTTGCCGGCCGAGGGCGTGCCCAGGATGCCGGCGTTGTAGGCGTCGAGGAACGACAGCGACACGCCGTCGCCATACGGCGAGTCGCCGCCGCCGATCGAGTAGCTGATGACGTCGACGCCGTCGAGGATCGCCTGCTGGATGGACGCCATGGTGTCGGAGTCGTAGCAGCCCAGTTCGCCGCAACCCTTGTACATCACGACGTGAGCACGTGGAGCGATTCCGGTGATCTTGCCGCGGTTCACGCCCAGCAGCGTCGCGGTGACCGCGCCGTTGCCGGCTGCCGTCGAGGTGGTATGGGTGCCGTGCCCGTTGGAGTCACGGGCCGAGTCGAACTCGGTGGGCAGCAGGCCTTCGAGCAACTTGTAGGTGTCGGTGAAGTCGTAGGCGCCGATCAACTTGTTGTTGCAGGTGAACGGTGCGTCGTTGGGGTTGTAGGCGGTGTCCCCGAAGTCGCAACCGTCACCGGTGCCCGAACCGGACCACACCGGAGGTGCGTAGGCCTTGCCCCTGGGATCGGGGTCCGAGAACGATGGGTGCTCGGGCCAGATGCCCGTGTCGACGACGCCGACGATGATGCCCTGACCGGCCGACTTCCGCCCGCCGAGTTCCTTCCACAGGCTGCCGGTGCCGATGAACTGGGCGCTCCGGTCGGTGTCGAGTTGCTGGCGAACGTCCGCGTACACCGCGACCACCCCGGGGAGTTTGGCGATGGCGGTGATCGCGTCCGCCGGGACGATCATGGCGACGCCGCCGAAGGCGATGTCGTACGAGTGGGTCACCGTGGCCTGTGGGGCAACCCGCCGGGCCGATGCCGCGAACAGCGCATGCCGGTTGGCCAGGTGGGCCCGGTAGGAGACGACGGCTTCGGAGTCGGCATCGAGTTTGTCGAGGCCGAGCAGGACGGGACTGGTCGCCGCCAACCCCGCGACGCTGCCGTCGTAGGATGCGACGGCCTGCTCGTCCAGTTTGACGATGATCGGGACGAGATTGCGCCCGCTCTTGGCGAAGTTGGGAGCCTCGAAACCGGACACCCACCGGACGGTGCCCGCCGCCTCCGTGAGGTCGGCATCCGGCCTATCTTCGGCCAGGGCACCCGGAGCCAAGGTCGCCAGCAGCAGCGACAAGGCACCAAACACGACAAGAGTTCTTCGCAGCACGGTTCCTCCAATCGGACCAGCTCTCGACCACCTACCGGTGGTGCGAACCGAGCGGAGAGAGTGCTCGCGCTCGCGCCGCCGACGCCTGGGACGACCCTACTCCCCGGACGGGTGGCGAGAGAAACCCGGCCGGGTCCGTTCTCTCGCCACCGATCGAACCCCTTCCCGAGCGGCCTCCGGATCGATACGTTCGGGACGCTTCCCCCGACCGCCGCATCCCGAGGAGCACCTGTGGACGATCACCACGAAGAGGTCGAGCACATCCCCTGGGGCGAGTTGCTCGCCTCTCACGACGACGGGAGGCGCCGGGCCCTGTACCTGGCGGCCGGGGCTCTGGGGGCCCTGGTGCTGGGGGTGGTGGTGACCAGGGCGCTGTCATCGCCGGCGCCTCCCCAGCCGGAACCGGCGCCGGTGGCGGTGGCGGAGGCGACGACCACCACGGTTCCTCCCGCTCCGATCACGGTGGTGGTGGAGGTCCCGGCCACCGACCCGCCCACCACGACCACCAGCAGCCTGCCGGCCCCGGTCCTCTACACCGAGGCCGATCTGATGGCGTTCCCTTTCGACCTCGGCGCCCGGGCGGCGGTGGCCCGCGCCGAGTGGTTTGTGACGGATTACTTCACGGCGGATCTGGAGCCGAATGGGACGGCCGATCTGCGGGGGGCGCTGCCGGTGGGGGTGGTGCTGCCCGAGATGCCCCAGGATGCTGCGATCGGCCTGTCCTATGTGGAGTGGGCTCGGGCGTTGCGGGTCGAGGAGGACGGCGACGGGTCGTATCGGGTGATGGTCGCCTACCGGTTGTTGGGGGCGCCGCCGGAGCAGGGGTTTCAGCGGTTGGCGGTGCGGGCGGTCGAGGTGCGGGTGGCGGTGTCCGACAGCGGCGGGTCGGTGGTGCTGGACCTGCCGTCCCCGGTGGCGCTGCCGGCGGGCCCCACCCCGCAGCCGTGGCCGACGGAGGGGGAGATCCCGTCGCAGGTGGTGGTGGATGGTGCGATGGGGGAGGCGGCGGGGTGGGGGTCGGAGCATCGCCTGTTGGGGACGTTCCGGGTGGCGGGTGGGTGGCGGGTGATGCTGTCGGCTGCCGACGAGTTGGGCAACCGCTGGCCGTTGGTGGTCTACGTGGACGACAGCGGCACCCCGTTGCGGTGATCGGTAGCCTCGTGGGAGCCGAGACGAGGAGCATCACATGGTCGACGAGCAGGCCCGCCGGGAAGCCGCCATCGGGCGGCTCAAGGAGAAGCGGGACTTCTGGAGCCACGTCATCGCCTACGTGGTCGTCAACGCCTTCCTGGTGGTGGTGTGGGGGGTCACCAACAGCGGCGGCAACTTCTGGCCGATCTGGCCGATCGGCGGTTGGGGGATCGGCTTGCTGATCCACGCCTGGGAGACGTTCCGGCCACGGATCAGTGAGAAGGCCATCCAGAAGGAGATGCAGAAGGGGGACTGACCCGGGTCAGGGTTGGCGGTCGAGCAGGCCGAGCCGTTCTGCGGTGAGCAGCGCCTCGGTGCGGCCCCGGGCCCCCAGTCGTGTGTAGAGGTCGGCGAGGCGCCGGAACATCGCTCGCTCCGAGTAACCGGCGTCGTCGGCCAGTCGCACGACGGTGGCGCCCCGGGACAGGGCGACCAGCCACGCCGCTTCGTCCTCGCCGATGGACGGCTCCTGCCGATGGGTGTCGTTGCCCGGCGCCAGCGCTCGCGCCGGGTCCAATGGGATCAGCACGTCACCGTCGAGTGCGGCGACCGCCGCGGCCAGGATCCGCTCGGAGTCCCACTCCCAGTCGGCAGGAAACGCGCCGTGATGGAGAGCGTGGGCGATCTCGTCGCGGTCGAAGGGGGCGAGCAGCGTCAGGACGGTCGTCCCGTCGAACACCATCCCAACGACTGCGTCGCAACCCTGGTCGCGGCGCAGGGGGGTGATCACCACATCGGCGGTGGCGGG
>JAHJML010000225.1 GCA_018821365.1 Actinomycetota bacterium | reverse complement strand
TCGCTCCCGCCGGCGCCCATGAGGCGGCGGCAGCCGGCGCCCGGGGGTGGCAGATCGCCGTCGTCGACGAGGGGCCGGCCGAGGCGGTGCTCGATGCGCTGGTGCGCACCGGGGCGGCCTTCCTCCGCACCGGCCGGAGCCGGGTCTCCCAGGCCGCCGAACTCGCCGGGCTCCCCGGTGCCGATGCCGTGGTGTCGGTGTTCGTCGACGACGTCGAGGAAGCCGTTGCGGCGGTCGGCGCCGGTGCCGGGGATCTGCTGCTGCGGGGGTGGGACACCGAACGACTCGGCCATCTGCGGGATGCCCTGGGCGGCAGTCTCCTCGAGCGCACCGCCGTCCCCCCCGGCGTCGACCTCGACGCGGCGCGCCGGGCATTCGATCGGACGCTGCTCGCCGCCTACCTGGACCAGATCGACGGGTCGGGAGCGGCCCGGCCCCGCACCGGGTGGGCGCCCGGCAAGGACCTGCCGATCCCCAAGCCGCCCGGCCGGTTCTCGGCCCAGTGGACGGACCCGGCCTGGACGTCGGCCACCGCGAGTGCCACCGAACCGGCGGCGGATCTCGCCGGCATCCTCGACCGGTCCCTGGAGGGCACCCCGCCCACCCGGGCCGAGGTACGGCGCCTCTTCGAGAGCCGCGGGGCCGAGGTCGAGGCGATCGCCGGGGTCGCCGACGTGCTGCGACGGCGGGCCAACGGAGACGTCGTCACCTACGTGGTCAACCGGAACATCAACTACACCAACCAGTGCTACTTCCGCTGCGGCTTCTGTGCCTTCTCGAAGGGGCCCCGCTCGCTCGACCTGCGCGGCGACCCCTACCTCCTCGAGGTCCACGAGGTGGCGGCCCGGGCCCGGGAGGCCGCCGATGCCGGGGCGACCGAGGTGTGCCTGCAGGGCGGCATCCATCCCGAGTTCACCGGCGACTTCTACGTCTCGGTGGTCGAGGCGGTCAGGGCGGCCGCTCCCGGTCTGCACATCCACGGGTTCACCCCCCTCGAGGTGTGGCAGGGCGCCGAGACGGCGGGCGTGACGGTCCCCGACTTCCTGCGGACCCTGGCCGCCGCCGGACTGGGGACCCTGCCGGGCACCGCCGCCGAGATCCTCGACGACCGGGTGCGCCGCCACCTGTGCCCCGACAAGATCACCACCGCCGAGTGGGCCTACGTGATGACCCACGCGCATCGCCTGGGCCTGCGCTCCACGGCGACCATCATGTTCGGCCACATCGACGGCCCCGGGGCGTGGGCCGAGCATGTCGAGGTGATCCGGCGGATCCAGCGCGACACCGGCGGGTTCACCGAGTTCGTCCCGTTGCCCTTCGTCCACATGGGGGCGCCGATCTACCTGCGGGGGAGGGCCCGGCCCGGGCCCACCTGGGACGAGGTGGTGCTGATGCACGCGGTGTCCCGGATCGCCTTCGACGGCCTCATCCCCAACATCCAGGTCTCCTGGGTCAAGCTCGGCCTGCCGGGGGCGGCCTCCCTGCTGGAGGCGGGGTGCAACGACCTGGGCGGAACCCTGATGGATGAGAACATCTCCCGGGCCGCCGGGGCCTCCCACGGGCAGATGGCAGGGCCCGAGCAGTTGGAGGAGTCGATCAGGTCGGTGGGCCGGGTGCCCCAGCAGCGCACCACCCTCTACGGCCGGGTGGCGGCTACCCGGGGGGTATGACCCGGCCGGCTTCGCCGATGGCCGAGACCCGCTGCGAGACGGTGACCGTGGCCGACGCGCCGTCGGGGAATCCGGCCCCGATCAGTTGGGCCAGCATGCCGGTCTCACCGGTGAGGGTCAGGTCCATCTCGATCAGCCACGGGGTGCCTGCCGCGATCCACAGGTTGAAGACCTCGATGGTGGTGGCGGCGGGGTCGATGCCGATGGCCCGTTCCAGATCGGCCTCGCCGCCCCGGTAGCCGAGCGCCGGGACGCCGCCGATGTCGTGGCCGGCCGGGGTGCCGGTCAGGGCGCCGTCCAGGCCGGAGGCGGCGATGTCGACCGGCCAGGCCGGGCACATCGTCAGCATCTGGCGGTCGAGGGCGCCTGCGGTGCTGCGGGGCAGGTAGTCGCCGGAGCCGCGGACCCAGAGGCTCCCACCCACCCGGATCAGATCGCCTTCGGCCCGCAGCGAGGGCAGTTCGAGCACGACCCGGCACGACAGGGCATCCCCGTCGACGGTTCCCGCCGCCGTCGAGATCCAGGTGGTGCCGTCGATGGTGACGGTGCGCTCGAAGGAGAACTCGTAGGAGTCGGGGTCTCCGGATGCCGGTGCCGCCGGGGCGGTGCCCGTCAACGTGTCGAGCACCCCGGCGGCCACCTCCTCGGCCAGGTACTGGACCGGGACCCGGAGATCTCCGGCGCCGGGGCCGACGATCGAGGCGAACACCGCGATCCTGCCGACGTGGAACATGGCGATCGTCTCGGTGGAGGCGCCTCCGTCGAGACCGAGTATGAGGCCGATCGCCTCCTGGCCGACATCGAGGGGGTACTCGGCGGCCGAAGCCAGATCGATCGTGGCCTGGTGGCTGCCCCCGACGTGCTTGACGATGTCCCCGGCGGTGTCGGTCACCCATCCGGCCGCTCCGGCGGGAGTCTCGAACAGGTCGATCCAGACGTAGGCGGTGCCGGAGTCCCCCGGGTAGGCGGCGGCGATCCCGGTGAGCCTCCCATAGCGGGCGATGTCGCCGACCTCATCGGAGCGATCCATCACGGCGGCGGTCACCAGGCTCTCGTTGGTCCGGGTTTCGATCACTCCGGGGTCGCCGGTGGCCGGCCCGGTGGCGTCGTTCGGGAGCATGGCGGCGAGGTCGTCGATGGTGATCGGCCGTGCGGTGATGTCGGGGAGATAGAAGGGAGCGGACTCGTCCGGATCGCCGGAGTCCGGCGGATCGAGCGCCGCCTCCGGGAGCGTCGTCACGGTGGAGGAGGGCGTCGACCCGGCGGGGGCGGCCTCGATCGGCGCGCCGGGTACGCCTGCACCGGCGGCCGAGGTGCACGCTGAGATAAGGACGGCGAGCGCGGCCATCAGCGACGCGCCGAACCTCGCGGCTCGGATGTGTTCCATCGAGAGGCTTTCGCCCACTCCGGGACCGCGCTTGAGCGGAACCCTCAGCCGAGCCGGTGGATGGCCGACTGAGCGGCCCAGCCCTCGGTTCCGTCGCCGACGGCCACCTGGGCCCACCCGCCTACCTGGCGCTTGGCGAGGTACCAGGTGCCGGGTTGGAGCACGCCGACCACCCGGGTGTGATCGGAGAGGTCGACGACATCGACGGGAGCCAGCACGTAGCACCACGCCGGGCCTTCGATGGCGACCGGCCGGGCCGGTTCCGCCGGGGGAGTGGAAGCCCGTGCCGGCGTCGGGACGGGAGTGGCGGCCACCGGGGCGGGCACCGGTGTCGCGGCTGCGGCTGCGGCTGCGGTGTTCTTGGCGGCGGCCTCGGTCTCCCGGCGCTCGGCATCGAGGCGGGCGGCCTCGAGGCGGGCCTGGTACCGGATCGCCCGCCGCTGGGCGCTGGAGGTGCGCCGCCGCTCCCACCATCCCGGCCCCCGGTCGGGGGCCAGCAGAGCGGCGAAGATGGCGCCGAGCACCGCGGTGATCCCGGCCACGATCGCCATGCTGGGTAGCGACAACTGCATGCGCCCGAACTGCTGGCCGATGCCGGCGATGCCGACCCCGGTGACGATGCCGGCGAGCGCCGCCGCCCACGCAGAACGGCGCCGCCGGGCGGCGATGGCGGTGATCTGGGCGGCGAACCCCCCGAGGGCCAACCCGCCGGCGGTGAGCCCGGCCAGGGTGGCAAAGGGGAATCGCCCCGAGATCCGTATCCAGGCTTCGACGGTGCAGTTGTCCGTGACGCCCCGGACCCGATACAGCCCCACCCCGTAGGGCGAGACGTCATTGAGGTCGAGCGATGCCGAGAAATCGTTCTGGAGCGGCCCGTAGGCGGCGGTCCCGCCCCGCACCGTGACCATCGCCAGCACCACTTCGACCCTGGCGCCCTGGGTCCCGGTGGTGTCGGTGCCGTGGAAGGTCAGCACATCACCGGCGTCCAACTCGAGGGGTGAGCCGAGGTGGTCGATCCGGGCCACGTCGACACCGTTGAACGAGGCGGTGCAGGGTCCCTCGATCGTTGCGCTCGCGATGGGCGTGCCTCCGATCACCGCGAAGACCGCCCCGAATGCCAGGGTGACCCGGATCAGCCGACGCACCGTTCCTCCTCCGAGCATGGGACCACGATAACGACGGGCGGGCTTCTCAGGCGTCTGTTGCCCGGCCCGCCCCGGGACCGGCTTGAATCGGGTGTGCCCCGAGGAGGCCGCATGCGCATCTCGATCGTCACCATGTTCCCGGAGTTCTTTGCGTCGCCGTTGGGTGTCGGGATCGTGGGGCGGGCGATGGAGGCGGGTCTGGTCGAGGTCGATCTGGTCGACTTGCGCCGGCACGGCCTCGGGCGGCACCGGCAACTCGACGACTCGCCGTTCGGGGGCGGCCCCGGGATGGTGATGATGATCGAACCATTGGCTGCCGCCCTCGACCCCCTGCAAGGGACCCACCGGGTGTTGCTGACGCCGGCCGGCCCGCCGGTGACCCAGGCCACCCTGGATCGGTGGGCGCTCGTCGATGCGCTGACCCTGGTCTGCGGGCGCTACGAGGGCGTCGACCAACGGGTGTCGGATCACTTCGTCGAAGAGGAGGCCAGCCTCGGCGATTTCGTCCTGGCCGGCGGCGAGGCCGCCGCTCTGGCGGTGGTGGAGGGGGTGGCCCGGTTGGTGCCGGGCGTCGTCGGCAACCCCGACTCGGTCGAGTCGGAGAGTTTCCGGACCGGGTTGCTGGAGGAACCGCACTACACCCGCCCCGCCGAGTTCCGGGGGTGGGGGGTTCCCGAGGTGCTCCTCTCGGGTGATCACGCCAAGGTGGAGGAGTGGCGGCTTCGGATGCGGATGGCGCGGACCAGGGAGCGCCGGCCGGATCTGCTCGACGGCGGTTTCGCTCAGGGCGGCGACCCCGGCTAGAATCCGCCGCCGCCGGGTGCTGCCGCGCCCGGTCTCTTCTGGAGGAACTCCGATGAACACGCTTGACCAGGTCGAGGCTGCCTACCTACGCGACAACCTGCCGGACTTCCGGCCCGGTGACAACGTGAAGGTGAACGTTCGCGTGGTCGAGGGTGGCCGCGAGCGCATCCAGATATACGAGGGCGTCGTCATCAGCCGCGATGGCGGCGGCCTCAGCGAGACGTTCACCGTCCGCAAGGTCAGCTTCGGGGTCGGGGTGGAGCGAATCTTCCCGCTGCATGCCCCGATCATCCAGTCGATCGAGGTCACCCGGCGCGGCAAGGTGCGCCGGGCCAAGCTCTACTACCTCCGCGATCGGGTCGGCAAGGCCACCCGCATCAAAGAGAAGCGGGACTGACGCTCGGCGCAACGCCCCGCCTGCGGTAACGTCCTCCCGTGACCGCCGACCCCCACGATCCCCAGGCCGAGGGAGCCTCGCGCCCTGAGGATGCGGCGCGTTCGCCGGAGGAGATGGCAGACGACATCGCCGGCGGCGTCATCGACGACCTCTCCCGGCTCCCGGCAGCCCCCGCCGATCCCTTCGAGGCGACCACCGACGCGGCGGAGACCAAGGAGGCGTTGGGCCGTCTGCGAGCCGATGCCACCGAGCGAGGCGAGCGGCAGGACGCCACCCGGTCCTTCTGGCGGGAACTGCCGATCCTGGTGATCGTGGCGTTGATCGTGGCGGTCCTGATCAAGACGTTCCTGGTCCAGGCGTTCTACATCCCATCGGGCTCGATGGAGGAGACCCTGCTGATCGGCGACCGGGTGATGGTCAACAAGCTGTCCTACGTGTTCGGGAGCCCCGACCGGGGCGACGTGATCGTGTTCGACAATCCGAGCCACGAGGGCAGCAGCGAGTCGCTGCTGGGGGCCCTGGTGCGGCATGTGGGGGAGTCGCTGGGCATCTCGTCTCCCGACTCCGCGCTCATCAAGCGGGTCATCGCAACCGGGGGTGAGACGATCGAGATCGTCGACAACCAGGTCCTGGTGAACGGCGTGACGATCGACGAGCCCTACATCGGCGACAACGCCAACATGCCCAAGTTCGGGCCGCTGGAGGTTCCGGAGGGGTATGTGTTCGTCATGGGGGACAACCGGACCCGGGGGGGCAGCCACGACAGCCGGGCCTTCGGCCCCATCCCCGAGGACGACATCATCGGGAGGGCCTTCGTGAGGGTGTGGCCGCCGAGCCGATGGGGCGGGCTCTGACCACGGCGTCGCACCCCCGTGGTACAGGTGTGTCGTCGAGAGCCGAGCTACGCCGCAGCGGTATGATCCCGGTCCGGACCCTAGAGGTGAAGTGATGAGCGAAGAAGACCTCGAACGCTACGAGACCGACGTCGAACTGCAGATCTACCGCGAGTACCGCGACGTGCTCCCGATGTTCCGGTTCGTCGTCGAGACCGAGCGGCGCTTCTACCTCGCCAATGAGGTCGACATCCAGACCAGGGACTCCAACGGCTCCGTCTACTTCCACATCGAGTTGAAGGACGCCTGGGTATGGGACATGTACCGACCGGCCCGCTTCCTCAAGCAGGTGCGGGTGATGACCTTCCGCGACGTCAACGTCGAAGAGGTCGAGCACCTCGAACTCCCCAAGCCGGAAGACATCTAGACAAGCGCTCGGTGGGGGCGCTGGGGGAGCGCATCGCGGCCGGGTTCCTGGAGCGGCGAGGCGCCCGCGTCATCGCCCGCAATCTCCGCCTCTGGCCCGGCGAGATCGATCTCCTGATCGAGATGGGCGGCGCGCTGGTGGCCGTCGAGGTCAAGACCAGGGTGGGGGCCGACCCCATCGAGGGGATGACCGACCTCAAGGCCGAGCGCCTCCGCCGATCCGGGGGAAGGATGTCCCGGCACCCCGATCGCTACGACCTGGTGACGGTGTGGCTGACCGCCGGGGGCGCCGAACTGCGCTGGCTGCCGGGGATCTGTTGACCTCCGGCGTCAGCACCCGCAGGCGCAGGCCCGCCGCTCCTCGGGAGGCGGCTCGGCGGCGGCGGCACCCTTGAAGGCGCGCACGGTGGCGCTGAAGATCGACCCCTCCCCATCCCGCCGCAGCACCTCTGCGGCCTCGAACCCGGCGGCGGCGATCACCTCCAGGTAGTCGTCGAGCGCCAGTGCTCCGTCGACGCACGACGACCAGGAGCGGGGGTCGATGCCGGCGGGAGCGGGGCCGCTGCGGACGATGTCCGACACGACGATCCGGCCGCCGGGTCGGAGGACTCGGAACGCTTCGGAGAAGACGGGCGCCTTGTCGGGAGCGAGGTTGATGACGCAGTTGGAGAGGATGACGTCGACGGTGCCATCCTCGATGGGAAGGTCCTCGATGAGCCCGAGTCGGAACTCGACGTTCTCGAGACCCGCCCGGGTGGCGTTTCTCTCGGCCCTCTCGACCATCTCCGGCGTCATGTCCACACCGATCACGCGCCCGCCGGCACCGGCCTTGCGGGCGGCGAGGAACACATCGATGCCGCCGCCCGAGCCGAGGTCCACCACGATCTCGCCTTCGGTGATGCCGGCCAGTGCCACCGGGTTGCCACACCCGAGTCCCATGATCGCCTCGTCGGGGAGGCCGGCGAGATCGGCCGGGTCATACCCGATCTGCTCCGGCTCAGTGCAGCACGAGGCATCGGAGTGGGACGGCGGCGCCGGAGCACAGCACCCGGTTTCGGTGCGTGCGATCTCCGCATAGTGATCGCGAACTGCGATGCGGATGGTGTCATCGGGGAAGGTCATGGGGGTACCTTTCTCGACCGCCGCGGCGGTCGGGGGCGTTCAGCAGCAGGCCACCAGCAGGCGCACCAATTCGGAGGCCATCTCGGGGGCCACGGTGTAGTAGATGTATCGCTCCTCGCGACGACTGGTCACAAGACCCGAACGCCGGAGGATGTCGAGGTGCCGGGAGAGGGTTGGGCCGGGGACGTTTGCCGCTGCGGCGATCTCACCCGCTGCCAGTTCCCGTCCGGCAGCGGCGAGCAGGAAGAAGACCTGCAGGCGGGTCAGGTGGGAGAGGGCCTTGAAGGCCTCGGCGTGCCGATCGCTCGCTTGGAGGGCTCCGGTCGGCTGAAGGGATATCTTCATATGTGGCAATATAGCCAACTATGAAGACATAGCAAACCATGAAGACGGCTGTCCAGCGGAACCATCAGATCGTGGTGCGGTCCCGGCCGTAGCGGCGGCGCAGTTCCCGATCCCAGAAGGCGCGGTGCCAGTGGCGGCGCAGGTCGGGCGCCAGTTCCGGGACCACCACCAGGTGGCCCTCGCCGACGGGAATCCAGCCGTCACAGCCCGGGCAGAGGTACCGCTTGCGGGCGGCATACGGCTGCACCAGGGTGGCGACCTCTACGCCGAAAGGGCGGCCCATAGCACCAGTGCCGCCGCCACCAGGATGGTCCCGGCGACGATCACCACGTCGAGGGAGGTCGTCCGCCGTCGGCGGAACGGGTTGAAACCCATCGGGGCATCGTAGAGGCGCCCCGCCCCGGGGTAGTGTCCCCGGCATGTTCTCCATCACCGACGACGGGCCGATCCGCACGCTGACCATCGACAACCCGGGGCGGCGCAACGCGGTGCCCAGGGAGGACTGGGTCCGACTCGCCGAGTTGCTCGGGGAGTTCTCGGAGTCGGAGCAGCAGGTCCTGGTGGTCACCGGCGCCGGCGGGGACTTCTGTTCGGGCGCCGATCTCGGCGGCGACATGGCCGCCATGACCTCGACGGTCACCCGCCACCGGTGGATGGAGCACGTTGCCGATGCCGCCCGGGCCCTGCACTCCCTGACCAAGCCGACGGTGGCCGCCGTCGACGGGGTAGCGGTGGGGGCCGGCATGAACCTGGCACTGGGGTGCGATGTCGTCATCGCCACCGAACGGGCCCGCTTCTCGGAGATCTTCGTCCGGCGGGGATTGACCGTGGACTTCGGCGGGACCTGGCTGCTGCCCAGGCTGATCGGCCTCGCCAGGGCCAAGGAACTCGCCCTGACCGGGAGGATCCTCGAAGGCGCCGAGGCACTGGAGTACGGCCTGGTCGCCAGGGTGGTCCCGCACGGCGACCTGCAGGCGGCGGCGGCGGCGGTGGCCGCCGAGTTGGCGGCGGGCGCCCCGGTCGCCCAGCGCTTCATCAAGAGCGGCTTCGACGGCTCGATGGAGATGTCCTTCGACGAGGCGATCGACTACGAGTCGATGGCCCAGGTGATCTGCCTCGGCTCCGAGGACGTGGTGGAGGGGATCGTGTCCTTCGTCGAGAAGCGCCCCCCCGACTTCAAGGGGAGATGACCCAAGGCGGCGGACCCGACCGGTCGCTCCCGCCGGCGAATGACCCCGAACCCCTTCAACCCGTCACACCGTTGCCATACGTTGCCGGAGTGTTCGCAGCCGTCACCTCCGTCGCCCTGGTGGGCATCGAGCCGCGTCCGGTCCGGGTCGAGGTGCACGTCTCGGGGTCCAAGGCGCTCTTCAACCTGGTCGGCTTGCCCGACACCGCCATCCGGGAGGCGAAGGAGAGGGTTCGCGCCGCGCTGGCCTCTTCGGGCTACCGGTTCCCCAATCGAAGGCTGACGGTCAACTTGGCCCCGGCCGACGTCCCCAAGGCGGGGTCGGCCTACGACCTGCCGATCGCCCTGGGGGTCCTGGTGGCATCGGGGTCGGTTCCCCCGTCCGTCGCCGCCGTAGTGGCGCTGGGGGAGTTGGCGCTCGACGGCGAGGTGCGGTCCGCCCGGGGCGGCCTGGCCGCCGGCATGGTGGCCGCCGCCGCCGGTCTGCCGTGCGTCCTTCCGGCGGGGTCCGCCGCCGAAGCGGGCATGGTCGGCGGTATCGAGATCCGGGTGGCGGGCTCGCTGGCTGCGGCGGTGTCGGCGGCCCTCGGCGAGCACATCGTGATCCCCACTCCCTCGCCCCCGCTGCCGATGCCGAATCGGTTCGACCTCTCCGGGGTGCGCGGCCAATTGGTCGCCAGGCGGGCGCTCGAGGTGGCGGCTGCCGGGGCTCACCATCTCCTCCTGACCGGGCCGCCGGGGGCGGGCAAGACGCTGCTGGCTCGCTGCCTGCCCGGCATCCTTCCCGCCCTCGGCCCCGACGAGGCGCTCGAGGTCGCCCAGGCGTGGGCGGCCGGAGGGCGCCCCCGCCCGCCCGGAGCGGCTCCACCCTTCCGCAGCCCTCACCACAGTGCCACCGCGGCGGCGGTCCTCGGGGGCGGCAGCGGGGTCCCGGTGCCCGGCGAGCTGACGATGGCCCACCGCGGGGTCCTCTTCTTGGACGAGTTGGGGGAGTTCCCCCCGCACCTGCTCGACGCGCTGCGCCAACCGCTGGAGGAAGGGAGGGTCCACGTCGCCCGCAAGGGCGTGTCCGTCGAGTTCCCGTGCGCGGTGCAGTTGGTGGCGGCCACCAACCCATGCCCGTGCGGATACACCGGCGACGGGTTCGTGTCGTGCACCTGCTCGCCGGGGGCGGTCGCCAGGTACCGCCGCCGCCTGTCGGGCCCACTTCTCGACCGCCTCGACCTTCGGGTGCACGTTCCCCGGCTCAAACCCGAGGAGATGGCGGGACCGGGTGGCGAGCCCAGCGCCGTGGTGCGGGCCAGGGTGTGCCAGGCGAGGGCTCGGCAGGCCGGGCGGGGCGGGCTCAACCGCGATCTCGGCAGGGACCGGTTGGATGGGCTGGAGTGGACCGGGGCGGCCAATCGGGCCCTCGAGGCGGCGGCCCGCAAGACAGCCCTCACCGCCCGGGGCTGGGATCGGGTCCGCCGGGTGGCCCGCACCATCGCCGATCTCGATGGTGCCGGTCCCGTCGAGGAGCAGCACATGACCGAGGCGCTCCACTTCCGGGGGGACGGTTGAGCAGGGACGCCCGGCTCCGACTGGCGATGGCGGGCCTCCACCCGGATCGGGCCCGGGCTCTGGTCGAGTCGTTCGGGTCGGAGACCGCCGTCCTGCGGGCGGTGGAACGGGGCCGCATCGAGGTGAGCCGGAGGGCCGCGGCGGCCCTGTCGAGGCCGGCCGCCGAGATCCGGGAGATGCTCGACGGCCTGGGAGTGCGCCTCCTGTGGCGGGGCGGACCCGGCTATCCGGAGTCGCTGGAGGGACTGCCGGACGCCCCCGACGTGCTGTTCATGCGGGGCAGACTCCCGGAGTGCCCGGCGGTGGCGGTGGTGGGCACTCGCCGCTGCACCGCCTACGGGCGGGCGATCGCCCGCGCCTACGGGTCGGCGATCGCCGGGGCCGGATGGACGACCGTCAGTGGGCTGGCCAGGGGCATCGATGCCGAGGCCCACCTGGGAACCCTCGAGGGGGGCGGTCCCGGGGTGGCGGTGCTCGGGTCGGGCTCCAACGTCGTCTACCCCTCGGAGCATCGCGGTATCCACGACGGACTCATCGCGAGCGGAGGAGCGGTGGTGACCGAGTATCCCCCCGGAACGCCCCCCGAGCCCTGGCGCTTCCCCCCACGGAACCGGATCATCGCCGGCCTGTCGGCGGCGGTGGTAGTGGTCGAAGCGGCGGTCAAGGGCGGTGCCCTGATCACCGCCTCGGCGGCCGCCGACCAGGGGAAGGTGGTTCTGGCGGTACCCGGCGATGTGGGCCGGGAGGTCTCCGAAGGGTGCAACCTGCTCATCCGCGACGGGGCGGTCCCGGTGCTGGGCCCCGATGACCTGGTGGAGGCGCTGTCGCTGATCGTGGGGCCTGCCCGGCCCCGCTCGATCGTGATCGGCCCCGCCGACGAGGCCGATCGGACCATCCTGGCGGCGCTGGGGCCGGCCGGTGCGCCGGTCGAGGCGGTGGTGGCGGCCACCGGGCTCCCGGTGGCCCAGGTCCTGTCGAGATTGGTGCGGCTCGAGACCGAAGGGCGCATCGCCCGGCAGGGCTCCCGGGTGGTGGAGATTCGATAGGTCGTTGCATCACCGCCGTCCGGCCACCACGATGGCGGCATGGCCCCGATCCCGCCGCTGCCCGTCTGGGCGACCGAACCCGTCGAGGACTACCTCGGCCGCCTCGGAGCCGAGCGCGGCCTCTCGCCGCACACCGTGGACGCCTACCGGCGCGACCTCAGTCAGTTCTTCGACTTCTGCGACCGGATGGGCCGCAGTGGGATCGACCAGATCGAGCGGATGACGGTGCGCCGCTTCCTGGCCCACCTCGCCACCCGCAACTACTCGGGCCGATCGGCGGCCCGCAAGGCATCGGCGGTCCGTTCCTTCTTCGCCGATGCCGCCCGGCGGGGTGTGGTCGACGCCAATCCGGCGGCGGGGGTGGCGTCACCCAAGCGGCGCCGCACCCTGCCGAGAGCCCTTCCGGCCGGGCCGCTCGGGGCGATGCTCGACGCGGTGGCGGGCGACGAACCGCTCGAGGTGCGGGACCGGGCCCTGCTCGAGATGCTCTATGGCACCGGGTTGCGGGTATCGGAGGCGGCCTCGCTGCGGGTCGGCGACGTAGGCGGGGTCGACCTGGTCAGGGTGCGGGGCAAGGGCGACAAGGAGCGGATCGTCCCACTGGCGGGACAGGCGAGGAGGTCGCTCGATCGGTATCTGGCGGGCGCCCGCGGCTCACTGGCCGGCGCCGAGGCAGGTGACGCCCTCTGGGTGGGCGCCCGGGGCGGCGCCCTCGACGCCAGAGGGGTGCGCCGGGCCGTTCACAGCCGCCTCGGGACGTTCCCCCACGCCCTCCGGCACTCGTTTGCCACCCATCTGCTGGAGGGCGGAGCCGATCTCCGCACCGTCCAGGAATTGCTAGGGCACGTTGAACTGGGAACCACCCAGATTTACACTGCGGTGACCCGGCGGCATCTCGAGGACACCTATGACCGATCCCACCCGCGCGCCTGATCCGGCCGCGGCCGATATCGCCGAGTACTGGCAGCGGTTCAAAGAGGACGGCGACCCGGCCGCCCGGGACAGCCTCATCCTGCATTTCTCCCCACTGGTGAAGTTCGTGGCGGGCAGGGTCGGGGTTGGTCTTCCTCGCAACGTCGAGCAATCCGACCTGATCTCCTATGGGATGTTCGGGCTCATCGACGCCATCGACAAGTTCGATCTCGATCGCAACATCAAGTTCGAGACCTATGCCGTCAGCCGCATCAAGGGAGCGATCCTCGACGAGTTGCGGGCGCTGGACTGGGTGCCCCGATCGGTGCGCGCCAGGGCGAGGGAGATCCAGCGCTCGATGTCCGAACTGGAGCACAAACTGCAGCGCAGCCCCACCGAGGAGGAGCTGGCGGAGCACATGGGAGTGCCGCTGCCGACTCTCCAGGACCAGCTCGGTGAGATCTCGTCGCTGGGTTTCGTGGCGCTCGACGAGTTGCTCGATCCCTCGGAACGGGGATCGTCGGCCATGGGCGACCTGGTCGCCGACCCGAAGGCGATCGACCCGGGTGGCAGCTACGAGGACCAGGAGAATCGGTGGTTCCTCGGGGATGCCATCAACCGTCTCCCGGAACGGGAGCGCCTCGTCATCACCCTCTACTACTACGAGGGGATGACCCTCTCCGAGATCGGGGCGGTGCTCGGGGTGACCGAGTCGCGGATATGCCAGATCCATACCAAGTCGGTGATGAGCCTCCGCAATCGGATGATCGAACCCGGCCCGAAGGTGGTCTGATCCGGACGACCCGGCCCGGCCTATACTCCCGGCCAATCACACACGCTCGCCGCAACCTCCTGCGGTGAGGGCGCTCCTGCGCCCTGATGGAGGCCGAGGGCGGGCGGAGGAACCCAACCGAAAACTGAGGAGGCCCCATGGCCGAGATCACCATGCGCCAGTTGCTGGAGGCGGGTGTCCACTTCGGACATCAGACCCGGCGTTGGAACCCCAAGATGCGCCCGTACATCTTCTCGGAGCGCAACGGGATTCACATCATCGACCTGCGACAGACCCTGGAAGCGGCCGGCCAGGCGGCCGAGTTCGTCAAGAACCTGACCGCCAAGGGCGGGACCGTGCTGTTCGTCGGCACCAAGAAGCAGGCGCAGAGCGTCGTCGTCGAAGCGGCAGAGCGCGCCCAGATGCCGTACGTCAACCAGCGCTGGCTGGGCGGAATGCTCACCAACTTCAACACCATCCACAAGCGCATCCTCTACATGCTCGAACTCGAGCGGATGGATGCCTCCGGCGAGATGGCCGCCCTCCCCAAGAAGGAACGGCTCCGGCTCCGCCGTGAGAAGGACAAACTCCTGGCCGTGCTCGGCGGTGTGCGCGATATGCATCGGATCCCGGATGCCGTGTTCATCATCGACGTCAACGCCGAGGCGATCGCGGTGCGCGAGGCCAAGCGCATCGACGCACAGATCATCGCCCTGGTCGACACCAACTGCGACCCCGACGCCGTCGACATGGTCATCCCCGGCAACGACGATGCCATCCGCTCGGCCCAGTTGATGGCCATGCTGATCGCAGAGGCGTGCCGGGAGGGGGCCGAGTTGGCCAAGGCCAAGGCGGTCAAGAAGGAAGCCGAGAAGGAAGCCGAGCAGAAGGATGGCGCCGAGGGCGCCGAGCAGGAGGACGAGGCCGGTGAGTGACTTCAGCGCCAAAGACGTCGCCGATCTGCGGAGGACGACCGGGGCCGGGATGATGGATGCCAAGCGCGCCCTGGAAGAGGCCGGGGGCGATCCGGCAGCAGCCACGAAGCTGCTGCTGGAGAAGGGCATCGCCGACGCCCGCAAGAGGACCGGTCGGGTCGCCGAACAAGGGACCATCGGCCACTACCTGCACATCCAGGCGGAGCGCCCCGTCATCGGCGTCATCGTCGAACTGACCTCCGAGACCGACTTCGTCGCCAAGAGCCCCGAGTTCCAGGCGACGGCCCGCGATCTCGCCATGCACATTGCCGCCGCCAAGCCGCAGTGGGTGAGGGTCGAGGAGGTCCCCGAGGAGGCGATCGAGGCCGAGAAGGAAATCTTCATGGCCCAGGCCCGCAACGAGGGCAAGTCCGATGCGATCATCGAGAAGATCATCCCCGGCAAGGTCAAGTCCTTCCTCAAGGAGAAGGTGCTCTACGAGCAGCCGTTCATCAGGCCCGAGCAGTTCGAGGGAACGGTCGGGCAGATGGTCGAGGCGATGGCCGGCAAGATGGGCGAGAACATCTCGGTGCGCCGGTTCTCCCGGATCGGTGTCGGCGAAGAGGTGGCCTAGCCCATGGCCCGCCGTATCGCCCTGAAACTCTCCGGCGAGGCGTTTGCCGATCCCGACACCGGATTCGGGATCCACTCCGAGACCGTCGAGAAGGTCGCCGCCGAGATCGCCGAGGTCAGCAACGAGGGGTATGAGATCGGGGTCATCGTCGGCGGCGGCAATATCTGGAGGGGCCTCTCCTCGGCGGCGGAGGGCATGGACCGGGCCAACGCCGACTACATGGGCATGCTGGCCACCGTCATCAACGCCATGGCGTTGCGGGACGCCATCGAGCGCGCCGGAGCCGAGGCCCGGGTCCAGACCGCCATCAACATCGCCGAGGTGGCCGAGCCCTACATCCGCCTGCGGGCGATCCGGCACCTCGAGAAGGGCCGGGTCGTCATCTTCGCAGGCGGGACCGGCAACCCGTACTTCACCACCGACACCGCGGCCGCCCTGCGGGCGGCGGAGATCGGGGCGGCGGCGGTGCTCAAGGCCACCCAGGTCGACGGTGTCTACGACGACGACCCGCGCACCAACCCCGATGCGACCCTCTTTCAGGTGCTTACGTACATGGAGGTGTTGGAAAAGGGTCTTCGGGTGATGGATGCCACCGCCATTACGATGTGCATGGACAACGATCTGCCCATCAGGGTGTTCGACATCACCGTCCCCGGCAACATCATGCGGGCCGTGCGGGGCGAGGACGTCGGGACCCTGGTTCGCTGAGAGGAGCCAGGCCGTGATCGACGAACTGCTCGGCGAGGCCGAGATGAAGATGGATCATGCAGTCGAGCACGTCCAGGGCGAGTTCAGCACGGTGCGGACCGGTCGGGCCAACCCGGCGATCCTGCATCGGGTGATGGTCGACTACTACGGGTCGGCAACCCCGCTGCAGCAACTGGCCTCGTTCTCGGTGCCGGAGCCCCGGCTGCTGGTGGTGGCCCCCTACGACAAGTCGGCGATGAAAGACATCGAGAGGGCGCTGCAGGCCTCCGAGTTGGGTCTCAACCCGTCCAACGACGGGACCGTGATCCGGCTGGCCTTCCCTCCACTGACCGAAGAGCGGCGCATCGACCTCATCAGGGTGGTCCGGCACATGGCGGAGGAGGGCCGGGTGGCGGTTCGCAACGTGCGGCGGCATACCAAGGACGACATCGAATCGCTCGAGGGTGATGTCTCCGAGGACGATGTCCGGCGAGCCGAGGACCGCCTCCAAGAGATCACCGACCGTCACATTGCCCGCGTCGACGAACTGCTCGAGCACAAGGAGCAGGAGCTGCTCGAGGTCTAGGGCCCGGCAGCCGAGGAGGATCCGTTGAGCCGGAGCGACGAAGAAGGGTTTCACCCGCATCCCGGGGATCCCTGGCACCCAGGTTGGGACGACGAGGTCGACGACGACGTCGAACCGCTCGTTCCCAAGCACCGGGAGGTCGAGCCGGCCGCTGAGGACCGGCCCAAACGGCGCGGCCGCCGTGGCCGTCGCAAGCCGCCGAAGGCAGGAGAGTCCGCTCCTCCGGACGATTTCGCCGCATCCGACGAAGATCTCCCCGAGCCGTCGGGGTGGGAGGCGTACGACGACGAATTGGTGGCCGCCGATCTCGAATCGATGGTGCCTCCCGGTGTCCCCACCTGGACCGAGGAGGGCGGGTCCTCGGTCGAGTTCGAGTCGGCGTTCACGGTCGGGGGCGATCTGGGTCCCGACGACGCCGGCGAGCAGGATGCACCGGCCCCTCCCGGGATCGTTCCCGGGCCGGCCACGGGTGGAGGGCCCGACCTCAGTGCGCCGGGTCCGACCGGCGAGCCGCTGCCCGTTGCGGCGGATGAGGACCCGACCATGCTCCTCGGCGAGACCGTGGTGCCGGATGTCCCGGATCTGTCGGCTCTCCCGGCTCCGGAGGAAGCGTCCGATGCCGCCGCCGAGGATTCGTTGCGGCGGCTCGATGCGCTCCTCGGCGACGGCGACGACGACGACGAGCCGGTGACGGACGAGTCCGAGCTGTTGGCCGATCTGTTGGCAGCGGCTGCGGTGGCCTCCGAAGACGAGGCGGCCGGTGAACCGGCCGATGACGGCGTCCTGGAGATACCCGCCGAGGCGGGCATCGCCGATCTGACCCGCGCCGCCGAGGACGCGGCGGCGGCACTTCGGGCCCGGTCCGCCGAAGTGCGCCAGGACCAGGCGCTCGAGATCGCCGCCGACGAACTGGGCGCCGTCGAGATCGAGGCGATCCCGGAGCCACCGGCTCTCCCGGGCGGGCCGGCCCACGGCCTCCAGGATTCGCTGCTCTTCGCCGGGCTGGAACTCCCCGAGGACGGGTCCCGGGTTGCCGACCCCGGCTTCACCCCGGAAGAGGACGAGGGCGACGACGGTGCCGCCGAGGTCCGCTATCCCTCGATCGCTCCGCTTCCCGCCGGGATCGATGACGGTCCCAGGCGGGTTCCCGTCGACCCCGACGAGATCGCCCCCGTCGACGACGTCGATGCCGCTCTTTCGGCTATTGCCGAGGAGCCGATCGCGGCTGCCGACCCCGACGCACTCGCTGCGCTGCGCGCCATCGACGAAGACGAGGACTTCGGTGATTGGCACGCCTTTGCCGAAGGCGAGGCGGTGCTCTACCCGGAGCCGCCCGAGGTGGCCGAGCCGGGCGAGTTCTTCGGGGATCTGGGCCCGCCGCTGGTGCCTTCGATGTCGAGCGACGACCTTCTGATGGACGATGCCGACGAGGAACCGTCCGTCAAGCGCGGGCTGTTCGGACGCCGCAAGGGCCGCAAGGGAGCCGATCCCGCCGACTCCGCCGGGGGCGATGGATGGGCGGCCGACGACGAGACCACCATGGACGGGGGTGCGGAGACCGACCTCGAGACCCCGACCGGCGACGTCGGCCGGGTCGACGACCTCGGGGCACCGGAGACCGCCGCCGCCGACGACGGCTGGGATGACGACATCGCC
>JAHJML010000224.1 GCA_018821365.1 Actinomycetota bacterium | reverse complement strand
GTAATCCCCTTTGCACCAACTGGATGACCGCCTTTGTCCGGGGGGCTGGTGGTTTTGGGGGAACGGCCCAGCCCAAAAAGGAGATTCCAGCCATTCCGGCGAAAGCTCCGGACTTTGGGTTTGAAGCCCAAACCGACGTAAATCAAGCTGCGCTCTATCGCATGTCCGGCGACCGGAACCCATTGCATATCGACCCAGCCATCGCTAAGGCTGTTGGCTTCAAAGAGCCCATTTTGCATGGGCTTTGTACTTATGGAGTTACCTGCCGCCGGTTTGTCCAGGAAGTCTTGCAGGGAGATTCGGGAAAGATTAAATCTTACTCGGCCCGCTTCAGCAGCCCGGCGATGTACTCGCGGGTCGACGGCTCGATCCGGTAGTGGGGGAAGAAGGAGTCGAAGTAGCCGCGGGCCGCCTCCGGCTCCCACTCCCCGAACAGGCCGGGGAGGCCCTCGAAGAACCCCGGGACGAACGGCTCGGTCAGGTCGGTTTGGCGCCGCCGCCAGAACCCGGCCGCCGCCGCCAGCGCCAGGTGCAGCGAGTCGTACCCGTGGTTGTGCAGGCGGTCCCACACCTCGGCCTTGATCTCGGGATCGGGCCGGGCCGCTTCGGCGCGGGCCATCGCCCGGTCGCCCCGGTCGCTCTTGTCACGCTCCCGTTCGGCCGCCAGGCGGTGGTCGGCGCCCTCGGCACCGAGGGCGGCGGCAGCCACCGCCACGTTCCAGCGCATCTCCTGATCGATCGCCACCCCCTCGGGCGGCGCATCCACCAGCGCCGCCGCGATCGGGAACTCATCGGGTCCGCCGGCGAGCCCGACCAGGGCCCGCGCCCACAGCACCTTGAGGTCGCCGCCGGCCGAGTCGACCGCACCCCGGGCGGCCGCCACGAAGGCGGCGGCCTCTCCGTCGATGAGGCCGGCCGGCACATACCGCCGGATCGCTCCCCCGGCAGTGGCGGTGACCATCTGGACGATGGGCAGGCTCTGCTCCTCGGGGAGACGGGTCCTGATCAGCTGCAGGTAGTCGAGCGACGAGAACGCCTGATCCCTCACCATCTCCCACAGCGAGGCCCACACCTGCTGGCGCAGCAGCGGATCGGCGATCTTGGAGAGATTGGCCTTCGCCCACGCCACCGATACCGGGTCGAGGGCGACCTTGGCGAAGGCGTGGTCCCCGAAGTTGGGGTAGACGAACACCGGCGCCGCCGTCTGAAGGGCGGCGTCGACGACGTGCACCGGGCCCTCGAACGAGACCGGCATCGAGCGGGCGCCGCCGTCCTCGTCGATCATCACCACCTCGAGGTAGTGGGGGCGGAGGGTGGGGTGATCGTCGGGAGCGGTCTGGTGGAGTCGGAAGTCGGTGATCCGGCCGCCCGCGGCGGTCCACTCGGCGCCGATGGTGTTGAGGGAAGGGGCCTTCAGCCAACGGGATGCCCAGTGGACCAGGTCGACCCCGCTCCCCTCCTGCAATGCCGCCAGGAAATCGGCGAGGGAGGCGTTGCCGAAGCGGTGACGCCGGAAGTAGGTCTGCATCCCGGTGCGGAACGATTCCATGCCGATGGCCGCCACCAACTGCTTGAGGACCGAGGCACCCTTCCCGTAGGTGATGCCGTCGAAGTTGAGGAAGGTCTCGTCGGTGCTGGGCACCTCGTCGGCGATCTTGTGGGTGGTGGGGAGTTGGTCCTCGGCGTAGGCCCACAGCTTCATGCGGAAGTTGAAGTCCTGCCAGATGGCCGGGAAGCCGCCGTCGGAAGCCAATGCCAGGTAGGCGGCATAGGAGGCGAACGATTCGTTGAGCCACAGGTCGCTCCACCACCGCATCGTGACCAGGTCCCCGAACCACATGTGGGCCAACTCGTGGAGCAGGTACTCGGCACGCCGGGTCAACTGGTCCTCGGTGGGCGGGTCCCGGAAGATCACTGTGTCCGTGTAGGTGACCGTCGCCACGTTCTCCATGCCGCCCCAGTTGAACTCGGGGACGAACAACTGGTCGAACTTGTCGAACGGGTACGGCTCGTCGAAGAGGTCGGCGTAGTAGTCCATCCCGGCTTTGGTGACCGAGAAGATCGCCTCGGCATCCAGGTAGTCGAGCCAGGACGACCGTACGTAGATGCCGAGGGGGAGGCCGTGGTGCTCGTCGTGCACCGAGGCGAACGGACCGGCGCACACCGCCAGCAGGTAGGTGCTGAAGCGGACCGTCTCGGCGAACACCCGCCGGCTCCTCCCGTCGGGGAGCTCGTCGCGGTCGATCTCGGGCCCGGCGGTGACCACCGCCCAGTCCGAGGGCGCCGTCACCGAGACCCGGAACACCGCCTTGAGGTCCGGCTGATCGAAGCAGGGGAACAGCCGATGGGCGGAGTACGGCTCGAACTGGGTGTAGATGTACTCGGAGCCGTCCTCGGGGTCGATGAACTGGTGGAACCCCTCGCCGGTCTTGTCGTAGCGCCGCTCGTAGGAGATGTGGATCTCGTTGTGCCGCTGCAGCAAGCGAGCGGGGAGGGCGATCCGGTTGCCGTCCCACTCCGGTTCGAGGACGGCGCCGTTGATCTCGAAGCGGTCGATGACCCCTCCAACCCATTCCATGAACGTGTCGCCACCCGAATGGTCGAAGGCGGCCACCAGGTCGCCGTGGAACACCTTGGCGCCGGCCTCCAGATCGAGGTCCAGGGCATAGGAGACGTTGGAGATCCGCTCGGCCCTTTCCCTGGCTTCGACCTCGGTCAGGCGGTCGCGGGTGACGGATGACGGCTCCATGGGACTCCTTCGACTGCGTCCCGGCGACGATACCCGACCCGGGGGCCGCCGGGACCGCCGCGAGCCCCTCCGGGCTCGGCGACTTCACAGCAACAAGGAGCCGATATCGTCTGCGCCGCGATTTCCCACACCGGAGGACGACGTGCCGAGGACCCGATCGATCATGACGCTGGCGGTGGCGCTGGCGGTGGCGCTGGCGGCGTGCGGGGACGGGGCTTCCGACGACGGCAGCGGGGAAACCGTCGATTCACTCGAACTCTCGACGGCCGCTGCCGCCGGTCTGGCGGTGTTCGAGGGCAAGTGCGCCGTCTGCCACCGTCCCGACCTGAGCGGAGGGGCCGGTCCGGCGCTCGGCCCGGCTTCGGCGGCGGCGGGCAAGCCCGTCGAGGAACTGCGCCGGACGATCACCGAGGGCGGGAACGGGATGCCGTCGTGGGGCGGGGTGCTGTCGGCCGAGGAGATCGACGACGTGCTGACGTTCCTCGTCGAGGCACAGGGTCGCTGAGCGTTCGCTCCTCACTCCTCCAGCAGATCGGAGGCCTCGACCTGGGCGGCGAACCCGTCGAGTTCGCCGGCGTTCGGCTGATGGGTCCAGACCTGACAGCCCTCCAGCAGCGGCGCGTATGCCCGGTCCTGCCCGGGCTGTACCACCACCCGGATCGGATGGTCCGCGGCGAGCACCCGCCGGTACCGCTCGAGGATCTTTCGATGGTCGGGACGGTCGAGGTCGAGTTGGAACACGATGCCGTGGGCGCTGTCGAGCATCTCACACGATTGATCTTCCAGCAGCGGGCAGACATCGTGCATCGGACCGTGACACACGAGCACCGGGTGGCCGAGCCGCTCCAGGAAATCGGCCTCGAAGACGGCCGAGCCGGGGGTGACATCCAGGATGATGCCTTCGGGGAACTGATCCATCCCTGCCTCCTCGCCGGCCGTCGGTTCCGGAATCATAGAACCGGCCGCCCCGGGCGGCACCCACCCGGGACGCCCTCCCTAGACTCGCCCGGATGATCGACCCACTGCTGTACCTGCGCGCCGTCGGCGTGCGCCTCGGGGACACCCCGATCCTGCGCGGCGTCGATCTGCGGGTCGGGGCCGGCGAGGTCGTGGGCCTGGTCGGCGCCAACGGATCGGGCAAGACCACCCTGCTGCGGGTCGCCGCCACCCTGTTGGTGCCGACCAGCGGCGAGGGTGAGGTGCTGGGGGCCGGCCTCACCGATGAGGCACGCTATGCGATCCGCAGCCGGATCGGGCTCATCGGCCACACACCGGCGCTCTACCAGAACCTGACGCTGGAGGAGAACACCCGCTTCGTGGCCCAGTTGATGGGAGCCGAACCAGGCTCAGTGGGTGCCGCCCTCGACCAGGTGGGGCTGGCGGGCGCCCGCCACCGGCGGGCCATCCAGTGCTCCCACGGCATGCAGCGCCGGGCGGAGTTCGCCCGTCTCCTCATCAGCAACCCCGACCTCGTCCTGCTCGACGAGGCCCACGCCGGCCTGGACCGCCACGCCGCCGATCTGGTGGCCTTCATCCTCCAGGGCGTCCGCTCCCGCGGCGGCGGGGCGATGCTGGTCTCCCACGAGCACAACCGGATGGCGCCCCTGGTCGACCGGGTCGTCGAACTCCGCAACGGAGCCGTCGGCCACTGGGAGGCAGAATGACCGGCTTCTGGACCCAGGCCGCCGAGATGGCTCGCAAGGACCTCCGCACCGAGGTCCGCACCGGCGAGGTGTTCCTGATCACCATCCCCTTCGGGGCGGTGGCACTCATGCTGATCCCACTGGCGGTCGGGACCGACACCCCGCTGCTGCGGAACATCGGCCCCGGCATGTTCTGGGTGGTGGTGCTGCTGTTCGGGGTGCTGGTGGCGACCCGCCAGAGCGGCGTCGAGGGCACCCCGCAGCAGGATCTCCTCTCGCTGCTGGGGATCGATCCGGCCGCCCAGTTCACCGGGAGGGCGGGAGCCACCACCCTGCTGCTGCTGGCATTCGAACTAGTGCTGGGGCCGGTGGCGTTGGCGCTGTACGACCCGCAGCCGAAGGGATGGCCCTGGATCGCCCTGCTGGTGCCGTTGGTGGCCGCCGGCCTCGGGCTGCTCGGAACCCTGGCAGCCACCATCGCCAGCAGCATCGCCTCCTCGGCACTGGTGCCGCTGTTGGTGGCCCCGCTGTCGGTGCCGATCCTGCTGGCGGCCACCCAGACCATGGACGGGTTGCGGTACGGCAACACTATCCTCGGCTGGATCCTGCTGCTGGTCACGATGGACCTGCTCCTCGCGGTGGCAGGCGTGCTCAGCGCCAGACCGCTGCAGGAGGCTTCCCGATGACCAAGAACCGGGTGTTCGAGATCTCCGCCGTCACCACCATGGTGACGGCACTCGTGATCGCGCTGTCGATCGGCAAAGAGCAGACCATGGGCAACCTGGCCAGAGTCCTCTTCGTCCACGTCCCCTCGGCGTGGCTGGCCTACCTGGCGTTCGGCGTCACCCTGGCCGGCAGCATCCTCTATCTGGCGAAGAAGGACCTGAAGTGGGATCGCCTCGCCGCCTCGTCGGCCGAGGTGGGGGTGTTCTTCACGGCGCTGACGATCGCCCTCGGGATGATCTGGGGCCGCTCCACCTGGGGGGTCTGGTGGACCTGGGACGCCCGCCTGGTGCTGACCGCCGTCATGCTGTTCGTCTACCTCGGCTACCTGGCGCTGCGCCGTTCCATCCCCGACCGGATCGCCAGGGCCCGCCGGTCCGCCTGGCTGGGGATCCTGGGGATCGTCCAGATCCCGATCGTCCACTTCTCGGTGATCTGGTGGCGGACCCTGCACCAACCGCCCACCATCCTGCGCCCCGGTTCCATGGAGATGGACCCGCCGTTCCGGGCCGCCCTGTTTGCAGCCCTGTTCGCCTACACGATCGTCTATGTGGTGCTGATGCGGCGCCGCATCGAACTGTCGCAACTCGAGGATCGTTTCGAGGAGATCGTCGCCGCCGAGGAGCGCGCCGTCGCCGGGGAGGCGGTCACCGCACCCCGTTACGAGGGCTCCACCGAGATGGTGTGGGACGACGCCGCCCCGGTGCGGGACCGCCGTGCTACCTTCGTCGCCGTGGCGATTGGCCTGGTCCTGGCGGCTGCCGTCGCCGCCGTCAGTTCGCAGGCGACCTCGCTCTCCAACTGGGGATGGGTGGCCTATGCCTATACGGTCACGTATGCGGCGATGCTCGCCTACGTCACATGGCTCGTCTGGCGGATCCACACGACCCGCCGGAGGGTTGAGGAGGTTCAATGAGACGCTATGCACGATTCGTCATCCCCGCACTCGGCCTGGTGGCCGTGCTGCTGGGGTTCCTGCTGTTCAACCTGAAGGACAGCCTGGTCTTCTTCCGGACTCCCACCGAGGTCGTGGAGTTGGCCACCCCCGACGCCGCGGATCGGATGCGCCTGGGCGGCCAGGTCGTCGGCGGGACCATCGAGGACACCACCGGCGGGGTCGCCTTCGACGTCACCGACGGCACCACCACTATCGCCGTCATCCACAGCGGCGCTCCCCAGCAGTTGTTCAAGGAGGGGATCGGGGTGGTCATCACCGGCACCTGGGACGGCACCACCTTCCACTCGGACGAGATGATGGTCAAGCACGACGAGCAGTACCGCACCGACGACGGCCAGGTCTACGAACCCGGGGAGTACCCCACCGGGGGTTAGTGGCTCTCGAAGAGGTCCTGCAGCACCGACCGGACCGTGTCGGGCATGCCCTCGCCGAGTGACCTCGGGGCGTAGCCGAGTTCGCGGCGGGCCCTGATGTCATCGCCGAGGAAGGTGGCGCCCGCCATCCTGCGCATCCGTTCGGCGGTGACGGCCAGGGGTGGGATCACATGGCCGGCGAGTCGGAGGGCGCCGGCGAGGGGCCGGAGGGCCAGTCCGGGGATGGGGAGCGGCCCCCGCCGCTTGCCGACCAGGCGCCCCGCCATCCGCATCACCTCGAGCAGGGTGGCGTCCTCCCCACACAGCAGGTAGGAGCGCCCCGGGGTCCCCGCCTCCATCGCCAGCAGATGGCCGGCGGCGACGTCTTCGACGTGCACCCACGATGCCGCCGTCCGGGTGGGGGCGACCGGCACCTTGCCGAGCAGGTAGCGGCGCAGCAGCCGGGCCGTGTTCGAGTCGTCGCCGGGACCGTAGACCACTCCGGGCTGCACGATCACCACCGGCAGGCCGCCCCGCATCATCGGCAGCGCCACCTCGTAGTGCGCCTCCCACTGGGTGCGGTCGGCGATCGAGAGGTGCTTGCCATCGAACCGGTAGGTCTCGTCGGGACGGCGCCGCCTGGTGTCGGAGAAGACGTGGACCGAACTCGTGTACACCGCCTTGGGGATGTGCATCTCGCCGATCAGTTCCAGCACGTTGCGGGTGCCCTGCACGTTGACGGCCTGGGCGGTCTTGCGGTCCCGGGAGCCGACCCGGGCCCAGGTAGCTGTGTGGAAGACACCGTCGGCGCCCCGCATCCCCCGCCGCATCGACTCCTTGTCCCGCACGTCACCCAGGTGGGGCCGGATCCCATAGTCGGCCATCGCCTGCGCTTGTTGGCGCGATCGCACCAGGGTGGTGACCGCATGGCCCTCGGCCAGCAGGAGCGAGGTGAGGTACCGGCCGATCGACCCGACCGCCCCGGTGACGAAGTAGTGCACGATGGCATCCTATTGAACCGGGCTCGACGCCCGGGTCAATAGGCATCCCCCGCCCTCAGGGAGGGGGGTTGGGGGAGGGTCCGAGAACCGGGCTGGACGCCCGGGTCAATAGGCATCCCCCGCCCTCAGGGAGGGGGGTTGGGGGAGGGTGGAGGTTCGGGTCGGCTCTCGCAAGCCCCAACCGTGGGTTCACATGGGAGTCGGCCTCATGGGTCCCGCACCGTGTCTGGCGTGGTCGCCCGCGCACCTTCAATGGACGTGAGCGTTGGGATCGTCGATGCCGCCACCCAGAGTGTGCTCAGCGCGATGCCCAGTGCTCCGAGCACCATGGCGGTGTTCGCACCGAATCGTCCGGCAGTCATCCCGGCCAGCGAGGCTCCCAGGGGCACTGCGCCCCAGGAGAGAAGCCGGTACCCGGCGTTTACCCGGCCGCGTAGATCAGCGGGAATGGCGGTTTGACGAAGGCTGATTCCGTGGACGTTGGCGATACCGGTGCCCAGGCCCACCAACAGGAACGTTGGGGACAGGAGGAGCATCGCCGACCGAGGGTCGTCGCCCAAGAAGATGACGGCAACCGGGGCACCATTCCCGATGAGCATGGTGACGAGCAGCACGCGGCCGTAGCCGAATCGACCGGTGACGCGGGCACCGAACCAGGCGCCGACCAACGAGCCGATGCCCCCTGCGACGAATACAGCTCCGATGCTCGCCGCACCGAGGCCGATGTGGCGCACCGCTACGAGCAGTAGCCCGACGATGAAGAACTGGTCGAAGAAGTTGAAGGTTGTCGCCTCCCCCAATAGGGGTCTGATGAAGGGATTGCGCAACGCGACCACCAGACCCTGCCGGGCGTCGTGGAATGCCGACGTCGGCGAGGGCGTGGTATCGATCGTCTCCCGGGCAGAGATCCGCCACAGCCCGATCGCAGAGAACAGGTAGGTGACCGAGTCGGCGAGCACCGCGATCGGGGCGGTGAACACGTCGACGATCACGCCCCCTAGGCCCGTGCCCGCGATCTCGCTCGCGGAGGCGGTGGCCAACAGCTTGCCGTTTGCCTCGATGATCAGGTCCTCGGACACGAGGCTGGGGAGGAGAGCGAAGTCTGCCAATTGGTACAGCACAGTGAGGCATCCAGTGAGGAACACGAGGGTGTAGATCGCCCTGATGTCGCGTATGCCGACCCAGACGAGGATGGGGATGGCGCCGACCAGAACGCATCGACCCAGGTCCGCCAGCAGCATCAGGGGGCGTTTGGCGAGACGATCGACGGCAACCCCCAAGGGGAGCGTCAGCAGAAGAAATGGAAGGAACTGGGCGGTCCGTAACAACCCGACCTGGGCGGGCGAAGCCGACATCGTGATGATTGCCAGCAGCGGCAGGGCGAGTTCACCGATGTTGGAGCCGAACTGTGAGATGGTCGACGCCGACCACAGATGCCTGAAGTCGGTACTCGCCCACACCCCTTGGCTCTTGGAGGTGACCGTTCCACCGGGAGTAACCTGTTCCATGGTTCAGGAGGTTACACTAACCACCATAGGTGATGCAACCAGTTATGCTATCTCCTATGGGTTCCTCTTCTCCTGCGGGCGCGCAGGCACTCGAAATGCTCCGCCAATTCGTCAACACGCGCGACATCGAAGCCGGCACCGACGCCTTCGTCGACGAGGTGGCGTGCAGCCACTGGCTCAACGAGCACGGTCTGCTGGATCGGGAGGACCCGGTCGGTCCTGATGATTTGGCCAGAGTTCACCTGGTGCGCGAGACGATTCGCGGGGCCCTGCTTGCCAACCACGATGGCGCTGAAGTCCCGGCAGATCTTCGCGATGTCCTCAATGAGGGGATCCGTGACGCCAGGTTGAACGTGATGATCAGCGCTGACGGATGGACCATGCGCCCTGAGACCACCGGCGTGGCGAGAGCGTTGGGGGAGCTGCTCGCCGCCATGCTCAAAGCCATGGCCGAGGGCACCTGGGAACGCCTCAAGGTGTGCGGCAATGAAGACTGCCGCTGGGCGTTCTACGACCGCTCCCCGGGTCGAGCACGCAAATGGTGCTCGATGGGTCTGTGCGGCAACCGGGCCAAACAACAGACTTGGCGACGCAGCCAAACCGAAGGAGACCTAGCGAGATGAGCGAGGTCTCGATGACCGACACCGAACGTGAAGAGTTCCTCGCCGACCTGCATGTTGGGGTGGTGTCGATCGATCAATGTGGACGCCCACCCCTCACGGTGCCGATCTGGTACGACCACCAGCCGGGCGGCGAGATCAAGATTCTCACGCCAGCAACCTCCGCCAAGGGGCGACTCTTGTCGGTGGCATGGGCTTTCAGTTTGTGCGTGCAGACCGAAACGCGACCATACCGCTACCTGTCGGTCGAAGGCAGCGTGACGGCAACCCGACCTGCGGACACCGAGGAAGACCTGCGCCCCATTGCCCGGCGCTACCTGGGTGTCTCTGGGGGGTGACGACTATATCGAGCATGTCGCCCAAGATTCGAATCTGATGGCCCACGCGATGCGCCCCGAACGCTGGCGCACCGTCGACTACTCGAAGGTCGATACCGGGAGATGACCGCCGGGACTCGCGAGAGATACCGGCCAAGGTCAGGCGATAGCTTCCGGTGCGCACCTGGATGCGGATTGGAGGGCAAGCGATGACGGACCCCGTTGACACCAAGGCGAAGCTCGAAGCGTTCCTCGCCGAGCCGCGACTGGGGACGTTGATCACTCGTCGACGTGACGGCACTCCGGTCGGCGTCCCGGTGTGGTTCGAATGGACTGGCACGAGCGTGGAGATGTTCGCGAGCAGGACCTCGGCCAAGGTGCGGCGCGTCCGCAAGAATCCCGCCGCCTCTCTTGTAGTGGCCAACCACATAGGCGAATACGAGGCATGGGTGTCTTTCGAAGGGGCTGTGACGGTTAGCGATCAAGGCGGCATCGAACTGGCAAATCGCCTCGCGTCGCGGTATTGGGATCTCTCCGACCCGCGTAACCGCAAGGAGCTGGATTCATGGGAGCGCAACCCGGAGGCATTCTGTCTGCTCAAGCTGACGCCGCACCGAATCCGAACGGGCTAGAGCGCCGAGAGGCTGACGCAATCCGCCATTGAGGATCGGTCCCACATCTCGAACCGTCAGGATTGGAGGTGATCCGGGGCTGTAGAAAGGATCGGAACCCATGACCAACGAAGTGAACATGCTGAACGAATTCGACCAACTTTCGACACCGCTGCTGTGCGACGCGTGCGTTCGGCTCGAACTACCACTGCGCTTGGCGCCGCCCGGGCTCAGAGCCGTTGGCGCCTCGACCAGGGTGAGTGGAGCGGTCAGACCAGTTCGCCACTGCGGCAGCGTCGACGTCTTCCTGGAAGCCATCGACGACGCAACACCGGGCGATGTGCTGACAATCGACAATGGGGGACGCGATGATGAGGGCTGTATTGGTGACCTCACGGTCATCGAGGCCCAGGCCGCGGGGCTTGCTGGGATAGTCGTGTGGGGCGTCCACCGCGACGACCCGGAAGTGCGTGCCATCGGGCTACCGGTCTTCTCATACGGGACGTGGCCCGCCGGACCTCTTCGGCTCGATCCACGAGAAGACAACGCGCTCAGGTCCGCAAGATTCGGCGAGCACGTCGTCAGCGCGCCCGACGTCGTCTCCGCAGACGCTGATGGCGCCATCTTCATCCGCGACCAGGACCTCGCGGCGGTTGTCGCTGTGGCCCTCGAGATCGGTCAGACCGAACGGCGCCAAGCCGACGACGTGCATGCGGGGATCTCGCTCCGCCAACAGCTGCAGTTCGAGGTCTACCGCAAGCGACGAGAGACCGACCCCACGCACACGTTCCGTGATCACCTGCGTCACATTGGCGGAGCGATTGAGGCATAGGCGGAGCGGGTCGGCGAGCGGAGGATGAGTTGGGGCCCACCTGCGGCGTCTCCGAACCGGCGCTGAGAAGCGCTGTCCAACCATGTGGCAGTAACTTCCCTGGAGGGTCGTGTCGAAGTCAGCGCGCGGCGAAAGTACTCGCTGCGCAGGCACTGTTGACGGCCATTCGCGCCAGGAGACGCCGATTGACACCAGGAGGATCCCGCCAGTCCGCTCGACACCAAAGGCCGCACTCTTCGAAACGAGTATCGCGATACATTGCCGGATGGCCAGGACCGCTCGTCACCGAGCCCTGATCTCGTGGAGTTCCGGCAAGGACAGCGCCTGGGCGCTGCAGGTCGTGCGCGAGCGTGGTGACTTGGAGCCGGTGGGCTTGCTTACCACCTGTGACGAAGCTTCCGGCCGGGTCAGCATGCAAGGCGTGCGCCGCGAATTGGTCGAGGCACAGTCGGCGGCAACAGGACTTCCGGTGTGGTGGGTGGCGCTGCCTTGGCCGTGCCCCAACGAGGAGTATGAACGGCGGATGGCCGGGGTGGTTGAGGAGGCTCTCGCCCATGACATAGATCGGATGGTGTTCGGTGACCTCTTCTTGGAAGACGTTCGGGCATACCGGGTGGGGAAGCTGCGAGGTAGTGGGGCTGAGCCGGTGTTTCCGATCTGGTGCGGGCGTGGCGGCACTCTTGAGGTGGCCCGGCGGATGATCTCCTCGGGGCTGCGTGCTGTTGTGACGTCCGTCGATCCCTCCCAGCTCGATTCGTCGTTTGCAGGCCGAGAATTCGGTTCCGATTTCCTGGCTGAGCTGCCACCAGACGTTGACCCACTAGGTGAACGGGGAGAGTTCCACACGTTCTGCTATGCCGGCCCCATGTTCGACGATCCCATTCGATTCGGCCGTGGCGGAGTCAGTGAAGTCGGCGCCTTCACCCGCGCCGATCTGATCTCTACCGCCGGTTCGGAGTAACCACCCGGACCACTCAGAACCGTGTTCGTGCCGCGAGCATCGCTCCTGGTTCTGCTGGTAGCGACTGGTGCCGTCCCGAGCCGCCCTCCCGGGGTCTCTCAAGGCCCCGGCCGGTTGAACCCGGCGACCCCGTGGCCCGGCATCGGGTCTCAGCGAGCCCGGGGTCGGTCCACCGCTCTGTCGGGCACCATTGGGAAGTGGGACAGGGCGCCACCCTTCGCCGCGCAGCATTCGTGGAGGTCAGGGAGTCTCGCGGCGATCTCCGAGCGCACTCTCGGTCCCGGGCAGGGCTCAGATTCCGAGATGTTGTCTCATTTCTGTGGTGGTGACTCGGGGCATGCCGATGAGGTCGAGATCACCCGATGCCATTCTGCGCGCTGCTTCCCCAACCGCCCCGGCGGCAATGGCGAGGAGCCCTGGTCCCATGCTGATGCGGCGGACACCGACGTCCATCAATGACGAGAGCGGGGCGGTGGATGGCCTGAGCATGACGTTTATCGGCGCTTCGGTCGCCTGGTGGATTCTGTCGAGGACGGTGAGGTCGTCACAGAGGATGGGATACACGCAATCCGCTCCGGCTTCGCGATACGCGCCAAGCCGAGAAACGGCAATGGCGGCGGCCTCGGTACCCGCCTTTCCGCCGACGATGAATGCATCCGTCCTGGCATTGATCACGATTGGCACACCGAGTTCCAAGCCGGCGGCGCGGACGACGGAGATTCGCTCACACTGCTCTTCTACGGGCCTCAGGGTTTCGTGATCCACCGAGTCCTCGATGTTCACGCCGACCCCACCTGCAGCCACAAGTTTGACGGTGTTCCTACGCACATCGTCCGGCGTTGCGCCGTAGCCCCGCTCGAAGTCGACGGACACCGGCACCTCCACTGCTGTCGCGATGCGGCGCACAGTTGTGACGAGTTCATCAAACGGCAATTGCTCCCCATCGTCGTAGCCTCGGGAAAGGGCAACGGCTGAGCTCGCCGTGGCGACGGCAGGAAAGCCGGCAGCGGCGACGATGGCGGCGCTCAGGGGATCCCAGGCATTCGGAAGCAACAATGGCGCATCTCCGTGATGCAGGATCCGCAGTTGATCGGCCAAGCGAGCACTTGGTTTCATAGTCCCGACGCTACCCCAGGCGGGCTGCCCGCGCGCCCAACGGCTCCAGCCGCCAACCAGGGTCTGCTTCATCCACTGTCGGTTCGCTTACCCGCAAGGATCAGACCACGACCTGAGCCGCCAAGAGGGGTCTGACTCATCCACCGAAGGCTCTCCTTCAATAGACCCATCCCGGGCCGGGAGAGCCGTTGATGCGGGGAGTTGGGGTCCGAGAGTATGGTGTCCGCATGGTCGCGGATCTCGATGATTCGACTCCGCATTCGTCGTGCAGGATTTCCCACATGGAGGTCCTCCGCGCTGACGCCAGGGATGAGATAAAGCGCAGGATCGCCGAGAGAGGAGCCTTCTCCGGCCAGCTTGTGCTGGCAGTCACGTCTTCTTTGGCGGTGGCGGCTGCCGGTGGGGACAGGTTCATCAGGGTGTTGCTGGCGGTCCCTCCTGCGGTTGCCTTCTTCGTGCTCATGATTCTCCATAGTTGCCGGATCCACGAAGCGATTGTCGGCTACCTGAGATGGGAGCTGGAACCGCGACTCTCCGCAGCCAGCGGCACGCCGCTCAGGTTGGAATGGGAGACGTATTACGGCGCCCGGCACATGCCAGGGCTGCACAAAGGCTTCTACAGAGCTGTACTCGTTCTCTGTGCCATCTCCTTTCCGGCGATCGTGGCCATCGCAGAGAAGGAGGGTCTGTATTTTTGGCTGGCGATCTGCCTGGGTCTCGGGTACCTGGTGGGAGCCGGAGCTGTCTGTGTGTACGACAGCCGGTTGAGCCGTCGGATGTCATCGAGGCTGCGCCGGTTCGCCCTGAGAAGCCCTGGAACGCCGAGGTGGTGGCCGCCCAGGCAGCGGCATAGCCCAAGCCGAAGGATTGCCGTCTTCGTCGGTCGTGACGGAACGATCAACGAAGAAGCTCGATGCCTGGATGACCTACGAGAGCCCTCGCTCATAGAGGGGGCCATCGACGGACTCAAGCTACTGGCGAGCCTGGATGTCTTCGTCATTGTTGTGACGAATCAAGCTGGGATTGCGCTGGGCAAGTATGAGCTCAGCGACGCCAGGCGTTTCAACCGGAAGTTGATGAGTCGAATATCGAGAAGCGCCGGCCGGGTCGACGCCGTCTACTTCTGTCCAGAGTCTGAGGATGGATTGGGTTCCGCCGGCCTGCCAGACTCATCGTGTTCAAAGCCGAATCCCGGGATGCTGCAGGATGCTGCGGCTGACTTCGATCTTGACCTTCCCAGAAGCTTCATTGTCAGTAACAAGGTGAGAGATCTGGTGGCAGGGCGCGCACTTGGCTGTACAACGATCCTGGTGTCAACGAGCCAGGGTGGCCTGGGCGGCGCTGCTGGAGCGGTTGATCCCGACTATCAGGCCGGAGACTTCAGTGATGCGGCGAAGCTGATCAGGTCTCAGGTCATGGATCCGGCACCCCTTGCGAACCCCACGGTCTGATCCGCCACCGGGGGTCTATCTCGTCGACCGAAGTGGCTCTCCGTCGCTGAACCTGCGGCTCGGCCCGTGACGGGGGTGCCCTTGACAGACTCTGGGGAGGGTTCAGAAGTGACGCCAAGTCCGGGAGATAGCTGAACTCCGCAGTTCTTCAAGCGGACCGACCCAAGCGCAGATCCGGCAATCCCGGCGCTCTCATGACTCGGGGAGATACCCGATGAAGTCGAAGCGGAACTCATGGCCACGATCGACGCCGTCGCCGCCGGGCCTCCACCCACACTTCGGGGAGGACTCCGATATCAGCCAATGCACGGCGACATGACCGGTTGGTTTGAGGCGCGGACCAAGCGGAAGAGGACGCTCTACCGCCTTCTCTGCTTGCGGGATCGTAAGGCCCCAGGACTACCCGGACCGGCTCTCGTGATGATCACAGGTGCCCACAAGCCGAACGAGTCGGCCTTCTCAGAAGCGTTCTACGGGAGCGTTCGAGTTCTGGGAGATGAGTGCCTACGCCGCGACCCGAGGATCGTGGCCTGACATGCTCGGCTAGTTGGCGGCCGTCGCCAACTGCTTTGCGACCTTCCTCACCTTCGGGCCGAGCTTCCCAGCAGGAACGCTGGGTTTGATTTCGATCTGCATTCCGAGAGCAGATGCGAGCTTGGTAACCGTGAACAGCGTCGGGTTCGGTCCCCCGGCAGACAGCAGCCTTCGAACCGCTTCGGGGCGCATTCCCACCAGGCGCGCCAGGTCGGCCTTCGATAGACCCAATTGCTCTCGGCGTTGCTCGATGTGAGCCAAGCCTGGCGATCGCCCTCCCGACCAAGACGGCAAGCGAGCATTGCCGGCCACCCTCGAGCCGGGGCCGGGCGCATGCACGACCGCCGCCGCTACTCTCGCCGCCGTGCACGACAACGACGATCCACAAGGCGATTCCGCGCTGCGGGACGACATCCGGCGGCTCGGCAACATGCTGGGGGCCACGCTGACGCGCCAAGAGGGACCCCAACTGACGGAACTGGTCGAAGAGATCAGGGTCCTGGCTCGCCGGGTCCGGGATGGGAGCAACGGCGCCGACGCCGCCCGCCTCGACGAGTTGCTGGACGGGATGGACGTCGACACCGCCATCCGGGTGGTCCGAGCCTTCACCACCTACTTCCACCTCGCCAATGTCGCCGAGCAGGTCCACCGACTCGACGCCAACATCAGCCGCTCGGGGCGCACCTCGGGTTGGCTGGCCGATACCGTGGACCGCATCCTGGCCGCCGGCCTCCCCACCGATCTGATCGAGAGCGTGCTGGCCCGCCTCGAGGTGCGCCCGGTGCTCACCGCCCACCCCACCGAGGCGGCCCGGAGATCGATGCTCACCAAACTGGCGTCGATCGCATCGTTGCTGGAGCGGCGGGGCGACCAGCGGTCCACCGCCGCCGAGATCGATGGCATCGACCGGCGGATCGCCGAGATCATCGAGATGATGTGGCAGACCGACGAGTTGCGCCGGGTCAGGCCCACCCCCGGTGACGAGGCTCGCACCGCCGTCTACTACCTGGAGACCCTCGCCTCGGACGAGGTCTCGGGAGCCCTGGCGGATGCGCTGGGGATCCAGGCCGCCCGGCTCGGCGTCACCCTGCCGGTCGATCACGCCCCGCTCCGCTTCGGGACCTGGGCGGGCGGCGACCGGGATGGGAACCCCAGCGTCACCCCCGAGGTGACCCTCGCCACCCTGGCGATGTACCACGACCACGGGCTGAGGATCTTCCGGGACACCATCGAGCACCTCTCCTTCGACCTCTCGCAATCGGAACAGGTCGTCGGCATCACCCGCGAGATGGAGGCATCGCTGGCCCAGGACCGCGACGCCCTGCCGGAGGTACATGCCCGCTTCGGGGTGATGAACGCCGAGGAGCCGTACCGCCTCAAGTGCGCCTTCGTCCATCAGCGGATCGTCAACACCCGCAGCCGGCTGGTCGAGGGATCGGCCCACCAGTCCGGCAAGGACTATGCGGCGGCGGCGGGGCTCATCGACGATCTGATGGTCATGTACCGCTCGCTGCAGGCCAACCGGGGCGAACTGGTGGCCGCCGGCCGGCTGTCCCGGGTCATCGGCATCGCCGCCGCCGTCGGGTTCGGCCTCGCCACCCTGGATGTGCGAGAGCATGCCGCCCGCCACCACCTCGCCCTGGCAGCGCTGTACGAGCGGACCGGCGAGTTGGGCCGGCCCTACGCCGACCTCACGCCCGACGAACGCACCGCCCTCCTGGAGCAGGAACTCGACAGCCCCCGACCGCTGGCACCCGACACCATCGACCTCGGCGGAGAGGCCCAGCAGGTCTCGGAGGTCTTCTCGACGATTCGAACCGCCCTCGACACCTACGGCGGCACCGCCATCGAGAGCTACATCGTGTCGGAGACGGGCGGCGCCGACGACGTGCTGGCGGCCGCCGTGCTCGCCCGCGATGCCGGGCTGATCGACCTCCAGAGCGGGATCGCCCGCATCGGCATCGTCCCGCTGTTCGAGACCATCGAGGAGGTGCGGGGCGCCCCCGCCACGCTCGACCGGCTGCTGTCGCATCCCGCCTATCGCCGGATCGTGCACCTGCGGGGCGAGATCCAGGAAGTGATGCTGGGCTACTCCGACAGCAGCAAGCACGCCGGCATGGTCACCTCCCAGTGGGAGCTGTACCGGGCGTCGGGGTCGTTGCGCACCGTCGCCGACCGGCACGGGGTCCGGTTGCTGTTCTTCCACGGCCGGGGGGGCACCATCGGCAGGGGCGGAGGACCAACCGGGGACGCCATTCTTGCCGAGCCGTTCGGAACCGTCGACGGGACCATCAAGATCACCGAGCAGGGCGAGGTCATCTCCGACAAGTACTCGCTGCCCGGCCTGGCCTACCGCAACCTGGAGTTGACGATGGCGGCGGTTCTGGAGGCATCGCTGCTGCACCGGGAGCCCCGTCGCGGGCCGGCCACCCTCGACCGCTGGTTCGCCGCCACCGACGTCATCTCGACGGCGGCCCATGCCGGGTACCGGGGTTTGATCGAGCGCCCCGGGCTGATGGAGTACTTCCGCTCGGCGACCCCCGTCGAGGAACTCGGCGGCCTCAACATCGGCTCCCGCCCGGCGCGACGCCCCGGCGAGGACTCGGGTCTGGAGGGGCTCCGGGCGATCCCGTGGGTCTTCGGATGGACCCAGGCCCGCCAGACGGTGCCCGGCTGGTTCGGGCTCGGCATCGGCCTGGAGGCCGCCCGTCGGGCCGGCCTCGGCGAGACCCTCGACGAGATGTACGAGGAGTGGTCGTTCTTCCGCTCCCTCATCTCCAACGCCGAGATGACCCTCTTCAAGAGCAACCCCTCCATCGCCGGGCGGTACGTGGAGCGGTTGGTCGATCCGAGCCTCCATCCGATCTTCGACGAGATCCTCGACGAGTACCAACGGTCGGTGGCCGAGGTGCTGCGACTGACCGGCCACGACGACCTGGTCGGCGACAACCCCGTCCTCCGCCGCACCCTGGCGGTGCGGGACGCCTACCTCGACCCGATCAACCTGGTTCAGGTAGCGCTGCTCGCCAGGGCCAGGGAGTCCACCGAACGGGATCCCACCCTGGAGCGGGCGCTGCTGCTCACCATCAACGGCATCGCCACCGGGTTGCGCAACACCGGGTGATGGTCCAGCAGCGGGGTGGCGACTCTTGGGCACACACCCCCTGGGAGTCATCATGTTGGCCCAGTGTGCGGGATTGAATCATCAGAGGATCAGACGCTGGGCTTGACCCCGGCGTGGAAACGTAGGATGGCGCTACCGGATCAGGAGGTAGCTGATCGTGCACCGTCAACCTGCTGTCGAAGCGAGTCGACGATCGCCCGCAGTCATCGTGCTCCTCGTCGCCGTCATTGTTGCGGGTTGTGGTTCTGCGCCGCAGGCCGACCCGGTGGGATTCGCTGATGCTGTCGATAGGGGCGAGCAAGTGACCCGCGAGATCGCGGAGATCATCGCTGACGGGCTCCAGGTTGAGGCAGAGCCGGTCTCGTATGGATTCAGGTGTGACTCCCCCGGTCTTGGCAGGGAGGGGGCCGGGATCACGCTGGAGATATCCCCCGAATTCGTCGATGACGGCAGCGTGGATCAAGTGGTTGCCTACCTGCTCGCGGAGGGCTTCGAGGTGGTAGTGCCTGAGGTCGACGGGGAGTTGGAGGCTCAGAACATCCATGGGGCGGAAGGTGAATCCACCGTTGACGTTCTTCTGGGATCAGAGTCGGTGCGGATCGATTTCGTAACGGCCTGCTATCGCACCGAGTAACACCACCCGCCCGTGGGGTGGCGACTCTCAAGCACATATCCCGCTCCGGGAGTTTATTGATCTTACTCGGCCTTGACATAAGTCGTATAAGATATAGTAAGGTCGCTCAATATGGACAGACTCGACAATCCTTACCGCCCCGGTGCCGGCACGCCGCCTCCCGCTCTCATCGGACGCGACGAGCTCATCGACTCCTTCGCAGTGACCCTGCGCCGAGCACTTCGACGGCGCCCTGGGAAGAGCCTGCTTCTCACCGGACTGCGTGGTGTCGGCAAAACCGTGCTCTTGAACCGGTTCGCGGAGATCGCTGCGGATGAGGGTCTCAAGGTTGGGTTCATCGAAGCGCCAGAGACGGGCGACTTCCGGACACAGTTGGCTGTGCGAACGCGGAAGATCCTCCTCGAGCTGAGCCAAGGCCCTGCCAAACGGGCCGTTCAGAAGGCGCTGGGCGTTCTGAGGTCCTTCACCCTCCAGCTTCCCGATGGGTCTTCTATCTCCCTCGGTGTGGAGGCTCTTCCTGGACACGGGGATTCGGGACTGCTGTCCGAAGATCTGACGGACGTGCTGGTCGCCAGCGGTGAAGCGGCGGCAGAATCCTCCTCCGGCCTTGTTCTGGCAGTCGATGAAGTCCAGTACCTGACAAGTGAGGAACTGGCCGCGCTGATCACCGCGATCCATCGCACCACACAGCTGAATCTCCCGGTGGTGTTGGTCGGAGCGGGATTGCCGCAGCTTCCGGGACTTGCTGGCGAGGCCAAGTCCTATGCGGAGCGGCTATTCGAGTTCCCGAGCGTCGACTCCCTCCCGCCCGGAGAAGCAGTCGAAGCCATCGTCATCCCGGCCAACGAACTCGATGTTGACTACACCGAGGACGCCTCATCTCTTGTCGTCGCGGAATCTCACGGATATCCGTACTTCCTCCAAGAGTGGGGGTTCCACGTTTGGAACGACGCACCCCGCAGCCCCATCACGGCCGACGACGTTCGGTCAGTCAGGAGTTCCGTGATCGCGACCCTGGATCGGAACTTCTTCCTGGTGCGCCTCGATCGACTCACGCCAAAGGAGAAGGAGTATCTTCGTGCCATGGCCGAGCTTGGAGCTGGTCCACACCGTTCAGGCGACATCGCCGCACAGCTCGGCGTAAGGGTGGAGTCGGTGGCACCGAGGCGCTCAGGCCTTATCGGCAAGGGGATGATCTACAGCCCAGCACACGGCGACACCGCGTTCACCGTGCCCCTATTCGACGAGTTCATGCTCCGCGCCGTTCCTCCTCGGTAGAGGACACCGCGCCACCCTGGGGTGACATGGATGTCCCTCCAACAGTGCTCTTCCCCGGTACGGGGGAGATGCCCCCGCAGGGGGCAGAGGGGGACGGCCAGAACCCTGGTGACGCGTCACGCCCGAACCAGTAGCCCCCCTCTGGCCCCGGCCTGCCCGGCCGGGCCCATCTCCCCCGCTGCGCGGGAGAGAGCAAGAACCGCGCGGCACCGCCCTTGGCAGGGCATCACCCTGGGGTGACGATCCTCATCCCCACCCCCTCTGCCCCTCCGGGGCATTTCCCGGGTACCGTGCGCCCATGGTGACCGCACAGCACGTTCAGGACTGGCTGGATTCGTACACCGAAGCGTGGCGAACCTACGACCCGGAGAGCATCGGGGACCTGTTCGCCACCGACGCCGCCTACGCCTACAACCCCTGGGATGAGCCGATCCTGGGCCGCCAGGCGATCGTGGCGTCCTGGCTGGCCGATCAGGACCGCCCCGGATCCTGGGATGCCGAGTACCACCCGGCGCTGATCGACGGCGACGAGGCCGCCGCCCGGGGCCGAACCCGGTACGCCTCCGGTGCGGCGTACGAGAACCTCTTCCTGCTGGAGTTCGGTGCCGACGGCCGCTGCTCCCGATTCGTCGAGTGGTACATGGAGCGGCCCGCCGCCGGAGCCTAGACCGGGACCGCCGCCACCGACGGCAACGGACGCTCCCCCGGGGTCACTCTTCGCCGCGATCGCCCAGGCTGATGCCGAGGCTGCGGGCCGTGGCGAGCCAGGGATGGTCGAGGGGCACCGTCTTGCGCTTCCCGGCCACCTCCTCGAGGGGGACGGTGGCCGCCTCGCCGTTGCGGACCCCCACCATCACTCCGGAGATGCCCGCCTCGACCACATCGGCTGCGGCGGTCCCCAGGATGGTCGCCAGCAGGCGATCCTCCGGGGAAGGAGTCCCGCCGCGCTGGACGTGGCCGAGAATGGTCACCCTCGCCTCCAGGCCCGTCATCTCCTCGAGCGCCTGCGACAGACGGCCGGTGCTGCCGCGCAACGCGGCCCGCAACTCGGCCAACTCGGCGACCATGGCGGCGGCACCCTCCCCGGCGATGTGGTCGAGTGACGGGTACTCGACCTCCCCCCGGGTCTCCCCGGTGTGGGCTCCCTCCGACACGGCCACAATCGAGAAGGTGCTGCCCGCCGCACGGCGCTTCAGGATCGACTCGGCGACCACGTCGATGTCGTAGGCGACTTCGGGGATCAGGATCACGTCGGCCCCGCCCGCCAACCCGGCTCCCAGTGCCAGCCACCCCGTGTTGTGACCCATGATCTCCACCACCACGATGCGGTGATGGGCATGAGCCGTCGAGTGGAGCCGGTCGATCGCTTCGGTGGCGATCCCGAGGGCGGTGTCGAACCCGAAGGTGGTGTCGGTGCCCCACACGTCGTTGTCGATCGTCTTGGGGAGCGTCACGATCGGCAACCCCTTCTCGGCCAGACGGAAAGCGTTCTTCTGGGTGCCGCCGCCACCGATGCACACCAGGGCGTCGAGTTGGTGGTCGCCGAAGTGCTCGACCATGAGGTCGGTCATGTCCATGACGGACCCGCCGACATCCATCCGGTGCGGCTTGTCGCGGCCTGCCCCCAGGATGGTGCCGCCTTTGGTGAGGATGCCGGAGAGTTCCTCGGGCGTCAGGCGAACGAACCGGTTCTGCATGAGCCCCCGGAAACCGTCCTTGAAGCCGATCACGTTCATGCCGTACTTGTGGATGGCCGCCTTCCCCACCCCGCGGATCGCCGCGTTGAGGCCGGGGGAATCACCCCCCGCCGTCAAGATGCCGATCTGCTTGGCCACGCCGCCTCCGTTGGATGCGCCGCGATGGTACCCACCAGGCGGGAGCCGACCCCCCCGCCGGCGGCCTACAGCTCCCGGTGCATCACGTGGACACCGGCGAGGCCGCCTACCGGGTGACGGAAGGCTCCGGGGACCGTCCCCACCACCTGGAACCCGAGCGACTTCCACAACGCGATCGCCCTCCGGTTGAGGGCGACCACCGCATTGAACTGCATCGCTGTGTACCCCGAGCGGCGCGCCTCCTCGATGACGTGCTCTGCGAACGCCCGCCCGACCCCCCGGCCCTCATGGGTGGGAGCAATCATCCACCCGGCGTTGGCGACGTGGTCGCCGGGGCCCGGCAGGTTCGGCCTCAGGTAGGCGGTGCCCACCACGGCGTCGTCCACCACGGCGACAAAGGTCCGCCTGCCGGCCTCCGGATCGGGCATCCAGGCGATACAAGCGGCCTCCTCCGAGATGTCGGGCGGAAGGGCGTAGGTGTCGCCGGTCCGGACCACTTCGGCGACGATCGGCCAGATAGCGGCCCAATCGGAGCCGTCGGCCTCCCGGAAGGCGGGGTGACTCACCCAGCACCCAGCAGGGCGAGCACCTCGACGGCCTCGACCCGATCGACCACCAGGTCGGCCCCGACCGACTCCAACCGCTCCCGCTCCGAGGCCACCCGCACCACCCCGATCACCGGCATGCCGGCGGCGATGGCGGCCCGGCATCCGTGGGCGGAGTCCTCGACGGCCACGCAGTCGGCGGGCGCCTCGCCGAGCAGGGCGGCCGCCGCCAGGTAGACGTCGGGGGCGGGCTTGGTCCGCTCCACCTGATCGCCGGCGACGATCGCCGCGAACCAACCGGTCAGACCCGACCGCTCCAATGCCAGGTCGACCCGGGACCGATTCGACGAACTGGCGACCGCCTGAGGGATGCCGGCGGCGGCCACCGCCTCGATCGTCTCGAGAGCGTCGGGGAACGGCGGGAGGAACGGCCCGAACGACGCTCCGATCGCCTCCAGCAGCAGCGGCCACAACGCATCG
>JAHJML010000223.1 GCA_018821365.1 Actinomycetota bacterium | reverse complement strand
CGGCGGCGACCGGGGTCGGCGTCACGGCTGCCGCGGCGGCAGCGCTCATCGCCGGACTGGTGCGGCGCAAGTCGCGGACCGCCTGAGGGCCCGGCTAGCTGCGGAGCCTCCCGGGCCGGTTACAATGCCCGCCGTTCGCCCCCTAATATCGTCGCGGGTTCGGACGCCCTAGGGGCGTAGCTCAATTTGGCAGAGCACTGGTCTCCAAAACCAGCGGTTGGGGGTTCGAGTCCCTCCGCCCCTGCCGACACCGGAAGGACGGCACACGGAATGAACCGAGAGCTGCGAAGGCTGCAGGAGAAGGAAGAGCAGCGGGCGCGGGAACGCCGGTCGAAGGGCCAGGCGACCCGGCCGAAGCGCAAGCGCGTCGGCATCCGTCAATTCCTCTCCGAGGTCCGCACCGAGCTCAAGAGAGTGGCGTGGCCGAGCCGTCGGGAGACGGTGACCTTCACCGTCGTCACTTTGATCACCAGCGCGTTCGTAACCCTGTATGCCTTCGGGATGGACGTCGTCTTCAACAAGACCGTCCTCTATCTCCTGGAGCAGATCGTATGAGTGCACCCGAACTCGAGGTGAATGCCGACGCGCCCCAGGAGGAGGCGGCCGGCACATCCGAGGAGACCCAGGCTGAGGAGACGGTCGCCGACGAGGCTGCTACCGAGGCTGCTGCCGAGGAAGCGGTCGAAGACGAAGACGTCACCTTCGAGGAGGCTGCCGCTCGGCTCGCCGCCAAGCTGGCCAGGGCCGAGGAAGAGAAGGAGGAGCTGAGCCCCTTCGCCGCCGCCCTGGCCGCCGCCCTCGTGCCGATCCCCAAGCCGGTGCCGATGGCCGAGAGCGACGAGCCCGATGTGGAGCCGGAGCCGGAGCCGGAGCCCGAGGCCGAGGAGGCCGAAGCCCCGGTGGCCGAGAGTGTCGCGGCGGCCGTGTCCCCGGCACCCGCCCCGGCCGCCCAGGCGACGGCGAAGGTCGCCGAGGCGGAACCCGAAGCGGAAGAGGCGCCGGAGCCGGTCTCGTTTGCACCTGCCAGTCCCTTCGACCACCCCGGCGGTTGGTACGTGATCCACTCGTACTCCGGGTACGAGAACAAGGTCAAGGCCAATCTGGAGACCCGAATCCACTCCATGCACATGGAGGAGTCGATCTTCGATGTCGTCATCCCCATGGAGGATGTCGTGGAGTTCAAGGGCGGCAGGAAGGTCACCGTCCTCAAGAAGCAGTTCCCCGGCTACCTGCTCGTCCGCATGTACATGGACGACGACTCGTGGTCGGTGGTGCGCAACACCCCCGGTGTGACCGGGTTCGTCGGTTCGGCGAACCGGCCCACCCCGCTGTCGCGACGTGAGGTCGAGCGCATCCTCGGAGTCCGCAAGCCGGACGAGGAGAAGAAGGCCCCCCGGTTCAAGCCGGACTGGGAGGTCGGCGAGACCGTGCGGGTCGTCGAGGGCCCCTTTGCCGACTTCAACGGGGTCATCGAGGACATCAACGTCGATCAGTCCAAGGTCAGGGTGCTGGTCGACATCTTCGGCCGGGAGACCCCGGTCGAGCTCAACTTCGAGCAAATCCAGAAGTTCTAGGCAAGGGGTTCCTCAATGGGTCGAAAGAAGGTTGCTGCGCTGCTCAAGTTGCAGATTCCCGCCGGGCAGGCGAGTCCTGCTCCGCCGGTGGGTCCTGCGCTCGGCCAGCACGGAGTCAACATCATGGACTTCGTCAAGGCCTACAACTCGGCCACCGAGAGCCAGGTCGGGACGATCATCCCCGTGGAGATCACGGTCTTCGACGATCGCAGCTTCACGTTCGTCACCAAGACGCCGCCGGCGGCCGTGATGCTGCGCCAGGCGGCCAGGGTCGAGAAGGGCTCCTCGGAGCCGCAGACCCACAAGGTGGGCTCGGTCAGCAGAGACCAGGTCCGGCAGATCGCCGAGACCAAGATGGTGGATCTCAACGCCAACGACATAGCCGCCGCGATCAGGATCGTGGAGGGCACCGCCCGTTCGATGGGCATCGTCGTCGAAGGCTGAGCGTCCGCCGAGGACATGGGTAACGAGAGTGGGAGGCTCGCCACGGGCGGGCCGCCGGAACCACGAGGAGACGAGATGGGCAAGAAACGCAAGGACGCCGGCGCCAAGTTCGACGGCGCCGCGATCCATTCCCCGGATGAGGCGATCGCCCTCACCAAGTCGATGGCCACCGCCGGGTTCGACGAGACCGTCGAAGCGGCCTTCCTGCTCGGCATCGATGCCCGCCAGGCCGATCAGGCCGTGCGGGGCACCGTGTCCCTTCCCAACGGCACCGGCAAGGATGTCCGGGTGGCCGTGTTCGCCGAGGGAGAGAAGGCCAGGGAGGCCGAGGAGGCGGGCGCCGACCTGGTCGGCGGCACCGATCTGGCCGCCGCCATCACCGAGGGCAACCAGGCGCTCGACTGGGACGTCACCATCGCCATGCCGTCGCTGATGGCCGAGGTCGGTAAGTTGGGCCGCGTGCTCGGTCCTCGCGGCCTGATGCCGAACCCCAAGGCCGGGACGGTGACGATGGACATCGGCAAGGCCGTCACGGAGTTCAAGGGTGGCCGTGTCGAGTACCGCAACGATCGGTACGGCAACGTCCACGTCGCCATCGGCAAGGTGTCCTTCGAGGAGCATGCCCTCAAGGTGAACCTGGCCTCGGTGGTCGAGGAGTTGACCAGGGTGCGGCCCTCGTCGGCCAAGGGCCGCTACATCCAGAAGCTCACCCTGTCCTCCACGATGGGCTTGGGCATCAAGGTCGATGTCAACGCGTTGGACGACCTCCGGGAAGTCCTCCGCTAGCGGCGCCGCCCCGTCATGGAGCGATGCGGGCCGTTGCGGTCTTGCCCGCGACACCGGGTCCGTCTACGCTCTCGATCCACAACCGAATGCTGACCCGAGACCGCAGGTCCCCCATCCGGGGGTGAATGACCACAAGCCGCCTGCGCAGGTCGTCCTCTCGAGGGCTCCCGTCGTCTCGGATCGGGGGCCCTTTTCGATGTTCGGAAGGGGTCGAACGGAGATGAGGAGAAGGCATGCCAAGACCCGAGAAGGTCCAGGCGGTCGCCGACATAAAGGAGAGGCTCGCCAACGCCCAGGCCGTGTTCCTGGCCGAGTACGCCGGCCTCTCGGTCACCGAGCAGCAGCAGTTGCGGCGCGCCCTCCGTGCGACCGAGGGCCAGTTCAAGGTCGTCAAGATGACCTTGGCCCGTCTCGCCGCCGACGAACTGGGTCATTCCGACCTGGCCGAGTTGCTGACCGGCCCGACCGGGCTCACCTTCGCCGATCGCGATGCTGCCGCCACTGCCAAGGCGCTGCGGGACTTCGCCAACGATCACGCCAATCTCACCATCAAGGGCGCACTGCTCTCGGGGGATGTCATCTCCGCCGATCAGGTGAGCGAACTGGCTGATCTGCCGTCCCGCGAGGTGCTGCTCTCCCAGATCGCCGGTGCCTTCGAGGCGCCCATGGCGAAGCTGGCGAGCCTGCTGGGTGCGATGCCGCGTGATCTGGCGACCATGGTGCAGCAGTTGATCGAGAAGATGGGCGGGGACGCCCCGGACGACGAGCCCGAGCCGGTCGCTGAGGCCCCGGCTGAGGAGGCTCCCGCCGAGGATGCTCCCGCCGAGGAGGCTCCCGCCGAGGAGGCTCCGGCTGAGGAGGCTCCGGTCGAGCAGGCTGCGGCTGAGGAGGTTCCCGCCGAGGAGGCTGCTGCCGAGTCTGCCGAGGCTCCGGCCGAGGAGACAGATGCCGGGGAGAAGCCCGGGGCCGCCGACGAGACCAACGACGAGAACGACCAGGCCGACGAGGCCGAGGAGGAATAGAAGATGGCCAAGACCAAGACCGATGAGTTGCTGGAGACCTTCGCGAGCATGACCGTTCTGGAGCTCTCCGAGTTCCTCAAGGCGTTCGAGGAGAAGTTCGACGTCACCGCCGCCGCCCCGATGGCGATGGCGATGATGCCGGCGGCCGCCGCCGCCGTCGAAGAGGAGCAGGACGAGTTCGACGTCATCATCGTCGCCGCCGGCAGCTCCAAGATCCAGGTGATCAAGGAAGTCCGCGCCCTCACCAGCCTGGGCCTCAAAGAGGCCAAGGCTCTGGTCGACGAGGCCCCCAAGGCGGTCCTCGAGGCCGTCGGCAAGGAAGAGGCGGAGAAGGCCAAGGCGATCCTCGAGGGCGCCGGGGCCACCATCGAACTCAAGTAAGGACCGGACACCTCGGTCCTCGTCGAGGGCGGGCCTGCGGGCCCGCCCTTCGTCGCGCCGGTAGGCTGCGCTGGTGATCGGACCGCTGCTCATCGTGATCGGGGCGACCGTTGCCGGGGCACTCACGGCGGGGTGGGCGGGAGCGTTGGCGGCCGGGTTCACCGGCCTGTTCCTGGTGGGGGCGGTGGCGGCGGGGGCGGCGCTGTGGGCCACCCGGATCGGGACGATGCTGGATCCGGGGGATGCCTGGGAAGTGGCTCCCCGCCCTCCGTTGTTCGGTGGCCTGGTCGACGCCGTCTACCGGCGAACCCTTGAAACGGGTGCCCCGCAGGAGTAGGGTTTCGACAACATACGGAAGGGGAAGCGCCTGCCGGCATTTGCCGAGCCGGGGTAGCAACGTGCTATCCTGGTTGTTTGGTGTCTCCCACCCTTTGTAGAGAGCAGTCTGAAGTCGTTCCCGCCCCCCCCAACTGAACCAGGAGGAATCCTTTTGGCTCGTGCGCGCACCAAGCGTTTTTCGTTCGCCAAGATCCCCGAAGTCCTTCCCCCGCCCGACCTTCTGTCCGTCCAGCACGAGTCCTTCTCATGGTTTCTCGAGCGCGGATTGAAAGAGATCTTCGAGGAGATCTCCCCCATCGAGGACTTCACCGGGACGCTGGCGCTCGAACTCACCGACCATCGTTTCGAAGAGCCGACCCTCGCCATCGAGGAGGCGAAGGAGCGCGACTCGAACTACTCGCGGCCGCTCTTCGTGACCGCCCGCTTCATGAACCGCCAGACGGGCGAGATCAAGGAGCAGCAGGTCTTCCTGGGTGACTTCCCGATGATGACCCCTAACGGGACCTTCATCATCAACGGCACCGAACGTGTCGTGGTCAGCCAGTTGGTGCGCTCCCCGGGGGTCTACTTCGACCAGACCCTCGACAAGACGTCGGACCGCGATGTCTTCGCAGCCAAGGTCATCCCGGGGCGGGGTGCCTGGCTCGAGTTCGACATCGACAAGAAGGACACCGTGGGCGTCCGGGTGGATCGCAAGCGGCGCCAGTACCTCACCACCTTCCTGCGGGCCCTCGACTTCGCCCAGAGCGACGAGGAGATGCTGGCGCTGTTCGACGGTGCCCCTTCCATCAGAGAGACGCTCGACAAGGATCCGACGGACGATCGTGACGAGGCGCTGCTCGACCTGTATCGCAAGCTGCGTCCCGGGGAGTTGACCACGGTGGAGTCCGCTCGCGGGCTCATCAACACCCTGTTCTACAACCCCAAGCGCTACGACCTGACCCGGGTCGGCCGCTACAAGCTGAACCAGAAGTTCGGCCGCCCCTCGACCGACGTGGACGACATCGAGGCGTACCGCAAGGACAACTTGGGACTGCTCTCCCAGGACGACATCCTGGACACCATCCGCTACCTGATCGCCCTGCACGAGCGGCGCGACGGTTATGCCACCGACGACATCGACCACTTCGGCAACCGCCGGATCCGGACCGTCGGCGAACTGATCCAGAACCAGATCCGGGTGGGCCTCACCCGCCTGGAGCGGGTGGTTCGGGAACGGATGACCACGCAGGACCCGGAGGCGATCACGCCGCAGAGCCTGATCAACATCCGGCCGGTCGTCGCCTCCATCAAGGAGTTCTTCGGCACTTCGCAGTTGAGCCAGTTCATGGACCAGCCCAACCCGTTGGCCGGCCTCACCCACCGCCGCCGCCTCTCGGCGCTCGGCCCGGGCGGCCTGTCCCGGGAGCGGGCGGGGTTCGAGGTCAGGGACGTGCACTCCTCCCACTACGGGCGGATGTGCCCGATCGAGACCCCGGAAGGCCCCAACATCGGCCTGATCGGGTCGCTGGCCACCTACGCCAAGGTGAACCGCTTCGGGTTCATCGAGACCCCCTACCGGAGGGTCGTCGACGGCAAGGTGACCGCCAGGGTCGAGTACCTGACCGCCACCGAAGAGGAGCGGTTCGTCATCGCCCAGGCCAACGCCCCGCTCGAGGGCGACGGCTCGTTCACCAACGACAGGGTCCTGGTGCGCCGCAGCGGCGGCGACGTCGACTACGTGCAGCCCACCGACGTGGACTACATGGACGTCTCGCCGAAGCAGGTGGTCTCGGTGGCCACCGCCCTCATCCCCTTCCTCGAGCACGACGATGCCAACCGGGCCCTGATGGGCTCCAACATGCAGCGGCAGGCCGTGCCGCTGCTGCGGGCCGAGTCGCCCCTGGTCGGCACCGGGGTCGAGGGTAGGGCGGCCGTCGACTCGGGCGAGATGATCATCGCCGAGGAGGCCGGCGAGGTCGTCACCGTCACCGGCGATGAGATCGTCGTGCGGGGGACCAAGCGGACCACCTACCCGCTCAAGAAGTTCGTCCGCTCCAATCAGGGGACGAGCATCAATCAGAAGCCGCTCGCCGTCGAGGGCAGCAGGGTCGAGGCCGGCGCCGTGCTCGCCGACGGCCCCTCCACCGACGACGGTGAACTGGCGCTCGGCAAGAACCTGATGGTGGCGTTCATGCCGTGGCAGGGCCACAACTACGAGGACGCCATCGTGCTGTCGGAGCGGCTCGTCAAGGACGACGTGCTCACCTCGATCCATATCGAGGAGTACGAGATCGAGGCCCGCGACACCAAGTTGGGCGCCGAGGAGATCACCAGGGACATCCCCAACGTCGCCGAAGAGGTCCTCAGCGATCTCGACGATCGCGGCATCGTGCGCATCGGCGCCGACGTCAAGCCCGGCGATTACCTGGTCGGCAAGGTCACCCCCAAGGGCGAGACCGAACTGACTCCCGAGGAGCGCCTGCTGCGGGCGATCTTCGGCGAGAAGGCCCGCGAGGTGCGGGACATGTCGCTGAAGGTGCCCCACGGTGAGGGCGGCAAGGCCATCGCCGTCAAGGTGTTCCGCCGTGAGGACGGCGACGAACTGCCGCCGGGGATGAACGAGTTGGTGCGGGTCTACGTGGCCCAGCAGCGCAAGATCTCCGAAGGCGACAAGTTGGCCGGACGCCACGGCAACAAGGGCGTCATCGCCAAGATCCTCCCCGAAGAGGACATGCCGTTCCTGGAGGACGGGACGCCGGTGGACATCATCCTGTCCCCGCTGGGCGTGCCGTCCCGCATGAACCTGGGCCAGATCCTCGAGACCCATCTCGGCTGGGCGGCCGCCCAGGGCTGGAAGCCCTTCGAAGGCGACAGTCCGGCCAAGGTCGGGGCGGCCCGTTGGACCACGGTGGCGACCCCGGTGTTCGACGGTGCCCGCGAGGGCGAGATCGCCTCGGTGCTCGAGAACGTCCTGCCCTCCGACGACGGGCTCACCCTGGTCAACGGGGTGGGCAAGGCCCGGCTGTTCGACGGCCGCAGCGGGGAGCCGTTCGATTCCGACATCACCGTCGGCTACATCTACATCCTGAAACTGCTCCACCTGGTGGACGACAAGATCCACGCCAGGTCGACGGGCCCGTACTCCATGATCACGCAGCAGCCGCTGGGCGGCAAGGCCCAGTTCGGCGGCCAGCGCTTTGGGGAGATGGAGGTCTGGGCACTGGAGGCCTACGGGGCCGCCTACGCCCTGCAGGAACTGCTGACCATCAAATCCGACGACGTCCGGGGCCGGGTCAAGGTCTACGAGGCGATCGTCAAGGGCGAGAACATCCCCGAACCGGGGATCCCCGAGTCCTTCAAGGTGCTCATCAAGGAGATGCAGAGCCTCTGCCTCAACGTCGAGATGCTCTCGGCGGGTGAGGAAGTGGAACTGCGGGAACTCGATGAGGACGCCTTCCGCACGGCCGAGTCTCTCGGCATCGACATCTCACGCCCCGAGCGAGGTGAGGAATGACGTTGGAGAGAGAACACGCACCGTCGGCCGCATCGTTCTTCGATGAACTCAAGATCGGCCTGGCCACCGGCGACCAGATCCGTGGGTGGTCCCACGGCGAGGTCAAGAAGCCGGAAACCATCAACTACCGGACGCTGAAGCCCGAGAAGGACGGCTTGTTCGACGAGCGCATCTTCGGGCCGTCGCGCGACTGGGAGTGCTACTGCGGCAAGTACAAGCGGGTGCGCTTCCGCGGCGTCATCTGTGAGCGCTGCGGTGTCGAGGTGACCAGGTCCAAGGTCCGCCGGGAGCGGATGGGCCACATCGAGTTGGCGGCCCCGGTCACCCACATCTGGTACTTCAAGGGCGTGCCGAGCCGCCTCGGGTATCTGCTCGACATGTCCCCCAAGGACCTCGAGAAGATCATCTACTTTGCGGCGTACGTCATCACCAGCGTCGACATGGAGAAGCGGCAGAAGGACCTCCCCGAGCTCGAGGAGGCCGCCGCCACCGAGGTGCAGGTGGTGCTCCGCGAGTTCGAGGAGTGGCAGGAGGCGCGCCTGGAGCGCCTGGAGCAGGAACTCGCCCAGATGGAAGAGGGCGACGCCAAGCCCCAGGAGTTGAACGCCAACCGCCGCGAGGCCGAGCGGGAGACCCGCGACCGCAAGGAACGGGCCGACTACGAGGTGGAGCTGATCCACGAGGCACTCGACACGCTGCGGACCATCAAGGTGAAGGACCTCATCGAGTCCGAGCAGTTGTGGCGTGAGATCCACGAGCGCTACAGCGAGTACTACACGGGCGGGATGGGGGCCGAGGCGATCAAGGATCTGCTCGGCAACTTCGACGTCGATGCCGAGATGGACAAGCTCCGCGAGGATCTGACCAGCAACTCGGCGCAGCGCCGCCAGCGGGCCACCAAGCGGCTCAAGGTGGTCTCCCCGTTCGCCGCCAGGATCAACCATCCCCAGGGCATGATCCTCGACGCCGTGCCGGTGATCCCCCCGGACCTGCGCCCGATGGTGCAGTTGGACGGCGGGCGCTTCGCCACCAGCGACCTCAACGACCTGTACCGGCGG
>JAHJML010000253.1 GCA_018821365.1 Actinomycetota bacterium | reverse complement strand
TCCTAGTAGTTAGAAGAACCTAGTAGTTACGATCCTAGTAGTAGACCCCCCCCAGGCTGTGGATCGTGCCGGGTCTGACGGCGGCATGGACAACCCGGACGGGTTGACCACCCCGCCTTGGACAACCCTGCGGGTTGACCACAGCCCCTTGGACAACCCTACGGGTTGACCACACGCCCCACAGCCTCTACTACGACGACCCCACACAGATATCGGGAACAAAACACCAAGAAGGGAACATCGGAAGGAACCGATACGCAGGCCGATTCCGTCGAGGACCTGGTGTCGATCTTGTGCGGAATCGGCTTCGCCCAAAACGCGGACATTCGCCGCTTTCTTTTTCTGTGCTAGCACGTCGTTGGCTGTGTTACCGTCATATCTATCATAGATGCTAGCAGGAGATTGAAGACATGGGAGTGCGTCCGATTCCAACTCGACATGTAACCGCGGACAGCCCGGCTCCGCTCAAACCGCGGCGGCCAACGGTCGTCCTGGGAACCTTCAAAGGTGGCTGCCTCAAGACGGCGTTCGCCGTCGCGGTGGCCGAACGCCTGGCGTGGGCCGAACTGCAAGTGCTGCTGCTGACCAGCGACGCCCAGCACGACGCCCGCTTCCGTCTTGGCGTGAGCCCTTCCGATCCGCAAACGGCGCGCGTGGTGCGCCGGGAGGGGGGGGTCACCGTGAGGGGAGTCCACCCGAGCAAGGCCGTCGAGCTTCTGTACGGGTCGGGACCGGGCGAGTTGAAGGAGTTTCAGGTGGTGGTGGTGGACACGGCCCCGGTGGAGGCGGCCGGTGCGCTGCCCGGGGTGCTGCTAGTGGCCCCGGTGGACGGCGCGGACGCCGCCCGAAACCTGGTGTCCCTGCTGCGTGGGACGCCCGAGAACACCGAGGTGATGCTGGTCAAGTACCACCACCTGGACAAGAAGTCCTGGGCGAAGGCTGCCAAGGCCATCGCCGATGCCTCCAAGGTGGAGGGCCTGCTTTTTCTCCCGGACCCGGTGCCTCCGGCACGCCCCATCCGCGACGCGCACGACGACGGGGTGTCCGTGTGGGACCTTCCCCGCCGCGGCAACACCAAGCTGTTTCTCGACGCGGTGGAGACGATTGCGGAGCACGCATGGCAGCGGGTGTGCCCCGATAAAGCGTTTCCGGCCATGCCTCGCCGCCGTGTAGCGGATGCCTATGTCCAGGGATGGTCCGACGATGAAGACGCTTGATCCGAAGGAGCTAGCCCAGGCCGCCGACGCGCACGAGGAGTGGATGCAGAGCGAGGACTGGCAGCGGCCCGGTGGGACCTCGGGCGACGACGAGGTGATCGCGGCGCTGGCCGCCATCGAGGAGTCGATGGGTGGATCGCCGGAAGATGAACCCGAACGACAGCGGATCGTTCGGCGCCCCCCCCCGGATGCCGAGATCCTGCCTCGCCTGGACGCGATGGATGAACGGCTGATGACGTTGTTTGAGGCGGTGGGCCAGCTGCGGATCGAACGTCCGGAAGCCGAGGTCCCTCGTTGGTTGCTGGCGGCCGCTGGCGATCCACAGAGCTACGACGCGCCCGATCCGGACCGGATGGGGGTGGGCTGGCGAGTGCATCCGGCAACCAACGCGAGAATCAAGCAGGTGCAAGCGGGGCTCGGACTGCGGACCCTGGCTGGAACCCTAGAATGCGTGTTGCGGATGGGACTCGCGGCGGCCGCCAGACTACCGGGAGGGGTCCCGGCCAGGCTCGGTAGCGCTTGAATCCGGTGGCGTGGACGGGCACTCCGTGATTCGGCGGATTTTCTCGACGGCGGAGCAGAGATCTCGCTCGCTGCACAGCCAGTCGCAAGAGCCGTGGCCGTAGATGCGATCTGGATCGGGCTCAGGCGGCCGGTCGAAGTCATCCACGACACCCCGCAAGACGGCGAGCTCGCAGCAGTTCAGTTCGAGTCGGGGGATCGGCTCCTCGATCTCGACGGCCTGGCTGGTCCTGTCCTGGCAGTCGTCGGCGGGTGTCGCAGGGACCTTGACCCCCCGTGTATCGCTGGTAGCCCCGGTTTCGTCGTGGGCACTGTGCATGTCGGGAGCGATCGAACACCCGACGTGCAAGGCCATGAGCGTTGCCAGCAGCAACGACACCTGAAGGCTCCTGTCGTAGACCGATGAAGGCATGGGACCTCCTCCTCTCATCCGATGCCGGAGTCTACCCCGACCGGCAACGGCCTGGTGGAAACCCCGGAAGTCGCGCCGAAGTTCTGGAAGTGCGCGGCCATCGTTCTGTGTGGCGAGTGCTAGGATGTATACGGAGAGCCGAATCGATGAAGAAATTCAGGATGCTTCTGTTTTTTCTCT
>JAHJML010000312.1 GCA_018821365.1 Actinomycetota bacterium | reverse complement strand
GTGCAGCCTGTTGTCACGGGGCAGACCACGTGGCAGCGATTCCCGCATGCAAGGTCGCAGGAGGCGTTCCCGTCACAGACGAGCGTGATGTCTTCCTCGCCCTCGATGGTGCACTGCGTGCCGCCCTGGCACGTGCAGGTGCGCGTATCCTCATCGCACGTGCACGATCCGATGCACTCGAGAACTTCCATGTCGTCACCATCGTTATTGCACATGACAAGAAATGACGTGAAAACCGCCATCATGATAAGCGACGAAGGTTCGAGAGAGGTTTTTTCGAGCCATCGCGTCAATACTTTCATATCTTACCTCCGTTTGAAAAGTTTCGGATATCCGTGACTCTGCTTGACATTCTATTTTATACTACTCATAGCATTGTTACGGTGAAAAAACGCTTTTACGGGCAACCGGCAAAGACAAGATAAATATCCCGAGAGTCTCCTTCTGCGCCATCATAAGCCACTGCAATATCCGAACCGTTCCACGAGAGGGACGGTGAGCCTGCATCCACTCCCGGGTGAATGACATACAAATCGGCATTGATCGACATTCCGAAAGACGAAAATCTCAGCAAAAACAAATCTCTTGATGTTTCCTGCTCATCGACGGCGGCAAGCACGTAGGAATCGCCTGTCCAGAGAATGGAAGGTTCATGGCAGTTTCCATTGCAACCCGTTAAATAATTGAATCCGGTAACGATGCCATCGTCCGTGATATTGCACCAGTAAATGTCGAAGCTCTCGCCGTCACTGTAATCTTTCCAGACGACCGCAAACCTGCTGTTTCCGTACGTGCATGATGGGGATAACTGCTCCCGCGGGTCGGATGTCAGCGTACCTTCTTCCCTGACCGGCGTTGCGTCGCTTTCCGTAATCATGCCGTGAATGTCCGGGTCGCCGTCCTGGGCATCTTCCCAGAACACGCCGAAGCGGGAGCCGCTCCAGCAAAGGGCAACGCTGCCGGCATTACGGGTGTTGCTCAGCCTATATGAATCAACACTGTCCAGGTCGCCTGAGACAAGCGAGAGATGAACACCGCTGCCTGCCGACCATGCCACGGCGTACTGCGAGCCCGTCCACACGATCTCAACATCCCTTTCGTCGCCGCCTTCCCTTTCGGAAATATTCAGCAGGGAAGAGATGCGGTTCCCGTCCAACGTGAAAATCGCGCCATAGGCATCCATTCCGGCGTCACCCTCATACCGGTCAATCCACGCGACGCCGAGCCGGGCGCCGTCCCATACCGTGGAGGGGGAGACGGCGCCTTCTTCGGAAAATGTCATCTGGATTTCTGCCGCATGGACGGTCAGGCCCGTGTCAACGCCGGAGGTAAAAAGCTGCCACTGCCCCGTCCTGTTGTCTTCCCATACGATGGAAAACACAGAGTCGGTCCATGTTAACGATTGAGACTGCGAGGGCCGGCCGTTTTGATTGACATGAAACGGCGTTCCCCTGATTTCCCAGAGAAACTCGTCGGCGTAGCCGTTGCAATTCTGATCAATGCCGTCGCATTCTTCATCACCCGGCTCGCAAGCGCCCCATGAGCAGTTTTTGCAGTATCGAAGCCCTTCTGTATCGCATACCGTCGTGCACGCTTCGGGTGTGACCCGGTCGCATTCCTCGCCGCCCTCGACAACGCCGTTGCCGCAGCTGCTTGTTTCCGTTTCGTCCTCGTGGGCGATTTCAACGTCTTCCTGATCTTCTGGACCGTCGGGCGGGTCGGAATCGCCCGTGCTTTCCGTGGAGACCTCGTCCCGGCTTACATCTTCATGCCCGGGGTCGCTTGCGGCGTCGGTGAGAGGAACATCAAAACTTACGAAGCACCCGGCCAACAGAAGAAGACAGCAGGGCAGAATAAAGCGTATCGATGATTTGGACGGGTCGTTCATTTTATTCATTTTTGTATCGATGCCATGACCGCTTTACAATATAGCGCAGTTGCACCCTCCTCCACCACCTATGTGGAGTAAATCACCGTCCCGGTCTCCATCGTCTCCCGACCGGTCCCCGGTTGCATCCATCGCGTCTTCCATCATGTCTTCACCCGCCTCCCAGCCCTCGAGTGTCATCGTCAACCGCAGCGCATCCAGGTTCCCCGAGAGGATCCGTTCCATCCTCCACCTCCTGTCCGTCGCTTATTCCAT
>JAHJML010000222.1 GCA_018821365.1 Actinomycetota bacterium | reverse complement strand
GGCCGGTTTCGGTGTGCGGCGGCCGCGCATCGACGATCAGCAGCTGAGCGCCGTCGCGGCGCAGCTCTTCGGCCAGCGATCGGCAGGCGGCGCTCAGGCCGGCCTTGGCGGCGACGTAGGCAACCAGGCCCGTCACCGTGCGTTCCGCCACCACCCCGCTCAGGTTGACGATGAACCCGTCGGTCATGTGAGGGATGGCCTCAGCGGCGAGTGTGAGCGGGGCCGTCAGATTGACGGCGATCACCTCGGCGAGGGCGGCGGGGTCGGTATCCGCAAGCGGGCTGAAGGCAACCACCCCGGCAGCATTGACGATGCCGTCGAGTCCGCCAAGGGCCTCGACCGCCCACTCGACCACCCGGCGAGGAGCGTCGCGGTCAAGGAGGTCGGCGGCAAGCCACTGGGGTGGGGAAGCGAACCGCGCCGCCGACGCGGCCAGGCGATCCGCTTCCCGTCCTGCGAGGGCGACTACGGCGCCCCGCCGGGCGAGCTCCTCTGCGATCAGGCCTCCCAAGACCCCGGAGCCTCCCACAACCAGTACCCGACGGTCGGCGATGTCCATCTTTGTTCCCTCTGTTTCGCGTGCTCTGATAGTACCCATCAGTACTGGCCCGTGGGTGGCGGTCAGAGGACGTACCCCGCCGGTTACGGCAGGCGGATGCCGACTCCGCACGCGCCTCGGGTTGGAGGGCCCGAGTGGGGGGGTCCCGTGACGCCTATCCTGTGAGGGCGGGCGGATCGCTCCGGGCAGTCCGACCGGAGCCTGAGACCAGACCATCGTCGACGCGGGGCTTCGAGGTTCTGCCCGGCAGCGATCTCTACGTCGCAGCACGGCGTCAGATGGACGCGAGAATCTCGAGGTCTTCCCTGCAGAGGCTCCGTCGCGTCGGTGGCGCGCCGCCCGCTATCAAAGTCGGCAGTCGGCTGAGCTGGCGACGCGGAGATGTCGACCTATGGATCGAGGAGAACCTCGGGAGAGACCGAAACCGAGATGACGGCTCGCTCGGCAGCCACCTTCTCGGGCGGGGTGTCCGTCAGATCGGCAGCACCTGCCAGCGGATCGCCGGGTCCGAGTCGAGCAGCCAATCAATGAGATGCATCGGCGCAGGCTACCGGGAGGGCTCGGCACCTGGGGGCGACTCGACTCGCCGCATCCTGCCTCCCTTATCGGCTATCGGCAGACTACGACCTCCCGCCAACCGGAGAAAGGAGCGGATTCCCCTTTGTGCGTCCTCCACCCCCGGTCCCGGCCATCATGGAGCCGATGCATCCCCTCATCCTTCGCCTCCACTCCCTGCACCTCCCTCGCGGCGACTGGGCGCTCTTCGGAAGCGGGCCGCTGCTGCTGCGGGGATGGATCGACGACGTCGGGGACCTCGACGTCATCTGCCGGGAGGCCGCCTGGGAGCACGCCAAAGCGATCGGAGAACCGGGCGTCCTGCAACCCGATGGAGTGGAGATCGTCAACGTCGACGGCGGCGCCATCACCATCGGGACCTCGTGGCGCTACGGCGACATCGCCGTGAGCGACCTCATCGACGATGCCGAGGAGATCGAGGGGATTCCCTGCGTCCGCCTCGAGCACATCGTCGCCTACAAGCGCACTGCCGACCGGCCCAAGGACCGGGTCCATCTGCAGATCATCGAGCAGCGCTCCGCGGGTGGGCCCCGGTGAGTGGGAACCACTCCGTCGGCGCCGAGCGTCACATCGCCGTCACCGCCACAAAGGAACCATCATGATGCGCCGACTCACCGCCCTGCTCGCCACCGCCGCCCTGGCGTTCTCCGCCTGCGGTGAACCCGGCGACGCCGTCACCACCACCGCACCGGGCGGAACCGTGCCGCCTTCGACCACTGCACCGGGAGACGGCACTGCCTTCCCGGCTCTGAGCAAATGGGTGGTCGTGTCGTTCGGCCTCGACGGCGCCGACGACCCGGTGCTCCCCAACGCCGTCCCCACCATCGACTTCGACGAGGACGGCCTGCAGATCGGCGGCACCACCGGGTGCAACTCGTACTTCGGGTCGGTCACTCTCGGCCCCGCCGACGCCATCGCGTTCGGGCAGATGGGCATGACCGAGATGGCCTGTCTCGACGACGGGGTCATGGATCAGGAGCAGCGCTTCCTGGAGGCCCTGTCTCGTATCGACCGCTGGGTGGACGGCGAGAACGGCCGGCGACTCGAGGCATCCGACGGATCGGCCGTCGTGAGCCTGGTCGAGGCGGCAAACGCTCCCGACCTCCCCCTGGCAGGCGACTGGAGCCTGACCACCTTCATCGACGGTGAGGCCGCCTCGTCGCTGTTGACGGGCACCGAGGTGACGCTGACCGTCGACACCGAAACCGGGATCCTCTCCGGCAACGGCGGGTGCAACAGTTACAGCGGCACGGCAAACCTGGACATCGCCGACGACGAGCGCAGCGCCGCCATCGCGATGGGACCGATGGTCTCGACGAAGATGGCGTGTGAGCCCGGCATCATGGATCAGGAGGCGAAGTACCTGGCGGCCCTCCAGGACGCCACCACGATGACCGTCGAGGCCGGGTCGCTGACCATCAGCACCGACGATGGACGCGCCCTCGTCTTCGCATCGGCTGCCGGGTAGCCGGCACCGGCTACCTTTGCCCGGTGATCGAACTCAGACCCACCGACATCGCCCACGGCGGGGAGGCCGTCGCCCGCTTCGACGGGAAAGCCCACTTCATAGCGGGGGCCATGCCGGGCGAAGTGGTCCTCGGCGAGGTGGTCCGCGACAAGAAGTCGTGGGCCCGGGTCGAGTTGACCAACGTCCTCGAATCGTCGCCCGACCGCGTCGACCCGCCCTGCCCTCACTTCGCCGACTGCGGAGGATG
>JAHJML010000221.1 GCA_018821365.1 Actinomycetota bacterium | reverse complement strand
GGTGAGAGTCCGGGTGGCGGTCACGTGGTCGCCGGGTGCCGTGCCGCCGGTCGAGTCGATGCCGGATGGGACGTCGAGGGCCAGGGTCGGCGCGGCGACTCGGCGAGCCCAGCCGATCATGGCGAGGGCGGCGCCCCGCGGTGGACCCCCGAGGCTGTAGCCGATGATGGCGTCGACGATGAGGCCGGCTTCGACGGTGTCCAGATCCTCCAGTCGGGCGAGGCGCCCGGGGGTGCCCAGGTAGGTCTGCAACTGGGAGGCCGGGACGGGTCCGAGATCGCCGGCCGAGGTGACGGCGACCGTGACGTCGGCGGCCCGGTTGGCGAGATGGCGGGCCGCACAGATGCCGCCGCCCCCGTTGCCGCCCGTTCCGGCGAGCACGACGATGGGCACCGGCCGCCAATCGGCGCCGAGCAGGTCGATGGCGGTCAGCGCCAGGCTGCGGCCGGCATTCTCCATCATCTGGTAGAGGTTCGGCCCGACCTCCTCGACGGCGAGGCGGTCGACCTCCCGCATCTGATCGGTGGTGATCGCCGGGACCTCGACCCCGGCCGGGGTGACGAAGGCGGCTGCGGTCATCGGGCGGGCGTCCCATCGGAGTGGTCGAACCGTTCGAGCCCGAGACGGGCGATCAACTCTGCGTTGCGGATCCGGCTGCCCCGGCCCACCGGCATGCCGGTGCCGTCTGCCACCCGGTTCATCATCTGGAAGTTGGCGATCACGGCCGCCGCGTTGACCAGAGCCGGTGCCCCGAGCCGGGCGGCCACCTCGGCGGCGGCTGCTGCCCGGGTCGGCGACTGCCGGAGAACCACCTCGACGAAACCGGCGAGGGCGGCCCCGCCGGGGATCAGTGGGTCGACGCCGGGGTCGGTGACGGCTGCGAGGTTCACCGGGGTGCCGGTTGCGCTGGCGCTCGAACTGAGCATGCCTGTGTGGGCCAGCACTCAGTAGAAGCACTCGTTGACGGCCGAGGTGCGGGCGGCAACGAACTCCATCTGGGGCCGGGTCAGGGCGCGCGAGATGGCCGGGTCGGCCATCTCCTCGAAGGCCAGATACATGGGCCCGTGGTAGCGCTCCAGGGCGGCGTTCTCGGCGGGGACGAGTGACAGGGCCTGGGTGATGCTGGTGGCGCCGACCATGGGAACCCAGGCCTGGCCGGGGCGGGCAACCGCTGCGATCTCGCCGCTCGGCGGGCCCGGCCGGGGGTCGGGGAGTGGCGCCCCGGCGAGGCCGAGGGCGTCCGTGAAGGTATCGGAGGCGACCACCCGGGAGACGATGCCGACGATCTCGACGTACCCGGCATACCCGAGGCCGCCGCCGACGATGTCCTCCACCCACGGACGCCGGATCCCATGCGGGGAGGCGGCCAGGCGGCGGGCGGCCTCGCCGGCGGCGGGTGGGAGGCCGGCGTCCTCGGGGGCAGACCCCGCCGCCTCACCGGACCAGGCGCGGCGGGCCTCGGCGGTGATGGCGACCCGCTGCTCGCCGGTGAACGAAGCGCCCGGAGCGGCGACCTCCTCCCAGGCGGACCTGAGGTTGGCGACGATCTCGGCGGGGACCGGCAGCGGGTCGGGGGCGGACGGCGGCGATGTCATGGGGTCTCTCCGACGGCGAGGGCGGCCCCGACGATACCGGCATCGTTGCCGGCCACGATCGGGCCGGGCGCCACCAGCCGTCCGAGGGGAGCGGTCCGGTTCGGCCGGCCGCCGCGCCCGGCGCCGCCGTCGACAGCCGGCACGGCCGTCATCGCCGGCCTCGCTCTCTGCGGTAGTGGCGGATCAGGGCGGCGGTCGATGCATCGTGATCGAGGTCGGGCGGGTCGGCGGCGGTGAGCTCGCCGGCGATGGTGGTGGCGAGCGCCTTGCCGAGCTCGACGCCCCACTGGTCGAAGGAGTTGATGCCCCACACGGTCCCCTGGGTGAACACCTTGTGCTCGTACAGGGCGATGAGCTGCCCGAGCACGGCCGGAATGAGCTTCGGGGCAAGGATCATCGACGTGGGGCGGTTGCCGGGGAAGGTCCGGTGGGGGACCAGGTCCGCCGCCACTCCGGCGGCGGCCACCTCCTCCGGCGTCTTGCCGAAGGCGAGTGCCTCCGCCTGGGCGAGCATGTTGGCGACCAGCAGGTCGTGCCGGCCGCCGGGGTCGGGCGCCGCCGGCTCGACGAAGCCGATCAGGTCGGCGGGGACGACCGTGGTGCCCTGGTGGAGGAGTTGGTAGAAGGCGTGCTGGCCGTTGGTGCCGGGCTCGCCCCACACGATCGGGCCGGTGTCGAGGCCCACGGCTGAGCCGTCGAGGCGGACCCGCTTGCCGTTGGATTCCATGTCGAGCTGCTGCAGGTAGGCGGGGAAGCGGTCGAGGTCCTGGCTGTAGGGGAGCACCGCGTAGGTGGGGAGGTGCAGGAAGTTGCGGTACCACACCCCGATCAGGCCGAGCAGCGCCGGGACGTTGTGCTCCAGCGGGGTGGTGCGGAAGTGGCGATCGATGGCGCGGAACCCCCCGAGCATCTCCCGGAACCGGCCGGGGCCGACGGCGATCATCAGTGAGAGGCCGATCGCCGAATCCATCGAGTAGCGCCCCCCGACCCAATCCCAGAACTCGAACATGTTGGCCGTGTCGATCCCGAAGGCGCTCACCGCCTCGGCGTTCGTCGAGACCGCCACGAAGTGGCGGGCGACGGCCTGCTCGTCTCCCAGGGCATCGACGAGCCTGGCTCGAGCGACACGGGCGTTGGTGAGCGTCTCCAGGGTGGTGAACGTCTTCGAGGCCACCACGAACAGCGTCGACGCCGGTTCGGTGGCGTCGAGGACGGCCTCGAGGTGAGCCGGGTCGACGTTGGAGACGAAGTGGGCCTCGATGTCCGGCGTGGCGTAGGGGCGGAGGGCCCGGTAGGCCATGGCCGGTCCGAGATCGGACCCGCCGATGCCGATGTTGACGACGTGGCGGATCCGATCGCCGGTGTGGCCGCGCCACTCACCGGTGCGCACCCGATCGGCGAGCAGCGCCATGCGGTCGAGGACCTGGTGCACGCCGGCGACCACGTCGCGGCCCTCCACGGCGAACTCGTCGCCGGGGCCGGCGCGCAGTGCCGGATGCAGCACCGGACGGTCCTCGGTGGTGTTGATGGGTTCGCCGTCGAACATCGCCTCGACCCGCGCTAAGAGGCCGGCGCGTCGCCCCAACGCCGCCAGTCCCTCGACCACCTCGTCGGTGATCAGGTGCTTGGAGAGGTCGACGAGGAGGTCGCCGGCGGTGAACGTGAACCGCTCTGCTCGGCCGGGGTCGTCGGCGAACTCCCGCCGCAGATCGATGTCCGTGGCGGCGAGATCCTCGAGGGCCTTCCACTCCGGACTCGAAGTGATCGATGTCATCTGTGTACTCCGTTCTCGGATCGAATCGGCGGCCGGCGAGTCCCCTCCGGGGTGGCCGTTGCGCCGGCACGCCCGGGCCGGGTCAGTCCCATCACGGCGCCGGGTCCATGGAGCGGAGATGGCAGACCTCGTTCCAGTGGCGGACGACCCGATTCTCCCGTTCCCAGTCGAGGGTGGAGACGGTGGCCGTGTCGAGCCGGAGCGACCGGCCGGCTGCGGCGGGAAGCCCCATCCAGCGCGCCGCCAGGATGCGGAGGACGTGGCCGTGGGCGAAGAGCACGACCGGCCCGTCTGCTGCCAGCGCCCGGGCGATCGCCCGATCGGCCCGGTCGCCCACCTGCTCGGCCGATTCGCCTCCGTGGATCTCGTGGGTCCACACCGACCACTCGGGGATCTCGAGGCGGATGTCGGCGGTGCGGCGCCCCTCGTAGACGCCGTAGTCCCACTCGACGAGGTCGTCGAGCAGGTGGCTCTCGGACCCGTGTCCGGCGAGTTCCATGGTCTCCCGGGCCCGGCTGAGCGGACTGGAGAGCACCGCCGCAAAGCGGGTGTCACCCAGCATGGCCCCGAGCGCCCCGGCCTGGCGGCGTCCCAGGCCGGTGAGGGGGATGTCGGTGCGGCCGGTGTGGCGGCCGTCGGCGCTCCATTCGGTCTGGCCGTGCCGAACCAGAAGGATCTCGTGGCCGCTCATCGGGTGATCCATTCCCAGTCGGGCCCCAGCAGACTGCCGGCCTCCGCCGGGCCCCAGGAGCCCTGCTCGTATTGGATCGCCGGGCGATGGTCGGTGAGCACCCCTTCGACGATACGCCATGCCTCCATGACCCCGTCGCGGCGGGCGAACAGGGCCGGGTCGCCGCGCAGGGCGTCGCCGAGGAGGCGGTCGTAGGCATCGGGACCGCGGGAGCGGTCGTGGCCCAGGTGCAGTTCGACGGGACCGCTGACCATGGCCTGTCCGGGAACCTTGGCCTGCAAGGAGAGCACGATCCCGTCGTCGGGCTTGGCCCGGAAGGTAAGCCGGTTGGGCCCCGGGGCGCAGTCGGTGTCGGCGAACAGCGGACGGGGCGGGCG
>JAHJML010000220.1 GCA_018821365.1 Actinomycetota bacterium | reverse complement strand
CGGCGTGCAGCAGCACCCAGTACTCGACGACGGACCTACTGGGCACATGGTGGATTCAGCAGTTGACCGTTGCCGGCGAACCCTACGACTTCCCGAATGACTCGCCGATGGGCGACTACCCGAATGTCGATGCCCCGGGCACCCTCGAGTTCCTTGAAGACGGCAGAGTGGTGGGCGCCGAGCCGTGCAACGGAGTACGGGGCCGCTACAGCTTCGAGGGCCGCACCCTGACGTTGTCTGAGGTTCGATACCAAGCGGTGGAGTGCGTCTCGGAACAGGTCATGGAGGCCGACGCCCTCATCTTCAGTGTGATAACTGACGGCGATGTCGATGTCACGTTCGACGAGGATGAGCTCCTGCATCTGCGCCGGGGAGACATCCAACTATCGCTGCAGCGGCCACCACAGAGGGGCTGAGGCAGCAACCACTGCCGGCGGACCACCCCCACGGTCAATCTGAGGTCGCCGAGTGGATACTCGCCGTGCGTGCCTCAGAGGCCTGGCGAACGGCGGCCAGGAGCAACGACCGAGCCCTCTCTTGACTTGAATGATGCAACGAAACCCGTCGCGGCGAGAGGACCGGTACCGGCACGGCGAGGTGCAACGACCGGGTGCGGGTCCGGGGGCGCGGCGGGCAGCCACTGCGGCCGGCGTACCCCGACCGCCACGGTCCACCTCGAGGGGCCGTCAGATCGCCAGGGAACCCTTCGCCTTAGCTTCGGTGCTCTGTGGGCCGGGCCCGCCCCCAACGACGCCACACCGGACGCTCTGGGGGCGCTCGCCTTTTCGCGGAGCCGAAGGGACCGGCCCTTCCCAAGGGCCGCCACCGTTTCCGGGGGTGGACGAATGAGAAGCGCCATAGCGTGACAATCCTCATCCCCACCCCCTCTGCCCCCTTCGGGGGCATCTCCCCCGGCGCGCCGCCAGAGGGCCTGCCGTCCCCCTCTGCCCCCTTCGGGGGCATCTCCCCCGCAAGCGGGGGAGAACACTTCGTGATCCCCCACCTCCCCCCGGTCGAGTGCACACCGTGCCCTTCCCACCGAAGCGAATCCCAGGAATGGGGAATCTCTCGCCACCGGGAACCGTTGTCACCAGAGACCAGTACGTCCACGAAGAGGAGATACCCATGCGGATCATCCGCTGGCGCGCCCTTGGGGCGGCCCTGTTGTCATTGGCCCTGCTTGCTGCGGCATGCGGCGACGACGACGGGTCGGGTGAGGGCACCACCGACACTGCCACGATCGCTTCCAACTTGACCTTCGGCGGCCCGCCGGAGTGCCCGACACGTGAGTCCTGCCAGATCGGCCTGACCGCGGCAGGCATCGAGTTCGCCGACTTCAAGGCACTCGACGCAGGCGGCCCCTTGACCAGGACCGCCCTGGAAGGCGGCGAAATCGACGTCGCACTGCTGTTCAGCACCGATCCATCGATCGCCGTCAACGGCTGGGTCGTCCTCGACGACGACATCGGCCTCAACCCGGTCGAGAACATCACCCCGGTGGTCCGCCAGGAAGTGGTGGACGCTCTCGGCGACGCCTTCGTCGGACTCATCGACGAGGTCAGCGCCAAGATCGACACCACCGGCCTCACCGAGTTGAACCGCCAGCAGGCCGTCGACGGCGATGACCCGGCCCAGATCGCCGGGCGCTGGCTGGACGAGAACGGCTTCAACGCCTTCACCCAGGAGGTCAAGCCCGACTTCCCGGTGATCGTCTCGTCGTTCAACTTCGGCGAGAGCGAGATCCTCGCCGAGATCTACGCCCAGGTGATGGAGCGGGCGGGCTACACGGTGGAGCGCAAGCTCAACCTGGGCAACCGGGAGATCGTCAAACCGGCCCTCGAATCCGGCGAGATCGGCTTCGTGCCCGAGTATGCGGGCACCGTGCTCAACTTCCTCGGGGAGACGCCGACCGGTGATGCGGCCGCCGTGCACGCTGCGCTCGTCGATGCCTATGGGGCACTGGGGATCGCCGTGCTCGGGTACGCACCCGCCGAAGACAAGAACGCCCTGGTGGTGACCGCCGAGGTCGCCGCCCAGTACGGGCTGACCACCATCAGCGACCTGGCCAACGCGGCCGGCTGACCAAACCTAACTGCCAATCCAACGACGCCGGGTCCCGTCCACAGGGCCCCGGCGTCGTCATGTGATGGCTCGGCGGAGTTGAGTCACTCCCCGCAGCCGATGCCCCCGGTGAAGAAGCCGACCTCGTCGTTGGGGTTGGGCTGCCGGAGACGACGTAGGCTGGCGGCCATGAAGAGGCCCATGAAGAGACTGATCGCGGCCGCCGCCGTCACGCTGCTCGCCGTCCCGCTCCCCGCCTCGGCGCAGACCGACGGGCCCACCTGCCCCGAGTTCGAGGGGATCGTGTGCGACGGATGGGTCACCGATGCCGCCGGAATCCTCGAAGACCTCACCGCGATCGAGAACGCCATCGGCCGGGTCGTCGCCAACCACGGTCACCAGATAGCGGTGGTGGTGATCGACACCAGCGGGTCGATGACTCCCCGCCAGTTCGCCGAAGGGATCGGCAACACCTGGGGGGTCGGCCAGGCCGGGGTCGACGACGGCATCGTGATCCTGGTGGCGCTCGCCGAGCGGAGGACCGAGATCGTCACCGGGTCGGGTTTGACGCTGAGCGAATCGGCGTTGACGGCGGTCGCCTCCTCGGCCAACTCGTTCTTCGGCGCCGGCGACTTCGACGGCGGCATCTCCGCGGTGCTGGGGAGCCTCGACGTCCTGCTCGCCGGAGGGCCCACCCCCGCCCCCACGGTCGACACCGGCGGTCGAGACGAACCGGGCGGGTTCGGGTTCGGCACCGTGGTGCTGGCCATCGGGTTGATCGGGGGCGGCGCCTGGCTGGTCTCCAAGAGCCGGGCCGGGTCCGCCGACCGCATCCGATCCCGCCGCGCCCAGCAGGTCGACACCCTGCTCGCCGGATTGGAGCCGACCGGCCAGGAACTCCCCCTGGCATCCGACTATGCGCAACCGCCGCCCACTCCCGGCAAGGGCCTCTCCACCGCCGATGCGGTACAGGCACTCCGCAACCTCCTCGACCGCCACACCGGCGGCGACAAGGCGCCATTGAAGGCGCTGTGGGCCGCCGGGGCGGTCGAGGTCGTCGATCGCGATCGGCTGACCGCCGACTACGCGGTGCCGCTGGAACTCAAGGTGAGCGACGAGCGGAGCATGCTGGAGGACGCCGTCCAGCAGGCGGCCAGGGATGCGCTCGCCGTCGGCCTCAAGGCCGATGACGCCTTCGAGGTGGCACTGGACGAGACTCGCCGCCTGGTCGAGTCGCTCCGCCCCCACCGGGTGGCTGCGGCCCGCAACCGTGCGGCCGCCGCCATCGCCGACTCGCTGACCGACACCGAGATCGGGCCGGCTCTCGTCACCGATCTGGGCGAGCGACTGCATCGGGCCGCCGCCGCCCTCGACCTCGAGGCACCGCTGGCGGCCTCGGTGGCCGAACTGGAAGCCGCCTACGCGGCGGCCCGCACCAAGACCGACCGCCTCAAGGCCGTGTACGACGGCCTGCCTGACGGGACCACCCGCCCGGCGGTAGCGGCCGCCCTCGCCGATCTCGACGATGATCCCGACGACGCCATCGCCCGCTACGAGTTGGTCCGCGAGGAGTTGGAGGCCCAGGGCGATGTGCTGGCCGGCGACGGCCTCCAGTTGCCCGCCATCGCCGCCCTGCTCCTGATGAACCGCGACGAGGACAACGTCGCCGAGTTCGTCGACACCTACCAGCGGCAGCGCACCGCCGGCAGCGAACCGGCCGAAGCCGTCGAATACGCCCTGGCCGGCCTGCGCGACCCCGACGAGATCAGCAGGGTCCGGGCCGCCTCCCGGCGGCTGTCGCTGCCCGTGTCGATCACGGCCGCACTGCTGCGGCGCCGCGACGACGGGCCCGAGGTGTACCAGGCCCTCCTCGACGAACTGGCCGGCCAGGGGATCGACACCGACACCCTCCCGACGGTGGCCGGGGTGCTCGCCATCTCGCTGGAGCCGGCCCAGGCGCTGCGGCGCTGGGTGGAGGCCCGTCAGGCGCTCGCCGACCTGGGCCTGTCCGGATCGTATGCCGACGTGGCCGCCGCCTTTGGTGCCAGCGACCGGCGGGGGCCGCGGGCCTTCGCCCTCGCCTACGCCGCCCAGCGGCAGGCGCTGGCCCGCTCCGACATCGAGGACGCCGATCGCTTTGCGCCCGAGTTGGCCCACGAGGGCACCAGCGGCCAGACCGACACCTGGACCGGCGACCCGATCTCGCCCTCCTACGGGTCCTTCGATCCGTTCACGTTCTTCTACTACCACTGGATCATCACCCGGGGCACCTCCGGCTCCTACGGATGGGAACCCGTCTACCGGCACGCCTCGTGGAGCGCCGACCGGGGATCCTGGGGTGGCTTCGGCGGGGGCGGCGGCTTCGGCAGCAGCGGCTCCTCGTGGGGCGGGTCTTCGTGGGGCAGCGGGGGCGGCAGCAGCTTCGGCGGCTTCGGCGGTGGGGGTGGGTTCGGGGGCGGCGGGGGCGGCGGGGGGGGGGGCGGGGGGGG
>JAHJML010000219.1 GCA_018821365.1 Actinomycetota bacterium | reverse complement strand
CCCGGGCCGGGGTCGACAGCACCCCCGACGACGAGGACGCCCCGATGGCCACCCCCGAAGAGGTCCTCGACCTCCAACCCACCGTCTACCTCGTCTCCTTCCAATGAGCGAGGCCGGGCCGCTGGCACGGATCACACGCTGATCGGGGCGACGAACGCTCCGAGGTGAGCGGCCAGATCGCCGGGCGCCACCTCCAACTGCAGACCGCGCTGCCCGCCGCTGACGCAGATGGTCTCCCATGCCAGCGCCGTGTCATCCAGCACCACCGGGAGCCGGGCGCGCTGCCCGAAGGGGCTGATGCCGCCGGTCACGTACCCGGTGAGCCGCTCGGCGCCGGCCGGGTCGGCCATGGCGGCGCGCTTGCCGTCACGCATCGCCGCCAGTGCCTTGAGGCTGAGGGTGCGGCTGACCGGAACGAGCGCGACGACCGCGTTGCCGTCGACCTCGGCGATCAGGGTCTTGAAGACCCGGTCCGCCTCGAACCCGATGGCGGCCGCCACCGCCTGTCCATAGGTCTCGGCGGGAGCCTCCGCCATGGCGTAGCGGTGAGTCCGGTAGGCGATCCCGGCCCGGTCGAGGGCGGTGGTGGCTCGGGTGGCGCTCATCGCCTCAATGATGCCATCGCGGGCCGCGGCGGGTTGCCAACACCTTCGATCCCGGTAGCGTGATGCCATGAACCGCCGGATCGGCATCGCCCTCTTCGTGATCTTCGGGCTGCTGGCTGCCTGGATGTTCTCCAAGGACGTCACCTTCTTCCGCGGCATGGACATCGACTACCGCCTCGGGACCGCCGAGAAGGTCTACGTCCACTGCGGCGATGTGATCCCCATCCTGCGGGATGGGGAATTCGCCGCCGACGTCTCCCAGTACCTGCACGACCAGTGCCGGAAATCGGCCCGCTCCCACGCCGCCTGGATCGTCCTGTTGGGGGGGATCGCGACAACCTCCCTGGTCGTCGGCCTCGTGTATGGCCGGGGTGCCCGCCTCAGGGACATTTCTGTCCTGAGACCGCTTCCCACCTCCGCCGAGATGGAGGAAGAAGTCGATGCATGAGGTCGCCGAGGGCGTCTATCGATTGGGGCGCAGCCACCACAACTTCTACCTGATCACCCGCGGCGGCAAGGCGACCGTCATCGACGCCGGTGGATCCTCGGAATTGGTGCTCCTCGAGCGGGCACTGCACCACCTCGACCTGGTCCTCGACGACGTCGAGGCGGTTCTGGTGACCCACGCCCACACCGACCACATCGGCTTTGCCGCCCTGGCGTCCAGGCAGGGGATCAGCGTCAGGGTGCACGAGGAGGAAGCCGAGTATGCCCGCGATCGCTCCAAGGGAACCCAGGTGACCACGTGGGACCTCCCGTTGTGGCGGCCGCCGGTGTGGCTGTTCCTCGTCGAGATGATCCGGGCCGGCGCCCACAAGGGGTTTGCGGTGCCGGGCGTCGAAACCGTCGCCGACGGGGAGACCCTCGACCTCCCCGGCCGACCCCTCGTGGTCCACACTCCGGGCCACACCGCCGGTCACGCCGCCTTCGTCCTGCCTCGAGAAGGGATTCTGTTCTGCGGCGATGCCATCGCCACGAGGTCTTTGATCCGTGGGGGAGTGGGCCCTCGCATGCTCGAAGACCTGTTCCACACCGATCCGGCACTCGCCAGGGATTCGCTCGGCCGCCTCAGCGCTCTGGATACCGAACTCCTGCTCCCCGGCCACGGCGATCCCTGGGGTGGGCCGATCGCCGACATCGTGGAGCCGCTGCGGGCGGGGTAGGGGGGACCGTCACGGGAACGGCAGGCTCTGGTTCACCCAGATCTCGGCCCGCCCCCTGAAGGCCCCCACGAACACGTCGAGGTCGCCGTCCCCGTCGAGGTCCGCCAACGACGGCCTGGTGGCCAGGCTCCCCTCCACCCCGGCGACCAGGCGGATGCCGGAGTCGGCCAAAGTGGTGCCGTCGCTGAGCCAGATGGCGTCCGGAAGGTCGGCGTTGGCGACGTAGACGTCGAGGTCGCCGTCCCCGTCGAGGTCCCCGACGGCGATGGACGGGTAGCTGGTCGGCGGGAGGGTCTGCCCGCCATCGGAGAACCTGCCCCTTCCGTCGTTGATCAACAACAGCGTCGGCTGATCGTGGCGGGTCGGGTTGCCGTTGCCGACCAGGGCATCAGGGTCGCCGTCGCCGTCGACATCGACGAGCACCATCCCGCCGGCGGCGGCCGCGGTGTCATCCAATCGCCAGGCTTCCTCGAATCGACCGCCCCCGTCGTTGCGGAGGACGAGGTACCCCTCTCCGTAGCGCTTCCCGAGCAGGTCGAGGTCGCCGTCGCCGTCGACATCCCCCCAGGCGATCTCGTCGTCGCCGAGCAGCAGCCCGCTATCGGAGAATCCGCCCGCCCCATCGTTGAGGTACACCCGGTCCGCTTGCCCATCCGGCTCGTAGTACTCGACGTAGATGTCGAGGCTCCCATCCCCGTCGACGTCGAGCAGATGCAGCGCCACCCCCGACAGGCCGCCGTCGCCGAGGTCCCGGTCCCCGTCGGACAGCATTCCGGTTCCGTCGTTCAGGTAGACCAGGCTGGGCAGGTTCGACCACCCCCCGCCGGCGAGGAGGTGGGCACAGGTGATGGCGGCATCGAGATCCCCGTCCCCATCGAGATCGACGACGCCGACCCCGTGACCCTGCTCGGTCAGTGCCTGCCCGGAGTCGACGAAGAAGCCGTCGCCATCGTTGAGCCACACCGCCGACTCGT
>JAHJML010000218.1 GCA_018821365.1 Actinomycetota bacterium | reverse complement strand
CCGGTCGCGGCCCCGGTCGAGGTCCCGGTCGAAGCCCCGGTCGAAGTGCCCGAGATCGCCATCCATCTGCTGGCCCCGACCGGGCCCGCACCGATCCCGGGGGGCAGCCGCGGCAGTGGTTTGGCGGCGGTCCGGCAGTGGGGGAGCAGCCTCTGGGACCGGGCACTGGGCTGGGGGAGACGGATTCGATCTGATCGATCCCGGTTCACGATGGTCCTGGCCCTCGGCGGTGCCTTCCTGTTCTTCGTGCTGGCGGCGGTGGCCTTCTCCCAGGCGCATACCGCCCAGCAAGAGGCCGCCGCCGCCCGATCGGAACTAGAGGAGGCGTCGGCTGCGGTCGTCGGACTCGGCCGGGAGAGGGACGCCCTGTCGGATCGGCTCCTCGATCTCGAAGACGACCTGGCGGCGGCCGAGCGGCGAGCCGACGAGGCCGAAGCCGCCGCCCGGGCCGAATGGGAGCCGCTGGTCGCCGAGAACCGGTTCCTGCGCAAGGCGATCGTGGTGTCGTCGGCGGGCGCCGAGGTGGCCGGGGTCGGCCTCACCTTCGATGGCGACCCGACCCCGGATGCGCTCGATGCGGTGCTCGATGCCCTGGCCGCCGAGGGGGTGGCGGCGACCTTCTTCCCGAGCGGGTTGGCGCTGGAAGCCAATCCGAGGGGATGGCGGCGGGCGGTGGCGGCCGGACACGAACTGGGCAACGCCACCTATGCCCGCCTCCCCATCGACCCTGCCGCCCCGGAGGCAACCATCGACGGCCTTACGGCATGGGACGAGGCGGCCGGCCGGGTGATCGGGGAGGGGTACCGGGCGACCTGGTTCCGCCCCCCTTTGATGGGCGGGTTCGAGGACGGGGTCGGCACCGCCGAGATCCGCAGCGTGATGGCCGGGCACGGACTGATCACCGCACTGTGGAGCATCGAAACGTTCTACGCCCTCTACTCGGCGAGTGGCCCGCACGAGGCGGGTCCTGATCCCGACGCCGCCTCGGTGGCCGCCTATGTCGTCGGAGAGGTGGGGGGCGGCGACATCGTGCTGCTGCAATTCGGGTCGCTCGACATCGAAGCGGTCCCCGCCATCCTGGCGGGCATCGTGGCCAAGGGACTGACCCCCGGCACCCTGACCCAACTCATCGATGCCCAGCAACGAGCCTTCCAGGGAGACCCGGGCGGCGAGGGTACCTAGCCGGCCAGGCGGATCGGCATGACCTGCTGGCCCTCGATCTCCCGATGCTCGTCGTCCAAGAGCGCAGACCGGTGCGGGGAGAGGCTCACCAGCAGGCTTCCCGACGGATGGGGGCCGTCGCTGCCCAGCAGTTCTGCGACGGTGAGTCCGGGGCTCAACTCGTGGATACAGGCAGCCTCGCAGTGGCGGTACGGGTCGGGGATCGGTGCGTCCATGACGACGCCATCGGCACACCCGGGCCGTTGCTTGACTCAGTCCCAGCCCAACTCCGTGAGCCGGTCGTCGTCGATGCCGAGGTGGTGGGCGATCTCGTGGAGGACCGTGGTGCGCACCTCTGCCCGCAGGTCGGCCTTCGAGAGTCCCAGGTCGAGGTGGGGGCCCATGAACACCACGATCCGGTCGGGGAGGTAGCCCGAGTAGTCGATGCCGCGCTCCAGCAGCGAGACGCCCTCGTAGATGCCGAGGATGCCCTCTTCGGCGGGATCCTGCTCCCGGGTGGGCCACTCCTCGACGACCACGTGGAGGTTCTCCACGGTGTCCAGCACCCAATCGGGGAGGTCTTCGAGTGCCTCGTCGACGATTCGCTCGAATTGGCTGCGGCGCATGGGGGGAGACTAGGACGGAGTAGAAAGAGGCCATGACGATCGAGATCCGTCCCGCCGTGCCGGACGACGCCGCCGTGGTGGCCGCCCTGACCATCGATTTGGGCTACGACCCGTCGGGAATGGAGGGGCGGCTGGGGGCGGTCCTGGGACGGAGCGACGCGGCGGTGCTGGTGGCAGTGGTCGACGGCGAGGTCGCCGGGTGGATCCACATCCACGAAGCCCACTTCGTCCAGGTGCCATCGTTCGCCGTGGTGGCCGGCCTGGTGGTGGCCGACCGGCAGCGGGGCGGCGGGGTGGGCGAACGCCTGTTGGAGGCGGCCGAGCAGTGGGCCCGAGCCGGCGGCCACCGGGAGATTCGGATCCGGTCGAACGCCATCCGGGAGCGTGCCCATCGCTTCTATCTGGGCCACGGGTACCGCATCGAGAAGACCTCGCTGACCTTCCACAAGGCGCTCTG
>JAHJML010000217.1 GCA_018821365.1 Actinomycetota bacterium | reverse complement strand
GTGGCGTTCGAGTTGCGGGAGCGTCAGCATCGGCACTTCGAGGACTCGCCTTCCATCTCGGGCATCGATCTCAGCCGAGGCTACAGGCCCTGGCGACACCGCCGGTGTCGCTCAACCACCGACGGCACCCCGCCCATCGAGAGACGGCCCCCGAGGGGGCCGTCTCTGGTGGAGGTGCGGGGAGTCGAACCCCGGTCCTCTGAGGCTTCCACGCCGGCATCTCCGAGCGCAGCCGATAGCGAGATTGTCGGGCGTCGGGACTCTACCGGCGAGTTCCCCGTCGCCGTACCCGGAATTGTGCTTGACCTGCCGGTCCCGGTGCCCCGGCAGGGGCATCCCCCAAGATGACGCTCGTTCGATCGGGGAGGGAACCCAACCGGCGAACGGGCTGCTTTAGTTAGGCAGCCAGTGCCAGATCGTTGTCGGCACTCATAGTTGTCCCGGTTCTTTAACGAGGACTCCGGGGACCTCGGCTCGCTTCCGGCGCTTCGACCCTCAGAGTCGAAACCGTGTCACCCCCACGGGTGGGCACGCTCACGCGTGCTCTCACACTGTAGAACGATGCGGCGGCGAAAGGGATTCCCGCCGCATCTCGATCTCACCCGGTGGCGGCGTCCGGTTCCACCACCCCACAATCGGCCAGGGCGTCGTCGGGGTCCTGGCCGCCGTACTCCACCCGTTCGAAAGCGGCCACCAGGCGCATCTCCTCGGGGGTGAGGTCGGTCTGGCCGGGCATCCCGCCGGCGAGCGGCCGCCCCGGAGCACCGTAGGCGTCGCCGTGGGCGGCACGCCACCCTTCCGAACCGAGCGAGATCCACTCGATGTGATCGCGGCACGCCGGCCACGTCTCGACGACCGAGGCGAGCGAAGGCCCGATGCCCCCCTGCCCCCGGTTCCCGTGGCACACCGAACAGGTGTCCGCGTACACCGACCTGCCCTCCCGGAGATGGTCGGCGGCCGAGGCCACCCCCGGATCGGAGCCCGACGGCCCGGGATTCGAGCCTCCGCATCCGGCCAGCAACACGGTCGCCGCCGCCACCGCCACCATCAGTTTCGATCTGCGCATCCGGGCAGACTAGGACGACCAACCCGGTCCGGTCCACACCTCGTTGGAGGACCGGCACGGACCCCTCGGCATCGCTAATGTCCTGCGCCGGACGCTTATTGAGAGGGGAATCCAATGAGTCCGCTTGCGACGCGCTCGCAGCTATCGGATGCTGCTCGCATCACTCTGGTTGCCGGTCTGCTGCTGTTCGTCCTGACCATCGTGGTCGGGATCCTCAACGGCACCGACGTGTGGAATCCGGATCACGACACGCTGATAGGACACGTTCACGCCGGCACACTCGGCTGGATCACCCTCGGGGTGGCGGGGATCGTGTTCCTCGTCTTCTCGGCCGGGCGGGAAGTCGGCCCGGCAGAGGTCCGCAAGGTCCGCACCCTCGCCCTGGCGCTGATCGGGGCCGTCGTGCTGTACGTCGGAGCCTTCTTCCTCGGGGACGGGTTGTTCGACGATCGAATCCAACGCCCCATCGTCGGGACCCTGCTGTTTCTGGTCGTGATCTGGTTCTTCGTGTGGCTGGTCGGGGCCTACCGGGCCTACGAGACCAGGAGCGCCGCCCGCCTCGGCTTCGTCCTGGCGTGGGTCTCCTTGATCATCGGGTCGGTCTTCGGGGTGATGCTCGGGCTCTACACCTCCAACGGCGAGATTCCCGGCCTTGCCGACAAGACCGCCGCCGCCGTCGCCGAAGCGCATCCCCCGGCCATGGTGATCGGCTACCTGCTGCTGGCCGCCTTTGCCGCCATCGAGTGGCTGCTGCACGACGACAAGGGGTGGAACAAGGCCGCCTCGGTCCAGGTGTGGCTTCTCTTCGTGGCAGGCATCGTCATCAACATCTCGTTCGTGGCGGGTCTCGAAGAGCAACTCGCCGGTCCGGCCAACCTCCTGATGATCGCCGCCGGCGGGATGCTGCTGTGGCGCTCGCGCCACCTGCTCCTCCCCCGCGGCTGGCGCAATGCCGGGGCAGGGGTGTTCCCTCGCCTGAGCCTGATCTTCCTCGTCGCCTACCTGGCGCTGCTGACGGTGCTGGTGTCGTGGATCATCAGCGGGACCGTCGACTTCGACGCCCTCACCGAGTCTCAGGAGGGCCTGCTGCTCTCGTTCGACCACACCATGTTCATCGGGGTGATGACCAATGTCGTCTTCGGGGTCCTGGCGGCGCATCTGGCCTTCGACGGCCGGAGCTTCGCCAATCGCTTCCTCATCTGGGGAGTGAACGTCGGCATCCTCGGATTCGCCATCGGGTTTATCACGACCACCACGGTCCTCAAGCGGGCCTTCACGCCGCTCATGGGAGCCGCCCTGCTGGTGGGCATCGGCTCCTACCTGATGCAACTGCGCAGCAGCACCCGGTCGTAGGAGAGCGGGTGACGGCGTGTCAGGGGTCCCGGTTTCGTGTCGTACCCGGGAGTTACGGTGAGCCATGGCCTCGACAACAGCGCTCGTGGACTCTCCATCCGCCGGGCACTTCTGCGGGGGTGACGACGCTCTGGAAGAGGAGTTGCGCCGGGTGGGGCTGGAGATCACCCGCCTCGAGGCCGCCCGGGCCCGGTTGATCGCCCAAGCGGAGCGGTCCGGGGTGCCCCAGCGGCACGGATTCGGGTCCACCACCGGATGGCTCATCGCGCTGTCCGGTGACCCCCACGGGGTGTGCCGCTCCCGGGCCCACACCGCCCGGGCGTTGGTGCACATGCCCCGGGTGCGGCAGGCCTTCGCCGCCGGGGTGCTGTCCGAGCCCCGGGTGCGGATGCTGGCCCGCACCCGCGACACCGACCCCGACGCCTTCACCCGCGACGAGGACCTCCTGGTCTCCCACGCCCGGGCACTACCGGCATCCGAGTTCGGGATCGCCCTGGCCTACTGGCGGCGCCTCGCCGACACCGAAGGGCACCTCCGTGACGCCGACCGGGCCCACCGTACTCGCCGCCTCCACGCCTCGATCACCTGGGCCGGCATGGTGCGCGTCGATGGGGACCTCGACCCCGAAGGTGGAGCCACCCTCCTCGCCGCCCTGCGATCCCTCACCGACCCCGCACAACTCGACCCCGACGACGACCGCACCCCCACCCAACGCAGAGCCGACGCCCCCGTCGAGATCGCCCGCCGCCACCTCGACACCCCCCACCGCCCCGCCATCGGTGGCCAGAAACCACACCTCAACCTCACCGTCGACGTGGCATCTCTCCGCGGCGACCCCACCGGGACCTGCGAGATCGACCCCGTCGGCCCCGTCCCCCCCCCCGTGGCCCGCCGCATCGCCTGCGACGCCACCCTCACACCCATCCTCACCCACAACGACACACCCATCGCCGCCGGACGGGCCACCCGCATCATCCCCCCGGCCCTCCGCAGAGCCGTGGCCGCCCGGGACCGTCACTGCACCCGCCCCGGCTGCACCATCCCCGCCGCCTGGTGCGACGCCCACCACATCATCCACTGGGCAGACGGCGGCGCCACCACCCTCGACAACCTCACCTTCCTCTGCCGCCGCCACCACCGCCACGCCCACACCGACCACCCCCGGGCCAACGCACCCCCCAGGCAACGGGAGTGAACCCGGCCCCGGTCAGTCCAGACTTCGGTACCGCATGGCTCGTTCCATCTCGCGGTCGGCCTGCTTGCGCTTGAGGGTCTCCCGCTTGTCGTAGCGGTCCTTGCCCTTGGCGATGCCGACCTCGAGCTTGGCCTTGCCGTCCTTGAAGTACATCCGCATCGGGACGACGGTGCGGCCCCGCTCGGCGATCTGGATGCGGATCCGCTCGATCTCGTGACGGTGCAGCAGCAGCTTGCGGGTGCGGTCGGGTTCGTGGCCGCCGCCCCTGGCGAAGGGGTAGGGGCTGATGTGGCACCCGATCAGCCACATCTCCTCGTCCTTGACGATGGCGTAGGCATCGCTGAGGTTGGCCCGGCCCTCGCGGAGGCTCTTCACCTCGCTGCCCATCAGGACCAGGCCCGCCTCGTAGGTGTCGAAGACCTCGTAGTCGAAGCGGGCTCTGCGGTTGGTGGCGATCTTCTTGATGCTCATCACATGTAGGGGGTCGGGTCGACCGGGCTGCCGCCGATCCGCACCTCGAAGTGGAGGTGGCAGCCGGTCGACACTCCGGTGGTGCCGATCCAGCCGATCACGTCACCGATGCCCACCGAGGCGCCGTAGGAGACTCCCAGCCGGCTCTGGTGGCCGTAGAGGGTACTCATGCCCCCTCCGTGGTCGATGATGATGGCATTCCCGTAGCCGCCCCTCCAACCCGCAGAGATCACGGTGCCCGACTCGGCAGCCTTGATGGGTTCCCCGCACCCCGCATTCATGTCCCACCCGGTGTGGAGGATTCGGGTCCCGTAGATCGGGTGGATTCGGTATCCGTACCCCGACGAGACACCTCCCGGCACCGGCCGCAGCAACGCCCCCGGACGGGGTCCCCCCGGATTGGATTGCTGGGCAATCAGCGCCTGGATCTGGGATTCCTCGCGCTGGAGGGCGGCGAGTTCTCCCTCGATCTCGGCCACCTGCGCCTGCAGTTGGGCGAGTTGCTCCTCCAGCATCGCCAGTTCGGCGGCGACGGCGGCGGCCCGGGACTCGACCAGCGCCGCCTCGGCGGCCCGCTCGTCCCGCTGCAGGCCCAGGAACTCGGTCTGCCCCTCGAGGTCCGCCCGCTCGATGGCCAGCCGATCCCGCTCCCGGATCTCCTGGACGCTCAGGTTCTCTAACCGGGCGATGAGGCCGTCGGCAGCCTCCTGAACCCTGGCCGCATAGGCGATCCCGACGCTGAACCGGTTGACGTCTCCGGCCTGGAACAGCGCCAGGGCGGGGTCGGTGTCGCCCCGCATGTACAACTGAACGGCCCGCTCGACGGCGGCTTCCCTGACGCCGTCGATGTCGGACCCCAACTCGACGACCCTCTGCTCCCGCTGAGCCATCCTCCCCGACAGGTCCTCGATCTGGTACTCGGTGAGGGCGATCTCCCGGTCGGCTTCGGCGAGGCGGGACCGGGCGGCCGCCAACTGGTCCGCCAACGCCTGCAGGCGGGCACCGGTGTCGAGGATCAGGTTGGCGAGTTCGGAGCGCTCCGAGCGCACCTCGCTCACCTGGGCCCGCAGTTGCTCCATCTCCCGGGCGACCCGGTTGAGATCGTCGTCGAGACCGGCAGCGGCCGGGACGGTCGACCCCATCACCATGCCTGCCACGACCACTGCGATGGCAGCGATGCGTCTCACGATCAGTCCCGCAGGAAGCCCCACATGCCGATGGCGCTTCCGAAGAACCCGGCGGCGACGCCGAAGACGACCATGACGATCCCCCACTGGGCCATGAACAACGGCTCGATGCTGATCGTGATCAGCGAGTCGGTGTCCTGGAACCGCGGGGCGATCTGGGCGAACAGCAGCCAGACGGGGGCCACCGCCAGCAGGGATCCCACGAACCCCTCGAACATCCCCTCCACCAGGAACGGGATCCGCACGAACCAGTTGCCGGCCCCCACCAGTTTCATAATGCCGATCTCGTCGCGCCTCGCATAGATCGCCATGCGGATGGTGTTGGCGATCAGCACCACGGCGGCGCTGCCCAGGAAGACGGCGAAGATGACCGCTCCGGCCTGCAGCAGTCCCGACACCATCACCAACTGGTCGATGTACTGGTCGGCGCTCTCCACCTGGCGGACCCCGGCAATGACACCCAGCCGATCGGTGATGAACCCGTAATCGGCGGCCTCGGCGGGCTTCACCCGCAGCGAGGCGGGCAGCGTCGAGGGATCCTCCTCGACCACCTCGATCAGCGATGGTTGGTCGGCGAAGATCTCTCGGAACTCGTCGAGGGCCTGCGACTTGCTGAAGTAGGTGACCGTGTCGACCTCATCCCACTGCTCGATCTCGAGCCGGAGCGCTTCGATCTCGTCGAAGGACAAATCGTCGGTGAGGAAGGCGATCACCCGAATGCCCTCGTCCCAGTAGGCGGTGTTGTCGTTGACCACCTGGCGCATGACGACGGCGGCGTAGACCATGGTCATCGTCACCCACACGGCCAGCACCGCGCTCACCACCACCAGCGCATTGCGCCGCAGGTTGTGCATGGCCTGCCCGAAGAGGTACTGGAGGCGCATCGGCTAGGCCTCCACCGGCGCCTCGCCGGTCTCGTAGGCGCCCCGGCTCTGGTCACGCACCACCGCCCCCCGTTCGAGGGCGACCACCCTGCGCCGCATCGCGTCCACGATGGCGTGGTCGTGAGTGGCCATCACCACCGTCGTGCCGGTGCGGTTGATGCGGTCGAGGAGGCGCATGATGCCGACGGAGGTCGCCGGGTCGAGGTTGCCGGTGGGCTCGTCGGCCAGCAGGATGAGGGGGCGGTTGACGAACGCCCTGGCGATCGACACCCGCTGCTGCTCGCCTCCGGAGAGCTGCTTGGGCAGCCGGTCGGTCTTGGCGGACAGCCCGACCAGCCTCAGCACTTGGGGGACCTGGGATTGGACCACGTGCTTGGGGCGGCCGATGACCTCGAGGGCGAAGGCGACGTTCTCGAAGACCGTCTTGTTGGGGAGCAGCTTGAAGTCCTGGAACACGGTGCCCACCGAGCGCCGCAGCAGCGGCACCTTCCAGGAGGGGAGCCGGTTGATGTGCTTGCCGGCAACCCAGATGTTGCCGTCGCTGGGGAGCTCCTGGCGCAGCAGCAGGCGGATCAGGGTCGACTTGCCGGAACCGGACGGTCCCACCAGGAAGACGAATTCGCCCTTGTCGATGTTGAGGTTGATGTCACGCAGTGCGACGGTGCCGCCGTCGTACACCTTGGCGACGTCTTCGACCTTGATCATGGGGCAACGCCTTCTTGCGGCTAGAGGTCGGGCGGCTCTCGGAACAACGCCGCCCGCGGCGCAGGTTACTAGTGGATGCCCGATAGCCAGCGCATTGCAGCCGGCCCGGGGCGCCGTTAGGCGTTGGATCTCCTCCAGTGGAGGTAGGCGTCGGAGAAGTCCGACAGGTCACCGTCGAGGACGGCCTGGATGTTTCCGGTCTCCTGGGAGGTCCGCATGTCTTTGACCATCTGGTACGGCTGCAGCACGTAGGAGCGGATCTGGCGGCCCCATCCCGCCTCGGTCTGCTCGCCCCTGATCTCGTCCATCTCCACCAGCCGCAGTTTGCGATGGTGTTCGGCGAGCCGCGACACCAGCAGGGCCATCGCCCTGTTCTTGTTCTGGAGTTGCGAGCGCTCGGCCTGGCAGGCCACCGCGATCCCGGTCGGCAGGTGGGTGATCCGGACCGCCGTATCGGAGGTGTTGACGTGCTGGCCGCCCGCTCCCGACGATCGGTAGGTGTCGATCCGGAGGTCGTCCTCGTCGATCTCCACCTCGGTCTCGGCGACCTCGGGGATCACGTCTACCCCGGCAAACGAGGTATGCCGGCGGGACTGGGTGTCGAAGGGACTGATCCGCACCAGTCGGTGGACGCCGCGCTCCGACTCCAGGATGCCGTAGGCGTGATCGCCCCGCACCGTGACGGTGGCGGACCGGATGCCGGCCTCCTCGGCCTCCAACACCTCGTCGACCTCGGCCTGGAAACCGCGCCGCTCGAAGTAGCGGAGGTTCATGCGCAGCATCATCTCGGCCCAGTCGGCGGCGTCCACTCCCCCGGCGCCGGCATGGACGCTGAGGATGGCGGCACTGTCGTCGTGCTCGCCGAAGAAGAGGCTCTCCCGTTCCAGTTTCTCGAGATCGGTCGAGAGGGCTTCGAGTTCCGTGCCGACGTTGGCGGCCGCCGACTCATCGGATTCCTCGGCGGCCATCTCCAGCAGCAGTTCGGCGTCGTCGAGGGCAGATTCCAGGCGGGTCACCTCTGCCACGATCTGCTCACAGGAAGCCAACCGCCTGGTCACCTCAAGTGCCCGCTTCTGGTCCTCCCAGAGATCGGGAGCGGATGCCTCGACCCGCAAGCCCGCTATCGCAGCGAGTTTGCCGTCGACGTCAAAGGAACCTCCGGGCGTCGCCGAGCCGGGACCTGAGTTCCTTGATGACCGAGCGCGG
>JAHJML010000216.1 GCA_018821365.1 Actinomycetota bacterium | reverse complement strand
GCGTGCTGGTGGCCGGCTTCCTGCTCGGCGGCCCCGACGGCGGCGACGGTGGCATCATCCCCAGCAGTTGGGTCGAGCGGTCGGTGGGCGGCAACTCGCTGGGGGCCAACCTGTTCGCTTCGGTGGCCGGCGCCTTCATGTATTTCGCCACTCTCACCGAGGTGCCGATCCTCGAGGGCCTCATCAACTCGGGGATGGGCAAGGGCCCGGCGCTGGCGCTGCTGCTGGCCGGACCCGCCCTCTCTCTGCCCAACATGCTGGTGATCCGCACCGTCATGGGGACCCGCAAGACCATGGTGTTCGTGTCGTTGGTGGTCGCCATGTCGACGGTCGCCGGCCTGGTCTATGGGGCGGTGGCCTGACAACGATCGACCACCGGCGACAGACTGCGTGAACCAGGAAGCCACAGACATGACGAGAAGGAGCAAGCACATGAAGGTTCAAGTCATCGGCCCCGGATGCGCCAACTGCCAGCGGCTCTATGCAGAAGCTGAGAAGGCGGTTGCCCAGGCCGGACTCGAGGCCGAGTTGGTCAAGGTCGAACGGCCCGAGGAGATCGAGAGCTTCGGGGTGTGGGTCACTCCGGGCCTGGCGATCGACGGCGAGGTCAAGGCGAGCGGCCGGGTCCCGGAGAGCCGCGAGATCGTGTCGTGGATCATGACCGCCGCCGCCAACGAGGCCTGACGGGGCGGGGTTCATCCACATGCCCACCGACGCGACCGGTTCCATCCCGGCCCTCGACGACTCCGTTCATTGATCGAAGGAGCAACGACATGAAGCCCACCGACGTCGGCAGTCGGCACCCCGAAGAGCAGGCGGTCCTGGCCCGCCTGTCGGTCCTGGACCGGTTCCTGCCAGTGTGGATCCTCGCCGCCATGGCCCTTGGGCTGGGCCTGGGCCGCATCTTCCCGAATCTCAACGATGCGCTGGACACCATCAAGATCGGGTCGGTGTCGCTGCCGATCGCCCTGGGACTGCTGGCGATGATGTACCCGGTGCTGGCCAAGGTGCGGTACTCCAAGGTCACCGAGGTCGCCGCCGACCGCCGGATGCTGACCCTGTCGCTGGTGCTGAACTGGCTGATCGGCCCGGCGCTCATGTTCGCTCTCGCCTGGACGCTGCTGCCCGACCTCCCCGAGTACCGGACGGGCCTGATCATCATCGGCCTGGCCCGCTGCATCGCCATGGTCCTGATATGGAACGACTTGGCGTGCGGTGACCGGGAGGCCGCCGTGGTGCTGGTGGCGCTCAACTCGATCTTTCAGATCGTCGCCTACTCGCTGCTGGGCTACTTCTATCTGCAACTGCTGCCGGGATGGCTCGGCCTGGACACCGACACACTGGACGTGTCGCTGTGGGAGATCGCCAAGATCGTGCTGATCTTCCTGGGGATCCCCCTGGTGGCCGGGTGGCTCACCCGGGTGTGGGGGGAGCGCACCAAGGGGCTCGAGTGGTATGAGACCCGCTTCATCCCCCGGATCGCCCCCTGGGCGCTGTACGGCTTGCTGTTCACCGTGGTGGTCCTCTTCGCCCTCCAGGGCGAGACGATCACCCGCGAGCCGCTCGACGTGGCCCGCATCGCCCTGCCGCTGCTGGCCTACTTCGGGCTGATGTGGGTGATCTCGTTCGCCATCGGCCTGCGCCTCGGCATCGGGTACCCCCGCAACACCTCGATCGCCTTCACCGCCGCCTCCAACAACTTCGAGTTGGCGATCGCGGTGGCCATCGGGGTGTACGGGGTCACCTCGGGCCAGGCCCTCGCCGGCGTGGTCGGGCCCCTCATCGAAGTCCCGGTGCTGGTCGGCCTGGTCTACGTGGCCCTGTGGGCCCGCCGCCGGTTCTACCCGGCGGCGGAGGGTGCCGGGATGGTGCCCGGGGATTGAGCGGACCCGCCGCTCAGGGGCGGGCGGGGACGCCGAGGCCGGACAGCAGCGCCCGGACCCGGCGCTCGATGTCGTCGCGCACCCGGCGGACCACCTCGATCGGCTCGCCGGCGGGATCGTCGAGAACCCAGTCCTCGTAGCGCTTGCCCGGGTACACCGGGCAGGCGTCGCCGCAGCCCATGGTGACGATCACGTCCACCGAGCGGACGACGTCGTCGGCCCACGGTTTGGGGATCTCGGTGAGGATGTCGATGCCCACCTCGGCCATCGCCTCGACCGCCGCCTGGTTGAGGCTGCCGGCCGGTTCCGACCCGCCGCTGAACACGTCGACGGCGCCGCCGGCGAGATGGCGGAGCCACCCGGCGGCCATCTGGGAGCGGCCGGCGTTGTGGACGCACAGGAACAGCACGCCGGGCCGGCCACCGGCGGCGGCGCCTTCGACCCGGGCCAGGGCCCGCAGCCGGTCGCGGGCGAACCTCTCGATGAGGATGGGCAGCCAGGTGGTGATCCGGGAGCGCGCTTCGAGGAGGTCCTGCGACTCGCCGACGAACCGTTGGATGGTCTCCGCCGAGAACATGCCGGCGAACTCCTCCACGAGGCGGCGGGTCACCTGGGCGACCAGGTGCTGCTGCTCGGAGGTGAGGCGGGTGGTGGGCTCGGTCATGCGGCCGTGGTCCTCGCTGTCGTGAGCGGGTCGATGCGCCGGGTGATCTCGGCGAGGGTGGCTTCGAAGGCGTTGGGAGCCGGGTCGTCGACCGGATCGGGGATCGACCAGTGCCACCAGGATCCTTCGGGGGCGAGTTCCTCGTGGGCCCGGTCGCATACGGTGACCACCTGGACCGGATCCACCGCTACCTCGCCGATGCGGCGGGTCGCCGCCGAGGACAGGTCCAGCCCGGCGCGCTCGGCGGCGGCGACCGCCCCCGGGTGCACCCGGCCGGCGGGATGGGTCCCGGCGCTGTGGGCGGGGGTTCCGGTGCGCTGTGACCACACGGCGGCGGCGAGTTGCGACCTGGCCGAGTTGTGGGTGCACACGAAGAGCACCGGGCCGTGCGGCGCCGGCCTCTCCAGGTCCAGGCCGGCGGCGGCGTCGGGCCGCAGTCGGACGTAGCGGCGCCGGCCGTCGCCCGCCGAGCGGGTCCGGTCAGTGAGGCCGGCCCGTTCCAGCACCGCCAGGTGGTGGGCCACCAGGTTGGAGGCGAGGCCGTGGCGCTCGCCCAGTTCGGCCGGCGACCGGTCGGACACCGCCAGGTCGTCCACCAGCGCCAGGCGCACCGGGTCGCCCAGTGCGGCGAAGCGGACGGCGCGCTCAGTGAGATCCATGCCGGGGAGAATATCCCTCAACCACTATTGAGTCAATAGACGTTGAGTGGTGATCCCAACGGAGTCGACAGGAGCGGCCCGGCGAGGCAGCGGGCGCGGCGGGGAAGCGGTGTTGAACCCGGCATCGAGCCGGGCATAGAGGAGCACGAGCGGATCGGGGCACCCCCCTTCCGCAGGGCGAACCATCGCCCCGCACCTTCCCCCCTGAGGTGTCGGTTTGCGCGAG
>JAHJML010000294.1 GCA_018821365.1 Actinomycetota bacterium | reverse complement strand
GAAAATCCACTATTACCATGCCGGCGAATACGCGCTCACCATGGACACGACATGGGGCCCGTCCGTCCGGGACCTGCTGCCGGAAGTCGGGTATTACGGCCTGCCCTTCGTTGTAACGGCCGACGAGGCCAGGATCTATCTCGGGGCATTCGTGTCCGAAACCACGTCGGCTTCCTTTGATTTCCCGGTGATTATCAAGGAGGACATGGCAAACGACCGCATCGCGATCGAGCCGGGCTATCCTTCATCCTCCCCGCCCGCTCCCGACCCGCGCAACGACGAGAGGATCCTGCAGGTTTTCGAGGAAACAGGTAAGCTGGTCCTGTAGCTGCGGGCCCTTGGCCCGCCTGAGGCACGCCAAGGGCGTGCAGCTGCAAGAATTAACATTCTGTTATCGGATCATGGCGCAGCCGCATCCGCCCGACGTGGCGCCCGGGCCTTCGTCCTGCTCTCCCCCGCCGTCCGTCGAGGCGTCGGCCATGTCGGCAGCAGGCTCGGCTGCTTCCGCGGTTTCCGCTGTCTCGACGTCCTCTTCCGTCTCGACCACGGGAGCCTGGAACACGAACTTGAACGCGTCGGCAATCACCGTTCCGTCCGCATCGTTGGTCATGGTGACATTCCCGACCGCTCCCTCGTCGAATTCGAAGATGCCGAGGCTGTTCCACTGCTCCGTGTCCGCGGTCTGGTCGATGGTCCCGGTTTCCCCTGCCCCGCCGCCATGCGTTATGGCGTAAGGCACATTGGTCGCAGCCGTGCCCATGCCGTCCCGCAGGCTGCCGTGCCATTCAAGGACCTCGTAGCTGCCGGCCAGTCCGATCGTGGGCGCGTACACGACCTGCTCCCCTCCGTCCATGTCCCTGTTGTAGGCAAAAGCATACTGCTCGAGATGGGGGGCTGCGCGCACCGAGTAGTTGCCGTTGCGGTTGCCTTCACTGTCCAGGGTCCAGCCGTCGAGGTCGGGAGGCTCCGACCCGGGCGATGTGCTGTTGTTGTCATTGTCAATGATGATGTCGGCGACCGCCACCGTGGGCTCGCTCACGAGAACGATGCCGTCGCCCTCGATGTACGTGGCATCGCCGTACCCCACGAACGCTTCGCTCATGAGCTCCACCTCGTCGAAAGGTTCGCCGTTGTTGAACGCCGGGTCCTGGCCTCCCCGGAAGCGGTGGTAGGGGCCGCCGTACCCGTCCAGCGCTTGCAGGTCCTCGTCGGTCACGGTCGCCGCTTCTCCCGATATGTTGACGATGGCGGCGCCCCTGTCGAAAAACCGCACCCATATGTCGGCGTCGCCAAGCTTCAGCATGCCCGTTGTCGGGGTGCCGATGTCCAGGTCGAACTCGTCGTAATAGTAGTTGTAATAATGCGTGGCCTCGCCCCAGACGCGGCAGCGCGGCTCGTAGCAGAAATACCCGTCGCCCATCATGGTCTTGACCAGAGTGAAGCGCATGAAGGTGAAGTAGTTTTTATCGTCGTCCGGCCGGTTGGGCTCTTCGCCGCCCGGGTTGGCCGAGAACAGGGCCACGTGCGGCTCGGGCGAGATTTCCATGAAGTTCATGTATCTTCCCCGCTCGTATTCCCAGCTGACGGTGCACCCGTAATATTCCAGGACCGCGCCGTTGATCAGCGCAAGATCGTTGTGGGCGTCGAACGCAACGCCCGAGTTCACCAGGATCGCCTTGCCGGGGCCGACGATTTCCCTCACCCTGCTCAGGAACTGCCCGACGCCGTTGTGCCAGTGCTCCACGACCCAGTCATGGCCGTGCTCGTCAAAGTCGTTGACTTCATTGCGGTCCAGGTCGATGTCCGCGGGCGGGCTGTAGCTCATGTGAGGCCCACAGTACAGGCCGTCGGTGGCAATGCCGTCGAACACCTCGAGGTCGAAGCGGGACGTGACGTACCCGGCAAACCACAGGTTGCAGGGCGTGCCCTCGTGCGACGGGCATACGTCGGAGAGATTCGGGGAGATCTGGTCGGGAGACGGATCAACGCCCGCGTACCAGCCGAAGTCGCTGCCGCCGGATGTTTTCATCCTGCATTCATCGGGCATGTCCCCTCCCAGGTGGGCGCCCGCGTTGAAATCGACCGTGTTGAGAACCAGCGTGTCGGGGCTGATGGCCTTGATGTCCCGGACCAGGTCACTGCTCGTGCTTCCGAAGTCCACCAGGTCGAACCTTGCGTACCAGTCGGCCGGTGCGCCGCCCCACTGGAAGATTCCCGTCCGGGGATAGGTGTGATCCGCGCCCGCCTCCCCGGCCGGCAGTCCGATCAGAATAATTGCCCCAACGGCGCAAAGAGCGAGCAATTGTCCGACGGTTTCTTTCCCTATCATGTTTGCCATATTATCTTCAATGTCATCGCGAGACAATAGGCATTTTGAAGTCGGGGCAATTTTGAAACAGAGTTTTAAAACAAATGCAACTTATGAACGAATCGTGCGTTTACCCTTACAACGAATCAAGGTGAAACCATGAAGTATGTAAAAGCAGCATTGGCATGTCTGATCCTTGTGATGGGGCATCGCAGGTCAGTTTGATTTTTACCCAGCTTTTTCCCGTTGTCGTATTTTCAAGCACATGAATTTCTTCGTCTCCAAAGTTATGTGAATCCATCGCGATGATATCGATGTCGCCGTCGTTGTCCAGGTCACTCGTTGCCAGAACGTAACCCACATTATCGCCGACAATGAATCCGGATTCTTCGGTTATGTCCTCGAAATGAGTTCCGCCGGTGTTTCGAAACAGCCTGTTTGTCCTTCCATAGCCGTACGTGATCAATTCAGGGAATCCATCATTATTAAAATCGATCGGGATGGCAACACTGCTTATCGATGACGGCAGCCCGAGCTCCTCGTAATTCACTGTTGTAAAATTTGCATCTCCGTCATTCAGGAAGAGGACCGGGTGACTGTCCGGAACTGTTGCATCGCTGAAAAGGAAGAGCAGATCCATATGTCCATCCCTGTTAAAATCGGCTGGAATTCCATTGAATGAAGCGTGCTGCGGCAAGACGCCCTTCTCGAATGTTCCATCCGGGTTTTGATACGCGATGACCGGAAACCCGTCTACCAGCGCGTACGTCCACACTCCCCAGAACGTGTCCGGCAGACCGTCTTCGTTAAAATCGACTGAAAGGATATTTGCTGAAGGCCCCTCGCTTTCCAGGCCGATTTCCCCCGACATTTCTTCCAGGAATTCGAACGATCCGTTGTTCCTCCACACCGTGCTCTCGCCTCCCGATCGCGTTGTTCCGGCCATCAGGTCAAGATCTCCATCGCCATCCAGGTCGCCGAATGCAATCTCCGTGGATTCGCCGACGCTTTGAGCAAAAAACTCGAATTCTCCTTCTCCGGTATTCACGAAAAGATCCAGCGGCAGCCAGTCATGAGCAAAAATCAGATCCAACGCAAAGTCGTTGTTGATGTCCAGGAGCAGAAGATCGTTTCCCTCGCCGGCTTCCAGTCTCTGCCGGAGCTCGAATGCGAAATCCCCGTTGTTCCTGTAAATCCAAACGGTCCCTTCTTCGACCGGCTGATGGGAAATGATCACGGCGTCCTGCCGGCCGTTGCCGTTCAGGTCGCCGGTAAGGAGCTCGAATCCCCAGTCACTCAGTTTTTCCAAGCCGTGAAAGTCTACTTCCTCAAAGGAAATAGCAGCTGCCGTGGCATCCGGCACAAGGTCCGGCGCGCCGTCCTGCTCACTATCCGGCGCGCCGTCCTGCTCGACGTCCGGCTCGGTATCCACCGTGTTGTCCACCACGACGTCCCGGTCCGGCCCTGACTCTTTGTCCCCGCAGCCGGCGAAACAGAATATCGCCGGGAGCAATAAAACCACGGTCAATGATCCCGGCAGCTTGCTCATCTCCGGCCCTCCTTCATGATTAATAACTTACTCTAGCAAAATTTTTCCGGTAATTCCATCATGCTGCTTTTTGTTTTTAACGCTCCTCTTGCCGGGAAAAATTTGCTATGGTGACGTCATGAAGATAACAGGGCTTATAAAAACAGGGCTTGAAAATCAGTTATATCGCCGCCGGGAATCCGCGCGTTTTCCTGAAACG
>JAHJML010000215.1 GCA_018821365.1 Actinomycetota bacterium | reverse complement strand
CCCCCGCCGTGCCCCCGCCGAGCCGGCCGGGGGCCGGGAGCGTGCCGAGCGGGAGTTGCTGCGCCTGATGCTGGCCAACCATCCCGGCCTGGCCGGGCTCCACTACGAGGCCGCCCTCTTCAACGACCCGGTGCATGCGGCGGCCTACGAGATGCTGCGCCCGGCACTGGAGGCGCTCGGGCCCGGCGAGCCGCCCGATCTGGGGTCGTTGCTGAGCGGGGGGGACGACGGCATGACCCAGATGCTGAGCGGTCTGGCGCTGGCCGATCGGCCGTTGGCCGAGCCGGGCGAGGTGATCAGGAAGCTCGAGGCGGAGGCGCTCGACGGCCGCATCCAGGCGCTGCGGCGGCGGGTTGCCGCCCTCGACCCGGCCGCCGAGCCCGAGGTGTATTCCGAGCAGTTCGAAGAGTTGATAGCTTTGGAGCGGCAGCGTCGAGAGTTGCGGAGCCCAGCATGAAGGATCCGGTGCAGCGCGTCCTCGGGGACCTGCAGGTGCGGGCCCGCCAGCGCGGCTTCCTGATGATGGCCGAACTGCAGCAGGAGTTGGAGGAAGCCGGCGCCGCCGCCGGAGCCTTCGACGAGGTGCTCGATGCGCTGCGAGGGAGCCAGATCGAGGTGCGGGAGGACTCCGAGGAGGGCGGGAACGAGATTCTCAGCAGCGCCGACGAGATCGAGGTGTCCGACCCGGTGCGCATGTACCTGCAGGAGATCGGGAGGGTGCCGCTGCTCGACGCCCAGCGCGAGGTGGAGTTGGCCATGCAGCGCGAGGCCGGTCTGCGGGCATCGGAGAAACTGGGGGTCGAGGGAGAGGTCGACAAGACCGAGCGGGTCATCCTGCAGCGGACCAAGATCCAGGGGGAGCGGGCCCAGCATCGGCTGGTGGAGGCCAACCTGCGTCTGGTCGTCTCGATCGCCAAGAAGTACGTGGGCCGGGGGATGCCGCTGCTGGACCTGATCCAGGAGGGCAACCTGGGTCTGATCCGGGCGGTCGAGAAGTTCGACTACCGGCGGGGGTTCAAGTTCTCGACCTATGCATCCTGGTGGATTCGCCAGGCGGTCACCCGGGCGCTCGCCGACCAGGGGCGCACCATCCGGGTGCCGGTCCACATGGTGGAGACCATCAACAAACTGGCGGCGGTGCAGCGCAACCTGAGCCAGGAGTTGGGCCGGGAGCCGACCATCGAGGAGATCGGGTTCGACCTGGAGTTGGACCCCTCCAAGGTCACCGAGTTGCGCCGGATCGCCCAGGACCCGCTGTCGCTGGAGAGCCCACTCGGCGAGGAGGACGACTCGACGCTGGGGGACTTCGTCGAGGACCGGGAGGCGGACGCCCCGGTGACGGTGGCCTCCTTCAAGCTGCTCCAGGAGTACCTGCGGATGGTGCTCGAGGAGTTGAACGACCGGGAGCGCGAGGTGCTGATCATGCGCTTCGGGTTGCGGGACGGCAAGATCCACACACTGGAGCAGGTCGGCCGGCACTTCGACGTCACCCGGGAGCGGATCCGCCAGTTGGAGACGAAGGCGCTCGCCAAGCTGCGCCAGCCGTCGCGGGCGCGCAAACTGGAGGGCTATCTCAACGACGCCTGAGCACCGCCGGGGCCGGACCCCGGCGTGGCGGGCCGGTCAGTCCTTGGCGTCCTCGGTGTCCTCGTCGTTGAAGTGCTCGGTGACGGCGCCCTTGACCCGTTCGGCGGTCATGTCGACCACCGCCTTGCCCTTGGACGCCATCCCCTGGAGGCAGTCGGTTCCGCAGAATCGGGCCCAACCGTCCATGATCTGTTGGTATCGCTCACGGCCCGCCTTGGCGCCGAGCACGTAGCCGGCGGCGGCCCCGATGAGCAGTCCGGTCTTGAATCCCATGGCTCCATTCTGCCACTTGGGGGGTGGTACCCTTCCCCCGCTCACTCCGGGGTAGCTCAATTGGCAGAGCAGCGGGCTGTTAACCCGTGTGTCGTGGGTTCGAGTCCCACCCCCGGAGCCAGACGACCCCCCCTGCTGCGGGGGCCGGGTCGGGTTCGGGTCACTCTCCCCACATCGTCAGGCTGTCGGGTGTGCTGGTGACGAGCGGCCAGCGGCGGGTGATCGCCGACCCGTAGAAGCGGGCGGTCACCACCGGGCCGTCGCTGGT
>JAHJML010000214.1 GCA_018821365.1 Actinomycetota bacterium | reverse complement strand
CGGTGGTGCGGGCGGTGGACGGCATCGACCTGCAGGTGCGGGCGGGGGAGGTGGTGGCGATCGTGGGGGAGTCGGGCTGCGGCAAGACCACCGCCGCCAACCTCATGATGGGGATTCTCTTCCCCACGGCCGGGCGGGTGGTGGTGGCCGGCAACGACCTCTCCGAACTCAGTGGCCGATCGCTTCGCCGGGCCCGCCGCCACCTCCAGATGGTCTTCCAGGACCCCTATGAGTCGCTCAACCCGCGGATGACGGTGGGCAACATCGTCGCCGAACCGCTGCGGGTCCACAAGGTGGGCGGTGAGGCCGCCGACCAGGCGGATCGGGTCACCCGGGCGCTGGAGCAGGCCGGGCTGCGCCCCCCCGAGTTGTTCGCCGGCCGGTATCCCCACGAGTTGTCGGGAGGCCAGCGGCAGCGGGTGGTGATCGCCGCCGCCCTGGTCCTCGAACCGGATGTGATCATCGCCGACGAACCGGTGTCGATGCTCGACGTCTCGATCCGCGCCGACATCCTCAACCTGCTGGCGTCGCTGGCACGCGATCAGAAGATCGCCCTGGTGATGGTCACCCACGACATGTCGACGGTGGCCGCCTACGCCGACCGGATCGCCGTCATGTACCTGGGCCGGATCGTCGAGAACGGGCCGACCCGCAAGGTCCTCAGCGAGCCCCGCCATCCGTACACCGAGGCGCTGGTCTCGGTGGTCCCGGTGCCCCACCAGGGCCGGGCGAAGCGGCGGATCATCCTGACGGGGGAGACTCCCGACCCGACCCGAATCCCCGAGGGTTGCCGGTTCGCTCCCCGGTGCCCCCGGGTCTTCGACGCCTGCCGGGAGATCGATCCCCCATCGATCAGGGTCGGCAAGGGCCACCACGCCGCCTGCCTGCTGGCGGACCCCGATCGGTCGTGAGCAGAGGAGCCGACATGGATCACAAAGCCGCTGCCGCCGATCGGTTCGAAGCGGTCGCCGCCGAACTGGAGCAGATCAGCCGCTGGATGTACGACAACCCGGAGTTGTCGCTCGAGGAGTTCGCCACCTCGGCCCGGCTCGCCGGGTTCCTGGAGCAGCAGGGGTTCGAGGTCGAGTACCCCGCCTTCGGGGTCGAGACCGCCTTTGCCGCCCGGGCCGGTTCGCAGGGGCCCGAGGTCGTCGTCTGTGCCGAGTACGACGCCCTCCCCGGGGTCGGTCATGCCTGCGGCCACAACCTGATCGCCACCGCCGCGCTGGGCGCCGGGGTGGCGCTGCTCCCGCTCGCCGGGGAACTCGGCTTCCGCCTCACCATCCTCGGCACCCCGGCCGAGGAGACCCGCGGCGGCAAGATCGATCTCATCGATGCCGGAGCGTTCTCGGGGGCGGCTGCCGCCCTGATGGTGCACCCGACTCCCGACGACCTGGTCGACCCCGCCGAACTGGCGATCCGCCAGATCGACGTCACCTTCCACGGCAAGGAGTCGCACGCCGCCATGGCCCCCGAACTCGGGATCAACGCCCTCGATGCCTTCGTCCAGGCATATGTGAACGTCTCCACCCTCCGCCAGGCGATGCTGCCCACCGACCTGGTGCACGGGATCATCACCCACGGCGGGGATGCGCCCAACATCATCCCGGTGATGACCAGGTCGTCCTGGTACGTGCGGGCAGCCACCGCCGACCGCCTGGCGGTGCTGTACGACAAGGTGGCCGCCTGCTTCGAGGCGGCGGCGCTCGCCACCGGCTGCACCTGCGAGATCGAACCGGCCGGCCATCCGTTCGACGATCTGGTGAGCCATCCGCTGCTGGTCGACCTGTTCGCCGCCAACTGCGAGGCACTGGGCAGGCCGATGCCGCGTCGGGCGGCCGGGCCGCCATTGGCGGGCGGGTCCACCGACATGGGCAACGTCTCTCATGTGGTCCCCTCCATCCAGCCGCACATGGGCATCGACCCGGGGACGGCCGTCAACCACCAACCCGAGTTCGCCGCTCACACCCTCACCGGCGACGGGCTTCGGATGATGCGGGACGGGGCGCTGGCGATGGCGGGGACCATCATCGATCTGGCGGCTGGCGACCGATGGAGCGAACTCCGGACGGAGGAGGAGTAGCCAGCCCGTTCGGCGGGACCGCTCCGGTCAGGGAGCGGTGCACATACCGCATGTGGGCGGCCGATCCACCTCGCCTTCTTTGCTCCCACCTCAAGGGGGGAGTCCCGCAGGAGCCGTAGG
>JAHJML010000213.1 GCA_018821365.1 Actinomycetota bacterium | reverse complement strand
GGTGAGCAAGAAACCGACCGTCACCATGACATCCGGTTCCTGCGTCAACGAGGTGCCGATGTTGGCCGCATAATCGGCCTCAGACGCCGTCTCGATGTAATCCGACTCCGTGATGCCGAAACACGTCAACGCGCCCTGCATCCCGTCGTAAGCGAACTGGTTGAAGGTCCCGTCATCGACCTTGCCGATATCAGTCACCAGATTGACCCGGAACCCCTCAGGAGCAGTCAAACCACCATATGTGGCGCACTCCTCCTCCAGGGTCACCAAACCCGACGCCGTCGGCTCACCGCCGGTGGGGAGTTCGGGCACGTAGTTGATGCTGCCTTCGGGCTTGTCGAACCACGTGTCGTAGATCGTCTGGTAGGTGCCGTCGGCCACCATCGCGGCAAGGGCGCCGTTGATGGCGGTCAGCAGTTCCTCGTTCTCGGGGTTGACGGCGATGCCGTAGAGCTCGCCGGTGGGAATCTCAGCCACGACGGCGAGACCCTCCCGATTGCTGGCCTCTTCGATCGCCGAGTCGACATCGAAGATCACCCCGGTCACCTGGCCGCCCTCGAGGGCGTTGTAGGTGTCGGGGGCCTGGGGGAACTCGCGAACCTCGATACCCAGCGGGGCCAGGTTGTCCGTCGCCCAGGCGGCGCCGGTGGTCCCGGTCTGCACCGCCACCGAGTCACCAGCCGACAGGTCGGCCAGCGCCAGGATGTCGGGGGTCTCGTTGGCGTTGACGGTCAGCGCCTGATTCGAGTTGAAGTACCCGTCGCTGAAGTTGACCTGCTGGGCTCGCTCGGCGGTGATCGTCGCCCCGGAGGCAACGATGTCGAACTGGCCCTGGGCCAGGTTGGTGAAGATCGTGTCGAAGGATGTGTCCTTCCATACGGTCTCCAGTCCCAGCCGGCTGCCGATCTCGTTGACCAGGTCCGCATCGAAGCCGACGACGACGCCGTCGACGTACTCCTCGAAGGGCGGCCACGAGATGTCCGAGCCGACCGTCAGAATTCCTGGTTCCAGTGTCTGCAGGCCCATCGCCTCGGTGGTCGCTGGGGCCTCGGTAGTAGTCGGAGCCTCGGTGGTTTCCGTGGTGGTTGTTGTTGTAGTGTCGTCGTCGCCGCATGCCGCTACCAAGATGGCGAACGCAGCAAAGACGACAAGGATCTTGCGTACTCGCATAAGTCCTTGACTCTCCTGTCCGTTGGCCGGGCCCAGACGGATCTGCGCCCGATAGGGAGAGGCTAGTCCCGGTCCCGGTTTCTGGCGAGAGAGGCCTGATGGACGATGGCTTCGAACCCCGTCCAGTCGGTCACGTCCCTGACTCCGGGCACCGGGTCGTTCCAGGCCCGGATGAAGCGGCAAACGAGCGCTTCGGGCCTGGCGTCGTGGATGGCCTCGATCACATGGGGGGCGTCGTCGAGGTAGACGTCGCAGGGGACCCGCCACTTGTCCCACTTCATGTGGACCTCGCGGGTGGGGATGCGATGGTCTGCGATCCAGGCGAAGGTGTCGTGGACGGCCCATCTCGGCTTGGTGGTGATGATCACGATCTCGTGGCCGGCCGCCGCCAGGCGCTCCAGTGCCGGCACGGCATCGTCGTAGATCTCGAGGTGCCGGAAGATGCTGCCGTGCCCATGGCCGCGGGCCCAATCCCAGAAGCCCTCCATGTCGGGGAAGTGGGTGAGCCGGTGGATGCCGTCCCACACCTGGACGGCGTCGAAGGGGATGGCGGTCCCGAACTCGTCGTTGTAGCGGTTGATCCAACCGGCGTTGAAGTCGGCGACGACGCCGTCGAGATCGATGCCGAGCCGCAAGTGCATGCGCGCATCGTAGGCGGGCCCTGCTCCCCGAGGGTCGCCGGCCCCTAACCTTGACGGGGTGAACAGCGGCCGTATCGAAGTGGGTCTGGATGCGGTGATCGTCGCCGTCACCGACGAAGCCCCCCGCATCATCACCCTGGCGGGCGCCCCGGCGGCCCTGCCCACCGGGACCCTGGACCCCGCGCTCGACCGGACCCTGGAGCGGGCACTGCGGAGGTGGGTGCGCGAGGGGACCGGGATCGATCTCGGGTACGTCGAGCAGTTGTACACGCTCGGCGACAGAGACCGGGGCACCGATCTCGAGGTGCGATTGATCACGGTCGCCTACCTGGCACTGGTGAAGGAACGGGCGCCGTCGCCGGGGAGCGGAGCGGTGTGGGGGGATTGGTATGGGTTCTTCCCCTGGGAGGACTGGAGGGAAGGGCGCCCATCCGTCTTCGGGACCGCCATCGTCCCCGCTCTCGACGCCTGGGCCGCGCTGGGCGCGTCGGCCGGAGATCGGGCGGCCCGCCGGGAGCGGAGCCAGATCCTGTTCGGGCTCGAGGGTTCTTCGTGGGACGTCGAACGAGTCCTGGAGCGGTATGAGTTGCTGTGGGAGATCGGATTCGTTTCCGAAGCCGGCGCTCCCGAGAGCGACCCCGCCGTGCACGGAGCCGCCCTGGCGCTCGACCATCGCCGCATCGCTGCTCAAGCGCTCGGGCGCATCCGCGGCAAGATCCGGTATCGGCCGGTGGTGTTCGAGTTGATGCCCGACACCTTCACCCTCACCGGCCTGCAGAGGGTGGTCGAGGCGCTCTCGGGGGTGCGCATTCACGCCCAGAACTTCCGGCGCCTGCTGGATCGGGGCGGACTGGTCGAGAAGACCGGCATCTTCGACCCGACCACCGGGGGACGGCCGGCCGAGTTGTATCGCTTCCGGCGCGATGTGCTGCGGGAGCGCCCCGCCCCCGGGGTGGGCCTCCCCGGGTTGCGCACCAGCGGCTGAGCCGGGAATGGACGCCGCCTCTTCCCTCGTTTAGGATTCGCCGGTTGTCTGATATACTCAGATTGAGCAAAAGAGAGTCGACATGAAGCTGGATCTCATCCCGCTCGCAGAGCAGCCCCGGGAGGTGCAGGACGCCACCCGGGCTCGCTACGAGCCGATGAAGTCGATCGTCCCCGAGGTGGAGTGGGATCTGTACGCCCCCTATGTCGCCGCCATCAACGAACTCAAGAAGCAGCGCAATGCCATCGTGCTGGCGCACAACTACCAGACCGCCGAGATCTTCCACGGGGTCGCCGACCTCTCGGGCGATTCGCTGGCGCTGGCCCGCATGGCCGTCGACACCGATGCCGATGTGATCGTGCTCGCCGGCGTCCACTTCATGGCCGAGACGGCCAAGTTGCTCAACCCCGACAAGACGGTCCTCATCCCGGATCTGGCCGCCGGCTGCTCGCTGGCCGACTCGATCACCGGTGCCGACGTTCGACTCCTCCGCGAGCGCTATCCGGACACTCCGGTGGTCACCTACGTCAATACCTCAGCCGAGGTGAAGGCCGAGTCCGACATCTGCTGCACGTCGTCCAATGCCGTCGAGGTGGTGGAGTCCCTCGGTGTCGATCGGGTGATCTTCCTCCCCGACGAGTTCCTCGGCACCTGGGTGGCCAAGCAGACCGGAGTGGACGTGATCCTCTGGAAGGGCCATTGCGTCGTCCACGAGCGGTTCACCCCCGAGGAGATCCGCCGCTTCCGGGCCGCCTACGACGGCATCGAGGTGCTGGCTCATCCCGAGTGCCCCCCCGAGGTGCTCGCCGAGGCCGACTACGTCGGGTCCACCTCCGGCATGTCCCGCTACGTGGCCGAGACCCGGCCCGCCAAGGTGCTGATGGTCACCGAGTGCTCGATGGCCGACAACGTGGCCGTGGAGAATCCGGGCGTCGAGATGGTGCGGCCCTGCAACATCTGCCCGTACATGAACACGATCACCCTGCCCAAGATCCTCGACTCGCTGCAGACGATGACCCACGAGGTCACCATCGACCCCGCGGTGGCCGGCCGGGCCCGCCGCGCCGTGGAGAGGATGCTCGAGGTGGGAAGGGGGACGGGCGGATGACGGCGAACTTCGACCAGGTGCTCGCCGCCGATGCCATCGTCGTCGGGTCCGGCATCGCCGGACTCACCGCAGCCATCGAGTTGGCGCCGCTGCGGGTGATCGTCCTGTCCAAGGGAGAGGTGGCCGACGGGTCGACCCCCTATGCCCAGGGCGGGATCGCCGCCGCGGTCGGCGGGGACGACAGCCCGGCGTGGCACGCCTCCGACACCCTGGAGGTCGGCGGGGGACTCAACGACGAGACGGCCGTGGAGGTGCTGACCGGAGAGGGCCCGGCCCGGGTCACCGATCTCATCGCGCGGGGGGTGGCCTTCGACAGGAACGAGGACGGGAGCCTGATGCTCGGCCGGGAGGCCGGCCACGACACCCGCCGGATCCTCCATGCCGATGGGGATGCGACCGGCGCCGAGATCGCCAGGGCACTCGTCGCCGTCGCCAGGGCCTCGGAGAACATCCAGATCGTCGATCACGCCTTTGCCGCCGACCTGGTGGTGGATGCCGGGCGGGTCGTCGGGTTGACCGCCCGGATCGGCCTCAACATCCAGGTGTTGCTGAACGCCCCCGCCGTGGTGCTGGCTACCGGCGGTGTGGGCCGTCTCTACGCCAACACCACCAACCCACCCCCGGTCACCGGCGACGGCCTGGCCATGGCTGCCAGGGCGGGTGCCAGGCTGCGGGACATCGAGTTCGTGCAGTTCCACCCGACCGCGCTGGCCAGTGGGCGGGACCCGATGTCGCTGCTCACCGAGGCGCTGCGCGGCGAGGGTGCGGTGCTGTTGGACGATCAGGGCCGCCGCTTCATGGTCGACGTCCACGAGGACGCCGAACTGGCCCCCCGCGACGTGGTCGCCAGGGCCAATTGGCGGGTCATCCAGGATGGCGGCAAGGTCTTTCTCGACGCCACCACCGCGGTCGGGGCGGCTTTCCCCACCCGGTTCCCGACGGTGTTCGGCCTGTGCATGGAGGATGGCATCGACCCCAGAAAGGAGCCGATGCCGGCCGCCCCGGCGGCTCACTACCACATGGGCGGCATCGCCACCGACCTCGGCGGCCGCTCCTCGCTGCCGGGCCTCTGGGCGGTCGGTGAGACCGCCCGCACCGGGGTGCACGGCGCCAATCGCCTCGCCAGCAACTCCCTGCTCGAGGGCGCCGTGTTCGGCCACCGGGCCGCCCTGGACATCGAAGCCGCCGGCATGGGCAACGGGGTGGGGATCGCCGCACTGCGGGCGGCCGAGGCACCGGGACTCGAACCGGACCCGCAACCCGATGTGATCTCCGAACTGCGTGATCTGATGTGGGCCCGGGTCGGCCTGATACGCCATCACACCGGCCTGATGTCGGCACTCGAGGAGATCGATCGCCTCGGTGAGAAGATCGAACCAGGCGTCTCGGTGGGCGCCAACATGGTGGCGGTCGCACGGATGATCGCCTCGGCCGCCCTCCTGCGCACCGAGAGCCGCGGCGGGCACTACCGAACCGACTTCCCGGAGACCACCCGGTGGTGGGATCGACCGGTGGTCGTGAACTCGTGACCGAACTGCGCCCCCCGCTCCCACTGCTGTACCTCCCCATCGTGGAAGCCGCCCTGCGGGAGGATCTCGGCAGGGCCGGGGACCAGACCACCGATGCCGTGATCCCCGCCGATGCGACCGCCACCGCGGCGGTGGTGGCGAGGGAGGCGGGCACCATCGCCGGCCTGGGCATTGCCTGTTCGGCCTTCGGACTGCTCGACGACCGGGTGCAGGTCGACATCCTGGTGGCCGACGGCACCGCCGTAGAGGCAGGCACCGTCGTCGCCGCCATCAGGGGCCCGGCCCGGGCGATCCTCTCGGCGGAACGGGTCGCCCTCAACCTGTTGGGCCGTCTCAGTGGGATTGCCACCCTGACGGCCCGGATCACCTCGGCGGTGGAGGGGACCGGGGCGGCGATCGCCTGCACCCGCAAGACCACTCCCGGGCTCCGCCTGCTGGAGAAGTACGCGGTCAGGGCCGGCGGAGGCGTCAACCACCGCTTCGGCCTCGACGACGCGGTGCTCATCAAGGACAACCACGTGGCGGTGGCGGGAGGGGTCGCCGCCGCCGTCGCAGCCGCCCGGCGCTCGGTGGGCCACCTGGTCAAGATCGAGATCGAGGTCGGCACCCTCGACCAGTTGGCCGAGGCGTTGGAGGCGGGGGCCGATGCGGTGTTGCTGGACAACATGGGCCCCGACGACCTGTGCCGGGCCGTCGAGATGAACAGCGGCCGGGTCCCCCTGGAGGCTTCGGGGGGCATCACCCCCGGCAACGTCCGTGAGATCGCCGAGACCGGGGTCGACGTGATCTCGATGGGGTGGCTCACCCACAGCGTCGAGAGCCTCGACGTGGCCCTCGACGTCGTGGTGTAGGACCGGGGGACCGCCGCCTGGTGGCCTGACGCAGCGGGTTGGTACGATCGGCCCGGTGGATTACCAGGCGCTCTATCGCAAGTACCGGCCGCAACGCTTCTCCGAGATCGTCGGGCAGGACCACGTCACCCTGACGCTGGCCCGCGAGGTCCAGCAGGGCAAGGTTGCGCATGCCTACCTGTTCGCCGGCCCGAGGGGTACCGGCAAGACCTCGACGGCGCGCATCATCGCCAAGGCGCTCAACTGTCAGGACCGCGGCATCGACGGCGAACCGTGCAACGTGTGCTTCTCCTGCACCGGCATCACCGGCACCACCTCCATGGACGTCATCGAACTCGATGCCGCCTCCCACAACTCGGTCGACGACGTCAGGGACATCCGCAGCAATGTGGGGACGGTCGCCTCGGCCGGGGGGGCAAGGCGGGTCTACATCCTCGACGAGGCACACATGCTGTCGCGGGCCGCCGCCAATGCGCTGCTCAAGACGCTCGAGGAACCGCCCGAGCATGCCCACTTCGTGCTGGCCACCACCGAGCCCTACAAGCTGCCCCCCACCATCAGGAGCCGCACCCAGCGCTTCGACTTCCATCCCGTCGGCAGCGAGGTATTGATCGGGCACCTCTCCCGGATCGCCGGCCTGGAGGGGATTCGAGCCACTCCCGAGGCACTGTCGCTGGTGGCCCGTCACGCCCGCGGCTCGGTGCGCGACGCACTCGGCCTGCTGGAGCAGGTTGCGGCGCTCGGCTCCGGCAAGGTGGACGCCGCCGGGGTCAACGCCGCTCTGGGCCTGGCCGACACCGAAACCTTTGCCCGGTTGTGTGCCGCCATCAGCAGCCAGGACGCCCCCGGGGCGCTGCGCCTGGTGGCCGAGATCGCCGGGAGCGGCGCCGATCTGCGCCGCTACGCGGCCGACGCCCTCGAGTTCTTCCGCGGCGTGTTCCTGGCCCAGTACGCCCCCAACCTGGAGGAGATCGTCGATGAGCCTTCCGACGTCCTCGAGGAGTGGAGGGCCCAGGCGCGGGCGCTCGATTCGAGTGATGTGCTGCGGGCGATCGACCAACTCGGCGACGCGCTGGTGACCCTGCGCGAGGGCCGCGAGGAGCGGCTGGTGCTGGAGCTGACCCTGCTGCGGCTGGTCCGTCCCGAGACGGCTTCCGACCCGGTCTCGCTGGCGGGGCGGATGGCCCGTCTCGAGGATCGGGTGCGCCTGCTGGGCGAGCGATCCGAGACCCCCGCCGAAGCGATTCCCCGGGCACCCCGGGCGGAGACGGAACCGATCCCGACCTCGCCGCCCCGGCTGGAGCTCGCCCCGGAACCGGCCACGGCGTCTCGGGCGGACCAACCGCCCTCCGCCCCCGATCGGGTGGTGGCGGCGCAGCCGGCCGCCGACCCGCCGGCGGGTCTCGACCTAGCCGCCGTCGACACGGTGTGGCCGCAACTGGTGTCCAAGGTCCGGGAGGAATCGGGGCCGCGCCGCTACGCCCTCTTCCGCGAGACCCGCCCGATCGGGGTGGAGGGCGCCCGCCTGGTCCTGGGCATCGGAGCCCACCTGCCGTTCCACCTGGCGCAACTCCAGGAGGACGATCGGCTCACCGGGGTGGTGACCAGGGCTGCCGGAGAGCTCCTGGGAGGGGTGGTGACGATCGAGTACCGGGCCGTCAACGGTGACTCCGATCCGCCGGAGGACGCCGATGACGATCCCTCCGAGAAGACACCCGACAAGGACGATCTCGACGACACGGGCAAGGGCGCCATCGATCCGGCCGAGATGGTGGTCGACATGTTCGACGGGGAGATCGTCGACGAATGAGCACCGGGGTGCGGATCGGGCACCGGGTTCGATCACGGCGATTCGTCGCCCTCCGCTGATACCCTGACCGCCTATGGCGAAGAAGGGCCGCAGGCCACCTCCACGCAGCGCCGTCCCCCGGGGCGGCATGCCGCAGATGCAGGGGCGGGTGGGGATGCCCGACATCCAGGCGCTGATGGCCCAGGCCGCCGAGATGCAGGCGGCGATGGCCGACAAGCAGCAGGCGCTGGCCGAGGAGACCTTCGAGGGCTCGGCGGGGGGCGGCATGGTCGTGGCGGTGGTCACCGGTGCCGGCGATCTCGTCTCGATGCAGGTCGACCCTGCCGTGCTCGACCCCGACGACCCCGAACTGGTCGGTGATCTGGTGGTGGCCGCCGTCAATCAGGCGATGGCGGGGATGCGAGAGGCCGCCGCCTCCACGCTGGGGATCGGCCCGGCGGCCGGGGGACTCGATCTCGGGTCGCTGAGCCTCGACGACCTGGGTGGGCTGCTCGGGTGATGTTCGAAGCCCCCATCCAGCGGCTCATCGACGAACTGGCGCGCCTCCCCGGCATCGGCCGCAAGACCGCCCAACGGCTCGCCTTCCATCTGCTCCATGTCGAGGAGGAAGATGCCCGGCGACTGGCCGAGTCCATCCTCTCGATGCGGGCAGAGGTGCGGCTGTGCATCCGGTGCTTCAACGTGACCGATTCCGAGGAGTGCTCGATCTGCCGGGATCTGCGGCGCGACCCTTCCATCCTGTGCGCCGTCGAGCGCCCTCAGGACATCGTCGTGGTGGAGAAGACCCAGGAGTTTCGGGGCCGCTACCACGTGCTCGGCGGGTCGATCTCACCCATCGAGGGGATCGGCCCCGACCAGTTGCGGCTGCGCGAACTCGTCGCCCGTCTCGACGACGAGAAGGTGACCGAGGTGATCGTCGCCACCAACCCGAACGTAGAGGGCGACACGACCGCCCTCTACGTGGCGAGGCTCCTCAAGCCGCTCGGGGTGCGGGTCACCCGGTTGGCCAGTGGCCTCCCGGTCGGGGGCGACCTCGACTACGCCGACGAACTCACGCTGGGCAGGGCCCTCTCGGGCCGCCGCGAGATGTAGAGGCAGCGGGCCTCCGCCGGGCTACGGCAGGTACTGCTCCACCAGTGCGGTCGCCTTCCCGTCGTTGACGTACAGCCAGACGCTGCACCAGTCACTGGGGCATGCCAGGAACGAATCCGGGTGTGGCCAAGAGGCGACCGGGGTCTCGATGGGAAAACTGTCGGTGCCCACGGCGGGGACATACCAGACCCGGGCAGAGCCGGCCAGCGGCACCTGTCGGGTCAGCGGGTTCTGGTTGCGGATGTAGAAGTCGAACGCCTCCTCGCCGTCCTCGATGGCCTTGGCCTCGGCGATGGCTCCCGTCCAGAAGCAGGCGAGATCGAAGGTCAGGGTCCCGGGGGTGAATGCCGTCACGTATCCGAACCAGATTCCGTCGGTCAGGGTGGTGGAACCGCCCGGCACGACGCAGCCGGAGCCGTGGGCCTGGTCGCTTCCCGGCAGCGGATCGGGGAAGAAGGTCGACTCGTCGACCACGTAGGTGATGTCGGCGGTGGTCGGCGGTGCGGCGGTCGTGGTGGGGGCCTCCGTCGTGGGCGGGGCCTCGGTCGTGGGCGGGGCCTCGGTCGTGGTG
>JAHJML010000289.1 GCA_018821365.1 Actinomycetota bacterium | reverse complement strand
TGGTTGCCGTTGTCCAGGCCGACCTGAAGCAGCGTCTCGTGCGTGGACTTGATCGCCTAATCACCGGAAATCGTGAGAGTCTCCTCGAGTGTCACGCCGTCTGGCGTGACAAGTATGCAACCCCTTTCGGCGTTGTCGAGTCGCAAAGGTCGGAAGCGGCCGATCGGTTGAGCGGCTATCTCCGGGGACTCGGGTATGCCTGACCTTGCGATGCTCGCAGAGCTGGTTGACGTGAACCCACGCGATGAAACGGCGCCGCTTGGCGCGCCCGTTTCGTTCGTCTCTATGGACGATGTCACGGAATCCGGTGAGCTCCAGCGGGTGAAGGTGAAGCCTGCGAGAAGCGGTTTTGTGTGGTTTCGGGAGGGTGATGTACTGATCGCCAAGATCACCCCGTGCCTGGAGAACGGCAAGGGCGCTCATGCCCGAGGGTTGCCGACTGCACTTGGCCAAGGCAGTACTGAGTTCCACGTTCTTCGTCCGCGCTGCGGCGCTTCTGATCGATTCATCTACCACTGGACCAAGTCGCCCCATCTGCGCCGTGCTGCAGAGGCGATGATGACTGGTTCGGCTGGGCAACGGCGAGTGCCAGCAGAGTTCTTCGGCCGATTTGAGATCCCGATGTTCGCCACGGACGAACAGCGGAGGATTGCCGAGATCCTCGACACGATTGATGTATGTATCAGGGCCACCCTGAGGCTGGTGGCCAAACTCGCAATGGTGAAGGATGGACTTGCGCGTGAACTCATCCGAGGTGGTCGGCAGGGTTCCGATTGGCGGATCGTTCGAATCTCCGATGTGGCCGCAGTTGGGGGCGGGGCCACTCCTGATAGGTCACGTCAGGACTACTGGGCGGGTGGTTCCGTTCCTTGGGTGAAGACTGCTGAGGTGAATGGCCGTCGGATATTCACCACCGAGGAGCACGTGACCGAGACGGCGGTTGAGGAGTGCTCGCTTCGCCTCCTTCCCGCAGGGGCAGTGCTGGTCGCGATGTACGGACAGGGGAGAACCCGTGGCCGTTCAGCCATTCTGGGTAATCCAGCGACCACCAATCAGGCATGCGCTGCCATTGAGCCGGGCCCAGAACTTCGATCCGAGTTCTTGTTCGAGGTGCTTCAGTTGGAGTACGAGCGATTGCGGGCGGCCGGACACGGATCCAACCAACTCAATCTCAGTGCTGAGATCGTTGGCGACTTCGCTTTCGCGATGCCGCCGCCCAATGAACAGGACCGATTGGTGGAGATCATCGGCGCTGCGAGACGACGGATTGAGGCAGAGGAAGCGACTGCCAGGAAGTACCAGGGTATTCGGCAGGGACTCGCGCACGATCTCCTCTCTGGACGCGTTCGGACGGTGGCTCCATGAGCAGCATCGAGTCTGATCTGGTCGAGTGGCCTGCGATCGAGCAACTCAAGGCTCTCGGCTGGCAGCACATCCAAGGCGACGTCTGGGATCCGGCTGTGACAGAGCGGGAGTCGTGGCGTGAAGTGATCCTGGAGGGCCGACTGCGAGCCGCACTTCACCGCATCAACGTGGACGACACCGGCGATGAGTGGCTGGATGCGGATCGGGTGTCGCAGGCGGTGTCGGCGTTGGTGAAGGCCGGTGCGGGTGGTCTGAAGTTGATCGAGGCGAACCAGAAGGCGACCGATCTGCTGCTGTCAGGTACGACGGTGCCGGGTGTGGAGGGGTGGGATCAGAGCCGGGACCGCACGGTCCGGTTCATCGACTGGGATGACTGGGCGAACAACGACTTCTTGGTGATCAACCAGTTCCGGGTGGATGAGCCGGGTGGGCAGGCGAAGAGGTTCGTCGCTCCGGATCTGGTGTTGTTCGTGAATGGGATCCCGTTGGTGGTGGTCGAGTGCAAGGCGCCGGGTCCTGAGGATGCGATGGCGTCCGCGTTCGATCAGTTGCGCCGGTACTCGAATCAGCGTGACGATGTGGAGGCGGATGAGGGCAACGAGTCCCTGTTCTGGACGAACCAGTTCATCGTCGGCGCCACATTCGATGAGGCACGCTCGGGCACGTTTACGTCGGGGCCGGAGCATTTCCTGGAGTGGAAGGACCCGTATCCGCTCATCGACCCGGTGCCGGTGGCGCCGGGTGTGACGAAGCCGGTGGGGGAGTTGTCGGGTCAGGAGTCCCTGTTTGCGGGGATGCTGGCACCGGCCAGGTTGTTGGACATCGTGCGGCATTTCACGCTGTTCATGCAGGTCGGGCAGCGGACGATCAAGGCGGTGACCCGCTATCAGCAGTACCGCGGGGTGCACAAGGCGGTCGAACGCTTGAAGAGCGGGACGACCCGAGCCGAGGACGGTCATGTAGATCAGCGGGGCGGGGTGATTTGGCACACCCAGGGGTCGGGGAAGTCGCTCACGATGGTGTTCCTGGTGCGCACGATGCGCTCGGACCCGGAGTTGCGGCCGTTCAAGGTGGTGGCGGTGACCGATCGCACCGCCTTGCAGAAGCAGTTGCGGGACACGGCAGAGCTTTCGGGTGAGACGGTGCAGGTGGCCCGCACCGCGTCGCATCTGAAGACGCTGTTGTCCCAGCCGGGGCCTGGCTTGGTGATGGCGATGATCCAGAAGTACCGCGACGACACGACTGTCGAGCCGGGTCTCGATGGCGATGAGGGTGCTGCGGGGGCCTTGGGGGTACTGAACGAGGACGAGTCGATCCTGGTGATGATCGATGAGGCGCATCGTTCCCATGCGTCGGCGTTGCACGCCAATCTGATGGCGGCGTTGCCGAACGCGGCGCGGGTCGGGTTCACGGGGACGCCGATCATCATGGGTGCCCGCAAGAAAACCCACGAGATCTTCGGGCCATTCCTCGACACCTACACCCTCGCCGAGTCCGAAGCGGATGGCTCGACGGTTCCGATCCTGTATGAGGGCCGCACCACCGACGCCGCGGTGAAGGGCGCCACGGATTTGGACCACTTGTTCTTCCGGTGGTTCTCGGGGTTGTCGGAGGAGCAGCGGGGGGCGTTGCAGGCCAAGTACGCCGGGGTTGCGGAGGTGCTCGAGGCACCGGAGATGATCGAAGCCAAGGCCAGCGACATGCTGGAGCACTACGTGTCCACCGTCCTGCCGCAGCGGCTCAAGGGGATGGTGGTTGCCTCAAGCCGAAAGGCATGTATTCGGTACCGGGGCGCCTTCAACGCCGCTCGGGACCGCCTTATCACCGCCCTGGAGAATCTCGACCCAGCACTTGCCGACCTCGACGGCGACGCGATCGATGACCTGCCGCGCCGCCAGCAGTTCCTGGTACGGGCCCTGCCACATCTGGCGCTGATCCGAATCATCGAGTTCGCCCCGGTGATCTCGGGGGCGCACAACGACTCGGCGGATTGGGCGATGTGGACCGACACGGCCGAACAGCAACCACGCATCGACGCCTTCTCGAAGAAACGGCTCGGACCCGAAGGCGACAAGACGTCGCCACTGGCGATCCTGATCGTCAAGAACATGCTCCTCACCGGCTTCGACGCTCCCCGGGCTCAGGTCCTCTACCTCGACCGCCTCATCCAACAGGCCGAGTTGCTGCAAGCGATTGCCCGGGTCAACCGGACCGCCGACGGCAAGGACTACGGGTTGGTGGTCGACTACTACGGGGTCGTCAACCACCTCACCGAAGCCCTCGCCGCCTACGCCGACGCGGATGGGAAGCTCGATGATCTGGTGGCGGGGGCGCTGCGCAGCATCGCCGAGGAAGCCGGGCGGTTGTCGGATCGGCGCGCCCGGATCCGCCAGTTCTTCACCAGCCACGAGATCGTCCCGCTCGACGACCCCGGGGTGATCGAGCAATGCGTGCAGCTCTTCGCCGATCCGGAGTTGCGGGCCCGGTTCGACATCGATCTGAAGCGGTTCCTTGTGAGCCTCGACATCGTGCTGCCCCGCCCCGAAGCCCGTCCGTTCGTCGCCGACGCCAAGTTGTTTGGCAAGATTCAGTTCGAGACCAGCCGCCGCTACCGGGACCAGAACAACGGCGGGTTCGACCCATCCCTGTATCGGGAGAAGGTCCGTCAACTCATCGACGAGCACATCACCGTGCTGGATCTGGCCCAGGTGGTCCCGCCATTGCGGATCACTGACGTCGACTTCAAGGCGCACGTCGCCGGACTGTCATCGTCACGGGCCAAGGCGTCGGAGATGGAGCATGCCCTTCGGCACCAGATCCGCGAGAAGTACGACGAGGACCCGGCCCGCTACAAGAAGCTGTCCGAACGCCTCGACGAGATTCTTGATGCCCTCGAAGGCAAGTGGGAGCAGCTGGTCATCGCATTGGGGAACCTGGTTGATGAGGCCGCCGAGGAGCGGCCCATCTACGAGGCCGGCCTCAACGAGGTCGACATGCGGTTCCTCGGGCTCATCCAAGAGGAACTCGCCGCCGCCGATGTCGACCGTGACTTCGTGATCGGAGTGACTACCCGGCTGGTCGATTTGATCCGCCGCCAGGTTCGCATCGTCGGGTTCTGGGGGAACCCCACCGCTCAGGACGAACTCCGCAAACAGGTCGTGCGGCGCCTAGACGAGAACGCCCTGTACTCACTCGAGGACTGCAAGAGGGTCGCCGACCGGTTGATCGAACTCTCCAAAGCCAACCACCAACTCCTGGTGAGGGTATGACCGATCGGCTCCTCGACGTCGGCGGGTTCCAAGTCGCGGTCAAGGAACGCCCGGCCCGCACCACGATGGAAATCACCATCGAACGAGACGGGTCACTGTTCGTCGCCGTGCCCGCCGGCACGCCCGACGACCCGGTGCGGGACTTCGTGGACCGCAAGCAGGACTGGATCCACCGCAAGCTCATCGAGAAGGCCGACTTCCTCCCGGTCCTCCCACCCAGAGAGATCGTCGACGGGGAAGGCTTCATGTACCTGGGCCGCAGCTACCGGCTCCTCCTCGTCGACGATCAAGAGGTTCCGGTGAAGCTGATGCGCGGGCGTCTGTGCCTCCGACGAGGCACCGCTGATCCGGCCGCGGCAATCAGAGCCTGGTACCGGGCAACCGGAACAGGTTGGCTGCGGCGTCGTATGAAGCCATGGGCCGACCGAGTCGGAGTGCCGGGGGTTGAGGTTGTGGTCCGTGACCTCGGGTACCGGTGGGGGTCACAGTCACCGGGCCGGCTCAACATCCACTGGGCCACCCTCCAGCTGCCGCCGTCCCTGGTGGACTACGTGCTCGTCCACGAACTCACCCACACCCACCGCGCCGATCACGGCCCCAAGTTCTGGACCCGCGTCGAACGCACCATGCCCGACTACCGGGACCGTCAGGAGCGGCTGAAGCGGGCAGGTGCTGGGATCTGGCTGGGGCGGGTGACGGCGCATCCCCGGCTTGGTGGGTAGGCCGTGAGTCGCTCGACCCGTAGCTGGTCAGGAGGGCATCGATGCCTGGGAGGCGGGCGGCAAGGTGAGTAGCGCCTTCGGTAGCGCTCTCCGGTTCCGGAGTCAGGAGCCGGCATGCAACGACCGGCTGACCATCTTCCGGTGGACCCTCGATGCCAATTCGGTCGGTCTCGGTCTGCTCGCGGCCGAACTCGGACGGGCCTACGTCAGCGATCAGCAGATCTGGCGGCACCCGGATGCTGTCGTCGCTCCGCGCTTGCCTGATGGCCATCACCCGACGGTTCGAATGGGTGATCTGGGGGAACTGGTGGGGGCGGCCCTCTACAGGACCCGGCTGGGTGTCGAGGTGCCGTTCCTGAAGATCGAGTCCAAGCCCGTCGGCAGCGCAACGGGTCAGGGTCCTGACGTGCTTGCAGTTTCCCTGGCTTCGGTCGACGAGGTCAGACCGGTGTCTGTCGAGGTGAAGGCAAGGGCGGGGCAGGGCCCAGGAGAGATCCTTGGGGCCATTGGAAGGAGCTTCGAGACGATCGACGAGGGATATCTCCGGTCAGCGTGGGCTGCGGGGGTGCAACTGATGAGTGCTCACCCGGACCACCAGCGTGCGTTCGCGCTGATGGCAGCCCAAGCTCTGGCACGGCTCGTCGATCCCGAGCGCACGCATCCTCCGCATGAGGCCCACGCGGTAGCGGTGGTCGACAGGGACAACCTCACCGTGAAGAAGGCAAAGGAGCATTGGGGGTTGCTTCCTCCGGTCAGTGAGTTACATGTAGTAGAGGTCCTCGGGCTCGTAGGTCTACGCGACGAGCTGTATGAAACCGCCAGCCGGCTCACCTATGGCCAACTGGCTGCCGAGGCACCGACGCTGCTCGGCGCTGGCAGCTACACGCCCGGTATTGCTGCTCCCATCAGCTCTCGCGATCCTGGTCGCCAACCGCCCCCAGTGCCGCCTGGGCCATACGCGTCGGTCGTGGAGTCGGCGCTGTGGTACCTGGCCGATTGGGACGGGCTAGGCCTGGCCCGCGCCAAAGCTGCGAGGGAAGAGAGCGATGATCGGTTGGTCGTGGGTCTCGGCGAGATCCTCTCGGGGGCCGACCGAACCGCCTTCCGGACACTGCGGGATACAGCGCTGGAGGCCTTTGCAGACGCGGCGAGCCAGGTGTTGCAGCTGAACCAACCGGCCAGCGCCTTAATCGCTTCGGCGAACCAGTTGGCAGAGACGTCGGACGACCCGGAACTCGTGCAGGCAGTCAGGCACGTGACATCTGCGCTGATCTATCGCCTAGACCGTCACCCTGCGTTGCTTGCCGCCGAGCAGGGAGCCTCGGGTCCGGTCGTCAGCTACGTGATTCAGCGCCTCCAGCGAATCGGCCGGTACGCGTTGTGGCCCTCGCAGGCACAGGCAGTACGGGGCGGGCTATTGGATCCCGGCTTGCCGTCAGTTGCCGTCCGTATGCCGACCAGCGCCGGCAAGACCACGCTCATTGAGTTGCTGGTGGCGCAGGCGCTCGATACTGCTGATCAGTCAGTTGTCGCGGTCTTGGCTTCCACGAAGGCGCTCGTCACTCAACTCACCGGCGATCTTCGTCAGGCTCTGCCATCAGAAATCGAAGTGCGGTCCTCACACGGCGGACTCGACTTCGACACTGTGAGTCCAGCAGCAGGCCTCGTTTCCGGCGGTGGCGTAGCGGTGATGACCCCCGAACGGTTCGACCTTGAGTGGCGCCGAGCGGTCACTGGCGACTCCACGTCCCTGTCCGATCTCGCCCTGCTTGTGGTCGATGAGGCACATCGATCGATGACGCCAAACGTGGCGCTTCACTGGAGATCAGCATTGCCAGGGCGTTGCGCCGTGGTGTACGTGTTGCCATTCTCTCAAGCCAGTTCACACAGATGGACCGGCTCGCTGACTGGCTGCGAGGACTTCCTCTTGAGTCGGATTGGACACCTGCGTGGTTGGACCGGCTCATCTACTACCGGGTGAAGGGGGTGGAAGGGGAGTACGGCGTCCTTTTCAGGGAATCCGGGGTGGCAGAACGAGCGTTCGAGTTGAAACCGTCCGCGAGGTCCTCAGGCGATGGGGTACCTCGAAACCGGCGGGCGGAGACTGCGGAAATCGTCGCCCGGTACTCGCACGGTGGGTTGGTCGTGGCGTTCTCCGACAACAAGTCCTACATCCCGAAGCTGGTGGAGGCCATCGCCGATCGGCTCGGTGACCCGGAGGAGACCGACAGTGCCCTGGCCGACCTCGCACGGGCTATCGAGCAATCCGAGCCGCACGTGGCAACCATGCTTCGCCGCGGCATCGGCGTACACCACGCCGACATCTCCCGCAGCGCACGTCGGGCCGTGGAAACCGCAGCCCGCCAGCGCAAACTGCGGTGTGTGGTTTGCACATCGACCCTGCTCGAGGGGGTCGACTTCCCGACACGCACTGTCGTGGCCGCCTACCCACCTCACCCGAAGCGAGGGCCGCGGGTGGCGCGGATCCGCAATCTCGCGGGTCGAGCCGGCAGGGGAGGGCTGTTCACCGACGGGCGTCTCGTGGTGATGACCGACGACTTGCGCGGCGCCCGCAAGTGGGCCGACCTTATGCGCGCCAACCTGCCCCCCACGGAGTCCGCGCTCACTCGGGCGCTCAAGTACCTGCAGACCACGGCGGAAGCTCGCCTAGGAGACCTGGAGGTACCGGCGATCG
>JAHJML010000255.1 GCA_018821365.1 Actinomycetota bacterium | reverse complement strand
GCACTCCATCGACGATGACGGACAGGATGACAGCCAGGGTAACGGGGATGGTTTGATCAACCCTCTCGAGGTGATCGAGCTACCCGTACAAGTGCGCAACTGGGGCAGCGTGGCGGCAGACAGTGTGACCGGTACATTGACGACGGATGATCCGTACATCACAATCCTGGACAGTACTGAGACGTTTGGAACCATCGGAGGCGGGAGCTTGGCGTGGTCGGGTGAGGACTTTGATTTCTCCGTGGCTTCGGACTGCCCGGATGGGCACCTCCTCGCGCTCGGACTGACCCTGGAATCCGCGGGCGAGAGCTGGTACTCGATCATCCAACTCCCCGCGGTGGCCGCCGCGTTTGACTACGCCGGTCATACGTCGAGTGGTTTCGGGGAGCAAATCGACCCCGGGGAGTCGGGTACGATCGCGGTGACCCTGGCCAATCATGGGAACGCCGCCGGCTTGGATGTCACTGCCACGCTCGTTTCGGGCAGTACCTGGATCGACGTCACCGCCGAGGAGGGATCCTACGGCACCATCCTGCCGGGTGGATTTGCGGCCAATGACAATCGCCCGTTCGGAATCAGCGTTGCGCCGGAGTGTTTCGGCGGCCTCGTCGCACCCATGGCGCTTCTGGTGAGCTTCTCCGGCGGAGCCCGGGATACCGTCCACTTCACAATCACGATTGGATCACAGACGATCACCGATCCCACCGGACCCTGCGCATACGGCTACTACGCTTTCGATAATGGAGACACCGGCTACACCGACGCGCCCGCATACGATTGGGTTGAGATCGCGCCGAACCACGGCGGGCCAGGCACGTCCCTCGGCCTTTCCGATAACGGTTACGGCCAGGATGATGTCGTCACGGTCGACCTGCCCTTCGGATTCAGCTACTACGGGCAGCCCTTCACGCGCGCCACCATTTGCTCCAATGGGTGGATGTGCATGGGGTCCACGTGGCTGGTGAACTACCGCAACTGGAACATTCCCTGCGCCGGGGCGCCACCCAACCTCATCGCGCCCATGTGGGACAACTTCTACCTGAGCGGATCCGACGCGGTGTACCACTGGTACGATGCCGGCAACCATCGTTACGTCGTCCAGTGGAGCCGGGTGAAGAACAATTACGGGGCCGCGGTGAGCAACTTCGAGGTCATCCTCTACGATGAAGCGCACTATCCCACGGATACCGACGACGGCATCATCCTCTTCCAGTACGAGACATTCAGCAACGTTGACTATGGCCAGCACTATTCCACCATCGGGATCCAGGACGGCGAGAATTCGACCGGGGTGATGTACGGATACTACAACGACTACAACGGCGGCGCCGCGCCGATCACCAGCGGAACCGCGATCCGATTCGTCCCGGTGGCCAATGTGCCCCGGGGAACGTTGAGTGGAACCGTGACCAACCTGACCGCCGGGGGCGCGCCGCTCGCAGGGGCTCAGGTGAGGGTACTCGAAAACGGTCACACATTGTACTCCGAGACTGATGGAACCTATGAAGGCACGGTGCCGACCGGGACATACACGCTGGTGGCCAGCTTTGAAGGGTTTTGGCCCGACACCGCTTTCGGAGTGCCGATTGTCGAGAGCGAAGTCACCTCGCGCAACTTCATCCTCACCGACATTGCCGGACCGATGTTCTCGGAGACAACCCAGTACGGCAATACCCCCAACGTGACCGGACCGTACGTCATCGAGACGACGGTGATCGAGCACTCGGGGATCGATGAGGTCAGTTTGTACTACCGAACCCTGACGACCGAGTGGTCAACCGTGCCACTGATGCACCAAATTGGAGATCTGTACAGCGGGGAGATCCCCGGCCAACCTCTGAATAGCACGGTGGCTTACTACTTGTACGGTCTCGACATCGGAGGAAACGAATCCTACGATCCGCCCGGGGCGCCGGAGGATACCTACCTGTTCTACGTCCTCCCGTCGCTGGTGGAGGACGCGTTTGAGGATGGCATGGGCGACTGGACCCATGAGGTCGTCACGGACGGATTCCACGATCAATGGCACCTGAGCACTCGGCGCAACCACAGTGCCGGCGGTGAAACCTCGTGGATGTTCGGTTCCGAGAGCAGCGGTGAGTACATGGACTATTGCGACGGAGCCTTGATCACCCCCGCATTCGAACTGAGCAGTGATGCGACCG
>JAHJML010000267.1 GCA_018821365.1 Actinomycetota bacterium | reverse complement strand
GCCGGCGGGTCCGTTCGACGTGGCCGTCGCCCCCAACCCCTTCAATCCCCGCACGACGGTCACCTTCTCGCTGGCCGCGTTCGGCGACGTGCGGGCCGGCGTGTACGACCTGCTCGGCCGGCAGGTCGCCACCCTGGCGGATCGTCGCTTCGGGCCGGGAGACCACGCGCTGCAATGGAACGGCCGCGACGCGGCGGGGCGACCGGCGCCCTCGGGCGTCTACTTCGTCCGACTGGCCACCGCGGGCGGCGGAAGAACGGAAAAGATGATGCTGGTGCGGTGAGGGGAGGGGGCGCCGCTCAGACGCCCTCCTCGTCGAAGAAATCCATCTTGTCCACGGGCATGACCACCGTGGTGGCGATGTTGCAGAGGTGCATGAAGATCCGCTTGTAGAAGCGCATCACCAGCACCAGGCAGACCGCGTCGGAGGTCTTCAGGTCGCTGCGCGTGATCTCGGCGATGGCTCTCTCGAGGGCGTGGCCCTTTTCGCGGGAGGTCTCGATGACCTGCCGGCAGCGGTTCTCGTCGCTCTCGCCGAAGGCCTCGGCGGTCTCCAGCATCGTGTCGCGCATGGTGTCGGCGAAGCCCTTCAGCTTTTCCTTGTACAGGCCGCGGTCGGCGCTCTCGGGCATCAGCTCGTGGGCCACGTCGAAGATGTTCTTGATGTAGTCGCCGATGCGCTCCGCGTCCTTCACCACGTTCATGAAGATCAGCCCGGACGGGATGTCCTCGCTGCGCCTTTCGAGGGCCAGATGGGTCACCACGCTGCGGCGCACCTCGCTCTCGAGCACGTTGACGCGCTGGTCGCGGTCGTAGAGCTTGGCCTGGGCCTCCTCGCCGCCCAGGCCCTCTATCAGGACCCGGTAGACGAACTTGTTCATCGAGACGCAGATGTCCAGCATCTCGCCCACGCGGCCGGTGGTGGCCGAGCTCCAGTTGTCCTTGCGGAAGATGTCGCGGAAAGATCCGAAGACTTTCATGTCGAACTCCTAGTGGAACATCCTCGAAACGAGGACGAAGGCCAGGGGCAACACGAAGAAGAGCCCCAGCATGTAGTAGACGGCGAACCACTTGTTGACGGCGGTGCGGGCGGCCAGCCCCTTCGCCAGGCGCACCGGGATCCGGCGCATCCCCCGGTGGGGATAGAAGATGGCGATGCCGCTCAGGTTGAACAGCAGGTGCACCAGCGCCACGGTCACCGCCGCGGCGTTGCCCGTCAGCGAGGCCAGCAGCGCGGTGACGGTCGTGCCCACGTTGGCGCCCAGGGTCACCGGCAGCGCCGTCTCGAGAGAGATGATGCCCGCGCCGACCAGCGGCACCAGCAGGCTGGTGGTGATCGAGCTGCTCTGGACGGTCACCGTCACGACCACGCCCAGCAGCATGGCCAGCAGCCCGTGCCCCTGGAGTTGCCGGCCGAAGGCCCCCTCCGCCCTCGAGATGACGACCTGCCGCATGACCCGGGTCAGCATCGCCAACGCGAAGAACAGCAGCGCCAGCGCCAGCACGAGCATGATCACGCCGGCGGCCGTCTCGGCCAGCGACCAGTCGTCCTCCAGCAGGCGGCTCACCACCTTGGCCAGCGGCTTGGTGGCGGCCTTGACCGGGCTGTGGAACTCCACCCCTTCGGTGCCGACCAGCAGGCCGGACAGCCACGAGGCCGTGCGCTCCAGGTAATGGGTGGCCTGCTCCAGCGGGAAGAGGATCAGGATGGTCAGCAGGTTGAAGAAATCGTGCATGGTGGCGCCGGCGAAGGCGCGCTGGAACTCCCGGTGACGTCCCATCGATCCCATGGCCACGATGGTGTTGGTGACCGTGGTGCCCATGTTGGCGCCCATGATGATGGGGATGGCGCTCTGCACCGTCAGCGCGTCGGCGGCCACCAGGCCCACCACGATGGACGTGGTGCCCGACGAGCTCTGGATCAACGAGGTGGCCAGCAGCCCGATCATCAGTCCGATCACGGGATTGGTGGTGCCGGTGATCAGGGCTTCGCTGAATGACTTGCCGAAGGTCTTGAAGGACACGCCCAT
>JAHJML010000305.1 GCA_018821365.1 Actinomycetota bacterium | reverse complement strand
TCCGCTCCGGCCTCTGGTGGATTCCTCCTGATGCTCGAGACGTCGACAACGGCAACTTCTACGCCCAGATGAAGGCGCCTACCCGGATCAGGGATTCGGCGGATGGCACGCTGCGCTACCGGTGGGTGGAGACTGGACCGCTCGAACACTACCGTCACGCCCACGCCTTCGATCACATAGGGGCTGAGATCGCACGCCAAAACCCTCCGGCCTTCTGCATGGGGATGACTGCGGGGGTGCGGGAGAGTGTGAAGCTGCTGGGGGACTATGATAGGTTCCACTTTGACTGGTAGGGGGTGGGCCAGAATGAATAATCCCTCAACCCCTACCGCCACGCCCATGCCTTCGACCACATCGGGGCGGAGATTGCCCGTCAGAACCCCCCGGCCTTCTGCATGGGGATGTTTGGGCCGCCGTTGGAGAGTGTGAAGTTGTTTGGGGATTATGAGCGGTTTCCGTCAATTTGGTTGTGGTTTCTGACGAAACTTCCAGGCAATACAGGATACAAAGGAAGGCTTTGATCAAGGTACCGTAGCTTGTTCAATCGGTGTTGCTTGCGTTTGGTCATGGGTCAGGTGACGCTGATAGAGCATGAATGAAGCAGAAGGGTTGATTGGGTGGGTGCCAGTCACTCAGGGGCGGAGCATACGCGGGCAGCAGTTAATACTGCTGCTCGCATATGCAGTAAATGTTCCGAGCTGGACTTAATTGCAGTACCTTTAATACCGAATGACAGGTCCCTTGTTATGTACGTAATACCCCGCAGCAAAAAATGTTTCATTCTTGTCGACCGAGATGTTATACACTCTCACACCCTTGTGGATGGGTTGAATTGACGACACGATGATCAGATCTCCATCGTTGTTTACTAATTTGTCCCCGATTCCCAATTGCCCGGCCTCGATCCACTCGCCATTCTTATTATAAAAGGGATGGGATTCTGTCACTCTTAGATCTCCATTGATTTCTAGATACGTCCAGGTTTCGCTCAGGTGTGTGTCTGTGATTAATGCTGAACTTATTGACCCATTATCATCGCGAGACAAGACAAGATCGCCAGCTATTAGATCCTCTATCCGTCGATTCCCATCAGGGGTGGCGATCATTGTGTCAGCCGTAAAGCACGTCGATCCCCCCCCGCAATTCCCACTCAAACAACATGCATCGCAAACAGCGTCGCAAACTTCTCCACCCTGAGGGGCGGTAGTGATGCAATACCAACATCCACTATTATAGCCACACTGATAGCAGTATCCCTGACAATACGCCGCAGATCCGCTCATCAACAGCGATAATAACACCGCGAATAATAGAGCATGCTTTTTCATGTTCAAATCCTTTCATCTGTGGCCACCTAGAGATCGAAGGTCTACAGCCTCGCCCAAAGTAGTCTCCGCCTAAGTTGTGCTTTATCAGTCATACGAGTACCGGACGACAACAGGTATTTCCTCTTCATCAATTGTCCGGTATTCGATCGTATATAATCTCTGCTTTGAGTCTGTGCATCGTGGGAAAAAGGGCCATTCTCTTGTGGCTGTTTTCTTAAGATGCCCCTGCTCGTCATATAGGTCCAAAGTCACTACACCAACAAATGACGTGCCCTCATTCTCTTTGTCGGGCGTTATCAAAGCCACAAAGAACCCATGACTCATGGAAGCTATAATTCTGTCCGAGAATATCTCGGGAGTATAAAACGTAATTGAAGTTCCATCTATCACAGGTTCGGGAATTGGGGTGTCCGATGCTCGGATGTGATATTCGTTTAGAAGATCACCTTCCAGGCTATAGGCGCGAACAAGTGGTGGAACTTTCTGTGCATATAGTATGTGCCCGGCGCTGTCAATAGACAGGGTTCCGCCCCCAAAGACGCGCTCGGCCCGGGTGTCAATATCAAGTCCTACAGCATATGTATCACCGAAAGATTTGATCAGAGTATAGTCATGGGGGGAGTATTTTCCCATTACTTTCTGCTGTAAGACATTGACGTAACAGGCGTAAATGTAGCCAAGCGAATCAACTGCAAGCGCCTGGACTTGGGATCCGATGGCATCTTGAACTAGTCGAAACGATCCGGATGTCACGCCATTGCTATCGAAGATCGCAATCTGTGGGCTCAGGCCACCGATGTAAATGCGATCATCTGGGCCGATCGCGATTGCGTTGGGTTGCCGTAGGTCTCCTGGCCCATCTCCTTCAGTCCCAAATGAGAATATAAGCTCACCGGATGCAGAGTGCTTGTGTACCTTATTAAAACCTTGATCCACAACATAGACACTTCCGTGTGAGTCCAGAGCTATGTCTACCGCATTGCCGTAGACCCCTCCTGTTACATCGTCTCCAAAGATTGTATCTTCTTCTAGAATTAGGTCGGCAGCAGCACCGTGCCAGTTCACTAAATGTTGTGAATTAACATCAGCAGTGACGGGCGTGGTGGAATAATGGCAAATAAAGGTGAAGAGTATGGGCGTACCTAGAGAACGAAAGGAGTGAAAGCGAGAACCATTTGGTGTAGGGGCAAATTTTTTCATAGCGTAGATCCTACCTTTGTGTGTTACTGCTAACATATGGAATATAACTAATCCGATGTCTAGGGTACGCGAGTGGAGTGAGGTTGTCAATTCAGTTAAAAAAAATAACACGCTCAATGTCTGATAAAAAACGTATGTGGCAATTCTATTGAGCTAATCATCTATTGCCAATGGGGTAGAGTACCTACGTCATCACCGTTGTTTGCTGTTACAGTCCTCGCTGGAAGTGGCCAAGCTAAATCTCATTTCTTCTTTGACTATGGTATAAAATATCACCATGTCTACACATATGTCACTATTACGACTCTAGCAGGCTGTTGAAAAACGTTCTTACGGCACTGAATTGACTTCGAATCAACCTCATATCAACCGCCGTATTTGACCTTTGGCGACCAGGCCTGACTTTATGTCGCCCGAGTC
>JAHJML010000277.1 GCA_018821365.1 Actinomycetota bacterium | reverse complement strand
GCCTTCCTATCGGCGAATTTCACCAGGCACAAGCTTACCGCAATAATGGTAGTTGCGTTTGGGGCCTTTCATCCCATTCTGATGTGGCTTGGGTCTTCCGAAGACGCCCACTGCATAGGGTTGGTATTTGCCTGGTTTGCCTTATTGAGAGTGATCTTGGCTTTCGATCCCGTGTCCTGCTTGCGCTTTATGAAATAATACCAGATGCCGCCTGCGATCAGGGCTGCGCCTCCCAGGATGACGCCGATGTCGGCAAAAAGATTCAGCCGGTTGCCCCGGTCTTGAAGCTCTACAGTAGGATTATTTTCGAACTCCTGTTTCGTGTAGATGGCGTATACCCCTGAAGCAGCGCCCCCGAGAAAAAACAGGCTGCCCAGCGTGAAGAGAGCGATCAGTCCCTGTTTCTGTTTCTTGAGAAACCTGGCCTGCACGAGATCGACGTCCAGGTGCAGATTGTCAGCTACACTGATGTCGATGTCGCCTTTCCATGACTCCCGTCCCTCCATCGTCACGCGGACCGTATGCTGGCCCACGCTCACGGGCTGCATCAGGGGCGTGAAACCGAAGTTCATTTTGTCGAGCATGACGAGCGCGGCTGACGGCGTGGAAACAATACTGAGGCTGCCCTCGGGCTCCGGGATGGCGTCAAGCTTGAAATCGACCTCCTCCAGCTTGTTCTCCTTCACCGTGACCTGTTTTTCATCGGGCAGATAGCCATCGGCTTCGAATTTCAGGGTATGCTCGCCCACGGGCAGGTCAAACTCGGCCGGAATGTCGATCGTCTGCGACTCTGCCGCGTCTATGGTGAGGTAAACGATTTCATGGGGTCCGCTGATTTTCACACTGCCTGTTTTCGCTTTCAGGTCCGCGTGAAAGTTCTTCATCTCCCCGAGCTCCGCCTTGATCTTGAAACTTTCCACGTAGTGGCCTTTGTATTCGAGAAACACTTCATGCTCGCCCGGCGGCACGGCGATGAGCCGGGGCGTCATCCCCCAGCTTCCAAGCTCCTTGCGGTCGATGAAGATTTCCGCGCCTTCCGGAAAGGTGGAGATGGTAACGGCCGCGACCTTGCCCTCGACCTCCTTGAGCTTCTTTTCCCCTTCGATCCTTTCAGCCGGCGTGAGGTTGAATTGCAGGTACTCGGAATACAGGGCATAGGCCTCGTTGTAGTTCTTCATGTGCTCGAAGCACTTGGCCGCGTTGAACACGGCATTGGGGTTCTTTACAAGCCGGTTGGAAATAAGGAACTGCTCGAGCGCCGACTGTACCTTGCCTTTTGAAATGAGAGACACGCCGCGCTGGAAATGAAACCGAGCCTCCGTTGCTTCATCGGCATGCGCCCTGTCCGCGAAAAAAATCAAGCAGAGAAGAAAAGCGGCAAACCCGACCGCCATGAAACGGTAATTCATCATTAAGTTCGAATTCGTAATTTCTTATGTTATATACCATCTGACACGGGGTATGCAACAGGGAAGGGTATCAGGGGAGGTTGTCACCCTCGCCGAGGCGCGGGCGACCCGCTTAATAAGGTGTTGCGGTTAAAGCCTCCCCTTCCCGACGGGGGAAGGGGCGACTTCAGTCGCCCGTAAAGCAACTAGCCCTTAACGCCACCTGACGTCAGTCCTCCCACCAGATGCCGCTGGAGCGCGAAGAAAAGGGCCATCACGGGAATGCTCACGAGGATGGCCATGGCTGCAAAGGAGCCCCACTGCGCGTTGTACTGGCCCACGTAGCGCTGGAGCTGCACCGGGAGCGTGAACATTGTCTCTTTCCCGAGGAAGGTGGCCGCGAGGATGAACTCGTTCCACGCGTTCATGAAGCTGAAAAGCGCGGTGACCACGAGGGCCGGCTTGCTCAGCGGCAGGACGATCCTGAAAAACGTGGTCCACCGGGACGCGCCGTCGACAAAAGCCGCTTCCTCGATGTCCCTGGGTATGGTGTCGAAGTAGCCTTTCAGCATCCAGACGGAAAAGGGGACCGAGGTGGTGGAGTACACGAGAACGAGCCCGGTGAGCGAATCGAGCAGATGAACCCTGTCAAGCAGGATGTACAGGGGGATGGACATGACCACTCCCGGGAACATCTGGGTCACCATGAGCGCCCGCATGCCAAGCTCTTTGCCGGGGAACATGAACCTGCTGAAGGCATAGGCCGCGCTGCTTGCCAGGGACAGCCCGATGACGGTCGAGAAAGCAGCAACGATCGACGAGTTGAAGAGCTGGCGGAAGAACAGGAGGCGGCCTTCGGCGTCTTTCGCCATGATCACGGACTGGAACAGGCCGAAAGAAGCCTTGTCGGGCACGGGAAGGGCGCTGAGCTGGAGCGTCTCGGTCCCGGCCAGGGCCGTCTTGATGACCCAGAGCACGGGATAGAGCACGATGATGCACACCGTAACAAGCAGCAGGTTGCCCAATATCAGCGCAGCCACATGTCTTCTTCTGTCATGCATGTCGTTTCGCTCTCAACATCCTGCTCTGCACCTTGCTGAAGACAAACAGGATGACGAAAATCAGAACAGCGTAAGCCG
>JAHJML010000212.1 GCA_018821365.1 Actinomycetota bacterium | reverse complement strand
TGGCCCCGGCTGCCCCCTCTGCCCTGCGGGCATCTCCCCCGCTACGCGGGAGAGAGGAAGAGCCGCGCGACTCGTTCATCGACGGGTCTCCCTTCTCTCCCGCCCTGGGGCGGGGGAGATGCCCCGGAGGGGCAGAGGGGGTGGGGGAGAACCGCACCGCCCTGCGGTGGCTTCAGCCTCCCGCCCTGGGGCGGGGGAGATGCCCCCGGAGGGGGCAGAGGGGGTGGGGGTGAGCATCGCCACCCCAGGGTGATGCGATGTCAGTCGGATGGCCCCTCGGGGAGGGCCGGTCCGTTCGGCTCTGCGACACGAAAGGTGCAGACCGTTCAGTCTGGGGCCCCGCTGGGGGCGGGACCGGCCCCAGAGCACCGAAGCCTGTTGGGGGGTGTCCTGGGGCGGGTGCCGATTCAGAAGGCGCTGAGATGCACGCAGGGCTCTTGCACTTCCACGGCGTCGGATGGCTGACACGAGGACAACGGGAGTACCTGATTCCAGAGGAACTCGTGCAGTGCCCTCAGTTGTGGGGGTGGCGCACCCGTGTATCGGAAGACCCTCTCCGAGCCATCGACCCTCAAGGTGATGGTCCACGACTCATCAACTCCTTCACTCCGCTCTGGCCCGGCGAATGTATCGGGTATCTCTCCCGGCCGAATCCCGGACACGAAGCGTCCAATCTCGCTCACGCCGAACTCGGTCAGTTGTCCGTATTGGCTCTCCCCCCCAAATGCCGCTGTGACAGATCGGCCGCCAGCCCCGAAGGTGATGTCGCTTGACACGGTCTGGAACTCAGGCCCCGCCATCCACGAGTAGCCGGTCAGTTCCAGGTCGATGAGTTCCGACGTGGGACTTGTCGTGCCTGGAGAGATGGAGATCGCGGTCTCGGGATTCGAAGTCGTCGTCGACGGGTGGGTGCCGGATGAGGCTGTCAGCCCCGGATCGGTCGAGGCGCTACAGGCGCTCAGCAATACGACTCCGACCGATCCGAGGGCGACACCCATTAGGAGTCTCATGACTGTGCAATCGTACTCCTGGTTCAGGTTCCCAGTTCTCGGAGTCGCTCGAGGGTATGTGCCTAAGAATCGCCACCCCGGGGGCTTTGAGGCTCAGTCGGTCCGATAGATGTGGCGTCGATGCCCGACTCGGAGAACGACCACCTCCCGGGTCTCCTCGTTGATGCGGTAGAGGATGCGATACGTCCCGCGCCGGGCGCTCCAGATACCCTCGAGGTCGCCGCGCAACGGGGCTCCCACACGCCGTGGATTCTCCCGTAGTGGTCCGGTCACGAAGTCGATGGCGGCGAACGCAACGGCTTCGGGCAGCGTCTCTCGAATGGCGCGGGCTGCGGGGACGGTGACGACGATCTCGTATGGATCGCCGGTCACCGGGGGCGTAGGGCTCGGACTGCGTCGGTACCTCGGACCACATCACCTTCGACGTAGGCCCGATGTGCCTCGATCAGCTCGGCAACGGCCTCGGAATCGCTCAGCACGGTGATCGTCTCTTCGAGGGACTCGAGATCATCGGGGTTGATGAGAACGGCGGCCGGGATCCCGTTGCGGGTCACGACGACGCGCTCATGGTGCCCCTGCACCCGTTCGATGAACTCGGAGAATCGATCCCGGATCGTCCGGAGAGGCTCACTCGTCATGGCCACAATTGTGCCACGGATGGCAGGTGGATGGAAGCCGTCTCTCCCGGACGTGCGAGATCGAGCTGAATGAGTGCCCGTGCCGGTCGCCACCCAGGGGGAGCTGGCAGGTCATCGGCGGCGGGCCACCAGAGGCCGAGACCTCTCCCTCTGCACCTGCGGGGCATCTGCCCCGGAGAGGGGGAGAGAACGCTGAAGGGATGGCATCATCCCGGGATGACGACGCTCCTGCCTACGATCAGGCCCCCCGGCGCCACCAGGGGCGGCGCCTCGGCACGGATGCGGGTTGGGCGGGAGCGGCCGCGTCGACCAGGTCGCCCCTCAGGAAGGCGGCCGTCTCCGGCTGCTGCGGGTCCGAGAAGAACTCTCCGGTCCCGGCGAGTTCGAGGATCCTGCCGCCCATCATCAACCCGGTGCGATGGGCCAGGCGCTTTGCCTGGAAGATGTCGTGGGAGATGAGAACGATCGTGGTGCCCCGCTCGGCGTTCTCGGCTCGGACGATCTCCTCGATGAGTCGGGCGTTGTAGGGGTCGAGGTTGCCGGTCGGCTCGTCGAGGAGGAGCACCGACGGTTCGGCCACCAGCGAGCGCGCCAGCGCCACCCGCTGCGCCTCCCCCGCCGACAGGGTCCGGGCCGGGGCACGGCCCAGTTCGGCCAGGCCGAGCCGGCCGAGCCACCGCTCCACCTCCCCATCCGATGAGGCCGCCGATCGGAACCTCTGGCCGATCCGGATGTTGGCGACCACGGTGCGCCGCAGCAGGATGGGATGCTGGAAGACGGTGACGACCTCCCGGCGCAGCGAGAGCGGCACCTCGGGCCCGACCCCGGCCCCGCGGTACGCCAGGGTTCCCTCGGTGGGCGGCTCCAGGAAGTTGAGCAGCCGCAGCAAGGTGCTCTTGCCGGCCCCGCTGGGCCCGACGATCCCGAGGATCTCCCCGGTGCGGACCCGGAGCGACGGGATGTCGACCACGCACCGGTTGCCGTAACGGTGCCGCACTCCGTCCAGTTGGTAGGTGTCGCTCATCTGCCCCCCTGGCGCACCTGGAGGCGGTAGAAGACAAAGTTGGTGAGGAAGGCGAGGGTGAGCAGGATGATGCCGAGCGCCATCGCCAGGGCGAAGTTGCCGCGGCGGGTCTCGAGGACGATGGCAGTGGTGAGCACCCGGGTCTCCCCCTCGATGTTGCCCCCCACCAGCATCACGGCGCCCACCTCGGAGATGATGCTCCCGTAGGCCGCCACCACGGCGGCGGTGACCCCGACCCGGGCCTCGGTCAGCGTGATGAGCGCCACCTGTCTCTTGGTGGCACCCAGCGCCCGCATCTGGGCCCCCAGATCGGGATCGACGCCCTGGACCGCCGCCATGGTCAGGCCGACCACCAAGGGGAAGGCGATGATCGTCTGGGCGGCGATCATCCCGGTCGGGGTGAACAGCCAGCCGAGGGCGCCCAGCGGCCCCTGGTTCGAGAGCATCAGGTACACGAACAGCCCCACCACCACCGGCGGGAGTCCCATGCCGGTGTAGATGACCGGGACGATCAGGGACCGGCCGGGGAGGCGGCGCGCCAAGCCGACCGAGGCCCCGATCGGTATCCCCACCACCAGGGCGATCGCCAACGCCGCCAGGGTCACCTGGAGGGTGAGGGCGACCGTCTCCAACAGGGCGGGGTCGAGGTCCCACAGCAACCGGATCGCATCGGCGAACGCCCTGGCGAGCATCTCCACGGGTCAGACCCCGGCGGGGCCGGGGGCGGGCGATCCGGAGCGGGTCACCGGTTCCGCCACGGCTCCGAATCCGGGTAGAAGAGCGGCTGCCCGAACAACTCGACCCCGAAGGTCTCGATCTGCTGCTGGGTCGCCACCGAGGTGAGCCAGTCCACGAACTCCTGGGCGAGATCGGCCTCGATGTTGCCCTTGTCCGGGTTCACCGGGATCACCCCGTAGCGGTTGAGCAGCGCCGGGTCGACATTCTCGGCGATCGAGGCCCCGCCGACCATGACCGCCAGGCCGGGCAGGCTGGCCTGCTGGGACAGGTAGGTGCCCCGGTCGGAAAGGGTGTAGGCACCGGCCTCGTTGGCGTAGTTGAGGGTGGCCCCCATCCCCTGGCCGAGCGACTTGTACCAGGCGGCATCGTCCCCGGGGGAAAGCCCCGCCGCCGTCCACAGCCCCAGTTCCTTGGTATGGGTGCCGCTGTCGTCGCCCCGCGACGCAAAGGTCGCCCCGGCGGCGGCTATCGCCGCCAGCGCATCGGCGGCGAGTGGCATCCCACTGATGCCCGCCGGGTCGTCGTCCGGCCCGACGATAATGAAATCGTTGTACATCACGTCGTAGCGAACGGTCCCGTGGCCCTCGGCCACGAACGCCTCCCCCTTGGTCCGGGCGTGGACGAGGATGACGTCGGCGTCTCCCGCCTCGCCGAGTTCGATCGCCTGGCCGGTTCCCACCGCCACTACGTCCACCCGGGCATGGTGCCCCGCCTCGAACCCGGGAAGGATGGCATCAAGCAATCCCGAGTCGGCGGTCGACGTCGTGGTGGCGAGGCGCAGCACCCGGACCTCGGCCGCATCGTCGTCTCCGCACGAAGCCGCCAGTAGTGCCACCAGCAGCAGAACGATCCCCAACCGGAACCGCATCTCCCAATCCTTCTCCGTTATGAAGAGCAATCATAACGCCGGGCGGAGAGGGCCTTCAATCCGGCGGGGACTGACCGAACGTCTCGGAGTAGATCTCCCGGATCGCCCGATCAGCCCGATCGCAGAAGGCCCGCATCCGTCCCACGTGCTCGCGGCCGGCCTCGGTGAGACGGGCGCCACCCCCTTCGGCGCCTCCGGTCTGGGTCTCGAGCAGTTGCATCCCCAGACGCTCCTCCATCTCGTGGACCTTCTGCCAGGCGACCCGGTAGGGGACCCCCATCTCCCTCGCCCCGGCGGTGATCGACCCGTGCTCCTCGATCGCAGACAGCAGTTCCATCCGCCAGCGCGAGGCCGCCACCTCGCCGCCGGCCTCGATCCAGAGGTTGAAGCGCGGTTCCATGGGGCCACTCCCTATCGATGCTCCCCCGAAGCGTATCGAACCGCACCACGAAGGACCCATTGCCGGCGCATAGCCGAGAAACTCCGCCAACATGGTCAAGGGTTCCCCCATCGGATGCCGATGAACGGAAGGGAGGTCCCAACCGATCATGCGCATGCGATACCTCACTCTCGCCATCGTCCTGGCAGCGGCCGTGACCCTGCCCGGAGTGGCCGCCGCCCAGATCCAGTCGGGTAAGGCGCTCCACGAGTACGGCGAGATGGTCGATTACCCGATGCTGTTCCCGGTGGCGGATGGCGCCTCCTACACCTACTTCTGGGACACCTTCTGGGCGCCCCGCACCGGTGACATCCACCACGCCACCGACATCATGGCTCCCAAGATGACTCCGGTGATCGCCCCCAACGACGGGCGGATCGGCTACGTCAACTGGAGCAGCGACGGCAGCGCGGAGTTCCCCAACCCCGAGCGGTGCTGCAACCTGACGATCGACTTCGACGACGGATGGTCCACCTGGTTCATCCATCTGAACAACGACACCCCCGGCACCGACGACGGCAAAGCGTGGGGCATCGCACCCGGGATTCGACCCGGCGTCCGGGTGACGGCCGGTCAGTTGGTGGGATGGGTCGGTGACAGCGGCAACGCCGAGGAGACCGGGCCGCACCTCCACTTCGAGTTGCGGGACCCCGAGAACACCATCGTCAACCCGTACGAGGCCCTGGTGGCGGCACCCCGGCTCGATATGACCCTCACCTGCCTGGGCGCACCGGTGACGCTGCGGGGCACCGACGGTGCCGACGTGCTGGAGGGCACCGACGGCGACGACGTCATCCACGGCCTGGCAGGCAACGACACCATCGACGGCATGGGCGGCAACGATCTGATCTGTGGCGGCGACGGGAATGACACCATCACCGGCAGCGGCGGCGGGGACCGACTCTCGGGAGGCAACGGCTCGGACGTCCTCGACGGTGGGCCCAGGAACGACAGGGTCTACGGCAACAAGGGCGACGACCTTCTGCTGGGCTCCACCGGCAACGATCTCCTCGACGGCGGGCCCGGCAACGACACCCTGGTCCCCGGTGATGGCGCCGACCAGGCCTTCGGGGGCGGCGGGCGAGATTCCTTCACGGCCGGTGCCGGCGTCAACACGATGTGGGGCGGCGCCGGCAAGGACCTGGTCGACTACCGAAGTGCGCCGTCGGGTGCCGCCGTAGACCTCGGAGAAGGGATCGGCCGCGGAATCGGCACCGACACGCTCCACGACATCGAGCGGATCCTCGGGTCCGACCACGCAGATCTGCTGATCGGGAACGATGCGGCCAATGTGTTCCGGGGACTCGGCGGGGACGACACCCTCATCGGCGGGGACGGCAACGACCGCCTCATCGGCGGGAAGGGCCGTGACGAGATCGACGGTGGGGCCGGCGTGGACTACTGCGTCAAGGGGGAAACCATCAACTGCGAACCGGCCGACTCCTAGGAGTCGAGCAACTCCAGTCCTCGCTCGGCCACCGGCGGGACCATGGCGCCGAGGACGGCAAACCGATCGTCGCCGGTCTGCCCCCGCTTCCACCTGATGTAGATCTGCTGCACGATCACCGCGATCCTGAAGAGCGCCAGCGCCTCGTAGAACGCCAGACCGGCGAGATCGAAACCGGTTGCTCCGGCGTATCGCTCGATGATCTCGCCCCTGCCCATCGCCTGCGCCAGGGTGTACCCCTGGCTGCCGAACACCGGGTAGGTGGGGTCGTCGGGCCCCGACCAGTAGGCCAGCGCCGTTCCCAGATCGACCAGTGGGTCGCCGATGGTGGACATGTCCCAATCGAATACCGCCACGACCTCGCCGACCGGTCCGGCCATCAGGTTGTCGATCTTGAAGTCGTTGTGCAGCAAGGTGGCCCGCTGTGGCTCGGGCACCACCCGGGCGAGGCGCCGGGACAGCAGTTCCATGGCCGGTACCTCGTCCTCGCGGGCCTTCCTCCACCGATCGGCCCATCCCCGCACCTGCCGCTCCACGAACCCGGCGGGGCGGCCGAGATCCCCCAGACCCAACGCCCGATAGTCGACCAGATGCAGGTCGGCCAATGCCGCCACTGCGTTGCGGGCCAAGGTGCGCCGGTAGGCGGCGGTGTCGGGCAGTGCGGCGGGCCAGGTCTCTCTGATCACCTCGCCGTGACGGCGTTCCATCACGAGGAACACGGCGCCCATGACGCTCTCGTCCTCGCAGAGGTGGAACGCCCGGGGGGCGGGCGGGTAGGCGCGGTGCAGGACCGAGAGCACCCGGTACTCCCTGCGCATGTCGTGGCTCCCGGGCGCCACCGGTCCCAGCGGTGGCCGGCGCAGCACCAACTCCACGGGTCCGGCGGTGGCCTGATAGGTGAGGTTGGCCTTGCCGCCGGGGAACTGATCGAACGCGATGGCGGCCTCGCCCACCAACTCGGGGAGATGGTCGCGCAGATACCGGGCAACCCGTTCCTCGTCGAAACGCTCGTCGGGGCGGATCGGGGCGGTGTCGCTCACGACACGACTCTAGAAGGAGGGAGCGGGCCATTCCCGGCCCGGGCGCAACGGCGTCACACCAGCGCGTCGACCGCCATCGCCGAGAACAGCACGGTGAGATACAGGTTCGAGTAACGGAACAGGAGCATGGCCCGGCCCGGATCCCGCAGCAACCGGATGCTCTCCCAGACGAACCAGACGCCCGTCACCAGCGCGGTGATCAGGTAGATCAGTCCCATCTCGGTGAGGGGTTGCAGCATCACCGACAACCCTGCCGTCAGCGCCGCATAGAGGACGATCTGGATGCCGGTCTCGTGGTGGCTGGCCACCACCGGCAACATCGGCACCCCGGCCGCCTCGTAGTCGTCCCGGAACCGGATGGCGAGCGCCCAGAAGTGGGCGGGGGTCCAGGCGAACACGATGCCGAACATCACCCAGGCGGCCAGATCCGGACTGCCGGTGACGGCGGTCCACCCGACCACGGCTGGGACGGCGCCCGCCGCTCCCCCGATGACGATGTTCTGGGATGTGGTCCGTTTCAGCAGCATCGTGTACACGAGCACGTAGAACCCCAGCGCGGCGGTGGCCAGCACCGCCGCCGCCAGGTTGGCTCCCAGCCACAAGATCACGAACCCGGCAGCGCCGAGGGTGAGGCCGACGATCAACCCGTCCCAGACCCCGACCCGGTGGGCGGGCATCGGGCGATGCCGGGTTCGCCGCATCTTGGCGTCGATGTCCCGATCGACCACGTTGTTGATCGCATTGGCCCCACCCGCCGAGAGGGTGCCCCCCACCACAGTGAGAACTACCAGTCGGGTGCCCGGCCAACCCTGCCGGGCGACCAGCATGGCGGGCACGGTGGTGATGAGGAGCAGTTCGATGATGCGCGGCTTGGTCAGTGCGAAGTAGGCCCGGAGGCGCTGCCAGATCGTACGGGGGGCCTGCCGCGGGTCGGTGATCGTGACGGCGTCGCTCATCCGGGCACCACCGCCGCTTGGCGCTGGGCGGCGGCGGTCGCCTCCACCGCGAACAGGACGAAGGCGATCCAGAGGAGATCGGCCGCCAGCAGGTGCACCACCTGCATCCAGACGGGCGCCAGCATGAGGACGTTGACCATCCCGAGGATCAACTGGGCGATGACCAGTCCCGTCACGATCGCCGCCAACTTCTGCACCTTGCCCCCGTAGCGGGCATAGCGGGGGGCGATCCAGGCGAGCAGCAACCCGGTGCCCACCGCCACGATCGGGTGGACCCATCGCAGCCTCACCAGGAAGGCACCGGTGAAGTCGTCGCGAATGCCGGCGAAGATCGACTCGGCGGGGAACAGCGTGTCGCCGAGGGCGGTGATGGCCCCGGCCGCCCCCACCAGGATCAGTCCGGCCGTGGCCCATCCCATCAGGCGCCGCTCCCGGGCCGGGAAGGGCCGCGATGCCCGGTGCCCGCCACTCATCCACCAGGCGGTCAGCGACAGCGCCCCCAGCAGCAAGAAGGTGTTGACCAGATGTACGGCGATCGAAACGGCTCTCCCCAGTGATTGGTCGTCCTCCACCCAGCCGAACAGCACCAGGACCGCCCCCACCAGTGCCTCGTTGACCACCAGCACCGCGGAGGCGATGGCGGTGAGGCGGACCACGTCCCCGGCGGGACGCCGCCGCAGCACCCACACCATGAGCGTGAAGACGAGGAGGAGGGCGATACCGCTGCTGGCCCGGTGGGTGAACTCGATGGCGGTCTCAGCGGTACCACTCAGCGGCACGACTCCACCCCGACAGGCGGGCCAATCGCTCCCGCAACCGGCGCCCGATCCGGTGGCTCGCACCACCGCGCCGAACAGGATCACGGCGACGTTGTAGGCGAGGACGAACCAGGCGAACTTCCTCAGGCGATCGTCGGGCACGGGGTGGTCTCCCTCAGAGTTCCGGGCGGGTCAGGGTACTCGGTGCCGAGACCGGCCTCTTCGCCACAACTCGCCGGGGATCGACATCACCGTACAATGGCGGGAAGACCCAAAGGAAAGGGGTGAGGTGTATGAAGAAGGTGATCCTGCTCCTCGTCCTGGTAGTGATCGGCCTGGTGATTGCCAAGCAATTCGCCGGCGACGAGCACTAGAGCCACCGACGAGAGCCTCCGATCTCCCCTCTCGAGGGGAGATCGGCGCGTCATGGGGTGACGAATTCGCGGATCGCCTTGGCGACCTCGGCCGGGTGGGTCAGCACGGCCTCGTGACGGGCCCCTTCGATCTCGACGACCCGATTGTCGAGCAGAGCCGCCGCGGTCCTGCGTTGACGGCCGGCCGGGACCAGTTGATCGCTGGTCGGGATGATGCTGAGGGTGGGGACATCGATCCTGCCGACCCACTCCCCGGCGTCGAATCGCAGGATCGCAAACCCTGCCTGGTAGTACAGATCGACGTCGCGATCGAGGAGTGACTCCCATAGCCAGGCGGAGTGCTGCGGCGGGATCACGCCGGTCGTCATCAGGTAGCGATGGGCCAACCTGGGGGCAATCAGCCGGTCGAACCTCGCCAGCGCCCTCCCCACCATGAACATCGGGAAGGTGACCCACCGGGGGAACACGATCGGCTGGGCGGCGGTGGCGGCCAGCACCAGGCGGCTGATCCGGCCCG
>JAHJML010000211.1 GCA_018821365.1 Actinomycetota bacterium | reverse complement strand
CTGGCACTGTCTCACCCGCGGCGTCACCTACGACGAGAACACCCACGTCGCCAACCGCAACCGCGCGCTCCGAAAAGCCGCCTGACATCCATCTGAACACCGATCTGAACTCGGAGGTTGACAAACGGTGTCTCATCGGGTCACCCATCCCATGGCGGTCACCGCCGCCGCGCCGGTGACCACGACCGCAGCCGCCAGCCATTGGCGAAGTGCCGGAGCCGCTGGGGCCGTCTCCGGCATGGCGCCGGTGTAGCCGCGGGACAGCATCGCCAGGTAGACCCGTTCGCCCCGTTCATAGGAGCGGATGAACAGCGAGCCCGATGCGGCCGCCAGAGGGCCGATCTGGCGGAGGGTGCGGGGCCGGTAGGCGCGGGAGCGGAGCGCCACCCGCATCCGGTTCCATTCGCCGACGATCACGTCGAGATAGCGGACCATGAACCCCATGATGGCCGTGATCACCTTCGGCGCTCGGAGGCGGCTCAAACCCTCCAGCAGGCCGGGCACCTGGGTGGTGGCCGCCAGCAGGATCGAGGCCCACGCCCCCAGGGTGGCCTTGGCGAGGATGTTCCAGGCCGCCCACAGTCCGCCCACCGAGAGCGAGAGGCCCGCGACGTCGACCCGGTCCCCGCTGCCGATGAACGGGAGGAACACCGCAAAGAGCAGGAACGGGATCTCGATCAGCATCCTGCGGAGCACGAACCCGGGGGGGATTCGCCCCCAGGCGGTGAGGGCCGCCAGCAGCATCCCGAACACTCCAAAGGCCCAGAACGCCTCGCGGGGGGCGGCCACCACCGCCAGCACGAACAGCAGGGTCGTCGCCACCTTCACCTGCGGTTCGACCCGGTGGAGTCCCCCGGGGTGGTGCCGATAGAGGGCGTGGACGTGGCCGCCCGCCACGGGTCAGGTGCTCGTGCCGGGGCCGGGGCGGCGGCGCTTCTGAACGACCTTGAGGATCCCCACCGTCAGCAGCAGGGTGGCTACCACCCCGATGACGCCGGCCAGGGCGGTGGAGATGCTCTCGTTGTCGACCCCCCGCACCGCGTAGTCCGCCAGGGGCGAGTCGAGGGCCGGCCCGGCGGCGGCCTCGTCGAACCCCTGGTCGATGGCGATCCGCTCCAACCCGTCCGGTTCGCCCGAAGCGAACAGGCTGAGCACCCCGGCGACCAGCACGGCGATGACCAACCCACCCACGAGGAAGATCCGGGTGCGGCTATCCATGGGCCACCGCCAGGGGGGTTCGGTAGACCAGGTCGGGCCGGGCGGAGAGGACCGCCCCCACCACCAGTCCGGTGATGAGGCCCTCCCCGATGCCGATGAGGAGATGGACTCCGACCATGGCGGCGGCCACGGTGCCCGCCGATGCTCCTCCCGCCCCACCGATGGCGTACTCGAGGCTGAAGGCGAGGGCGGCGAGGACCACCGATGTCCCGGCGGCCACTCCGGCGGCGACGGTCAGTCCCGTCCGGGTGGACGGGAGCACCCGGCCCAGCAGGCTGTAGATCAGGTATCCCCCGAGGGCGCCGACCACGGCCATGTTGAAGACGTTGAGGCCGAGCGCCGAGAGGCCCCCGTCGGAGAAGACGAACGCCTGCACGATCAGCACCACCGTGATCACGATCGATCCCAGCCAGGGGCCGACCAGCACCGCCGCCAGCACGCCTCCGAGCAGGTGGCCGGAGGTTCCCGCCGCCACCGGGAAGTTGACCATCTGGGCGGCGAACACGAAGGCAGCCACCAGACCTGCCAGGGGAATGCGCCGGTCGTCGAGGTAGTCGGCGGCGCGTCGCAGCGAGAACCACAGACTCCCTGCCGAGGCGGCGCCGAAGCCGACCGAGGTGGGGACGTTGATGAACCCGTCGGGGATGTGCATCGCTTATTGCGAATGATATGCAAGAAGCGACCGGGTCGGCAAGTCCGGCTTCGTGTGCGGCGGTCGCCCCACTACCGGGAGCCGGAAGGCCGCCTACGAGGGCAGGGTGAGGAACCAGGCTGAGCCCCAGGTCCGCCCTTCAGCGATTGCCGGCAGCCACAAGATCACGACGAGATCTCCACCGGGGCCGCTGGGCACCCCGGTGGAGATCTTCGCCTATGCGTCGTTCCGCAGCCGGCGGCGGGTCAGCTCCCGATCGACCCGGTGGCGCCGAACGGGATGAAGATGACCGACAGGGCGGCGTCATCCAAGGTGAGTCGGTGCGATCACCCATGATGAAGGTCACCGTCCTGACCCCCGCCGCCACCGCCTTGGTCCCCATGGAGGTGCACAGGCCTTCCCCGGCGTTCTGCTGACCAAAGATCCTTCCTCCGGTGACCTCCACGTTGTCGACCTCGATGAGGCAGTAGAAACGGTCGTTCCCTCCGACGTAGGCGTGGGTGTTGATCACCAGGAACCCGGCAGTGGGTGCGGTGATCGTGGTCGTCAGGGCAGTGTTCTCGCCGGTTCCCCATCCGGTTTCGTCGACGTTGGGCGACTCGGCGTGAGCCACCCGGATCAACTGGTGGGCCTGGTAGTCGTCGAGCAGGTCGGCGTTGAGGTTCTGTACCCAGGCCGCCCGGTTGACCTTGAGGGGCGGCGTCCCCGGCGTGGCCTGCAGATCCAGCGGGATCTTGCCCGCCTTGGTGTTGCGGATCATCACCGTGGTGCCGGCGCCTGAGGTGAACACCGTCTGCTTGCCGGCGTGATTCCACTCGCCCATCTTGGCGGTGTCGCCGGTGGCCGCATCGGCCGACGTGGCGACCACGGGCGAGCCGGCGCCAGGGCCAAAGGTCCGATTCGAGCCTCGATCAATCGGGTGCGAAGAGCACCCACCAGGTCCCGTTGTCGGCCTCGATGGACGCCACGGACAACCCGGCGGTGATGAACTGCACCGTGGTGTCGCCGGTTGCGACGAACCAGATGCCCGTCGAGTGGCAGATCGCTCTCTGATACGGCTGGACGTACACAGTCATCCGCGTCCAGTCGAGGACCGCACCGTTGACCTTGAACATGCAGTCCACCCAGTCGGCGGTTGCCTTGTTGTTGTAGAAGTTCACGGTCCCCGACATCAGCAGTGTCCCGGGCACCGTGGTCGTGATGGTTCTGACCGAGGGTGACCAGTTGATGTTGTCGGCGATATTGGTTTCTTCGTCGTGAGCGATGAGGTGGCGGAGGCTGGCGGAGTCTCTGCCATCGAGCAGATCGGCGTTGAGGTTGACGACCTTGGCGTTGCTGTTGACCTCCATGGGCGGGGTCGCCCAATCGATGGGGTTCAGGATCAGGGGCGGACTGCCGGCTCGCTTGCCGTCGATGCGCAGCCCCCCTTTCGTGTCGAGGCGGGTGACCACCCGCTCGCTGTTTCTCTGGCCGAGCAGGAGACTCTGGCCGACGGCGCCTCCGGGGAGTGCGGCCATCAGCAGGGCGCCGAGAACTAGGCCGAGGGTGAGGACGGTGAGGGTGCGGCGCATGACGACTCCAGTGGTCGGGGACGCGATCCGGCAATCCTGTCACGCCGATCCCATCCCGGCCAGGGCCGGAAGACCCGATCAGAGGTTGCCGGCCACCGACTCGATCTCGACCAGGATCGTCACCCGGGTGTCGGTGGCATTGCGGTAGGGATACTCCTCGACGCCCAGGTACTTCTTGGCGAGGCGGTCGATGACGGCATCGCCGTCGCCGGTGCGCATCTCGACGACCCGTCCCTTGAGGCTGAAGTTCTGATAGGGATCGTCGAGGGGCGACACCGAGATGCTCACCCGGGGATCCGCCTGCAGGTTGCGCCACTTGGTGCGCCCGGCGGCCGTGTTGAGCACGATGAGGTCGCCGTCGCGGTCGATCCACATCACCGTGTTGTGGGGATGACCGTCGGGTCCCACCGTGGCCACATGGGCGAACACGGGTGCATCGATGATCTTCCTGATGGGGTCGGGCAGCTGCATCGGTGCTCCTCTCTGTGCCGCGGCCGCACCATAGGGCGGGCGGCGATCGATAGAGTCGGCGCCCAGGAGGGAGAAGCCATGGACACCGGTCTGCAGGATCTCGGAGTGCTCGTCACCGGCGGTGCCGGCGGCATCGGGGCGGCCATCTGCCGAGCCTTTGCCGACGAAGGCGCCGTGGTCGCCGTCCACTTCCACACCTCGGCCGGTCCCGCCGAGGCACTGGCATCGGAACTGGGCGGCGTCGCCGTCGGCGCCGATCTGCGCAGGGAGGAGGATGCCGACGGCCTGGTTCCCGCCGTGGTCGGGTTGCTGGGGCGCCTCGACGTGTGCGTTGCCAATGCGGGGGCCTATCCCGCCGCCGACGTTCCGGTGTGGGATCTCCCCCTCGATCGGTGGGAGGCGACGCTGGCCGCCAACCTGACCGCCACCTTCCTGACGGCCCGGGCCTTCCTGAAGCACGCCTCGACGACGGGCCGGGGTTCGCTGGTGCTGGTTGCCTCGACGGCCGGCGGCTTCGGGGAGGCCGGGCACGCCGACTACGCCGCCGCCAAGGGGGCGATCATGACCGGACTGCTGCTCTCGCTCAAGAACGAGGCCGCCCGGATCGGCGACGGGGTGCGGGTGAATGCGGTGGCGCCCGGGTGGGTGGCGACTCCCCGGCGGGTGGCGGCGGGCCTCGACCCGGCCCACGTCGAACGGGCCACCGCCACCATGGCTCTCAAGAAACTGGCCGCACCCGGCGACGTGGCCGCCCAGGTGGTGGCGCTGGCCTCGGACCGGATCTCGGGTCACCTCAGCGGACAGGTGATCACGGTCGCCGGCGGCATGGAGGGGAGGATCGTCCCCTGATAGGGTGCCGCCCATGCGCATAGACATCGAGTACTGCAGCACCTGAGGCTATCTGGGCCGTGCCGTGAGCATGGCAGAGAAGCTTCTCGAGGAGCACCAACAGAAGATCGAATCGATCACCCTGATCCCCTCCACCGGCGGGGGCTACGAGGTCACCGTCGACGGCGACCTCGTCTACTCCAAGAAGGCGACCGGCGAGCACGCCGAGTACGAGCAGGTCGCCGGTCCGGTTCGGGATCGTCTGACCGGCTGATCAGTCCGGCCACGGAGCGATCTGCGGGAACCGAACCGGGGAGCCGTCCACGTAGGTGGCGACCACCCTGGCATCCCGCAATCCGTCGGCTGCCAATCGGATCGGGTCGCCGTCGATGACGACCAGATCGGCCGCCGACCCCGGTTCCAGCGACCGCGATTCCCCGATGGCCGCCGCCGCTCCCGAGGTGAAGAGATCGTGGGCGGCCCCCGCCGGGAGTGCCTGCTCGGGGACGAGCCCGCAGCGGTCCCGGGCGGCCGCCATCCCCCACAACGGATGGGGCGGCTCGACGGGGCAGTCGGACGACCCTGCCAGCGGCACCCCGGCATCCCGGAGGGACCGGAACGCATAGGTGCGGCTCAGGCGCTCGGGGCCGACCCGGGTCTCCAGCCAGTCCGCCTCCGATGCCAGGAACGCCGGTTGCACCACCGCGGTGATGCCGAGGCGGCCGAACCTGGCGAGGTCGTCGTCGGTGAGCACCGAGGCATGCTCGATCCGGAGCATTGCCGGGTCGGCGCCCTCGTCGATGAGGCGTTCCATCACATCGAGGACCCGGCCGTTGGCGGCGTCCCCGATGGCGTGGATGGCGACCCGGCCGCCCAGGCGGAGGGCCGCCCAGGCCATCCGGTGCCCCCACGCCGGTTCGAGCCGGTGGGTGCCGCAGCGGTCGGCCCGGTCGGCGTACGGAGCGGCCATGGCGGCGGTGTGTCCCCCGAAGCTCCCGTCGGCAAAGGCCTTGAGCCCGAGGAACCCGACCATCGGTCCCGCTTCCGCCAGGCGACGAGCCGCCTCCTCGAGTTCCTCCGGGGTGTGGGCCACCACCAGGGCACCCACCCGGATCGGCAGATCGGGGGCGGCGTCGATGAGGGCGTCGAGCTCGCTCGCCGCTCCCGACCAGCATCCCTCTCGGATGTCGACGATGCCGCCGACCGATGCCAGGCCGAGCGACGCAAGGGAGGCGGCCGCCTCGATGAGGTGTTCCCTGGTGACGGGCGGCGCCAGGTCGGCGAGGGCGCCGGAGACGATCTCGTTGGCCGTCTCCCGGAGGATGCCGGTGGGCATCCCCCGTTCGTCCCGGTCGATCGAGCCGCCCTCGGGGTCGGGGGTGTCGGGTCCGATGCCGGCCATCTCGAGCGCCCTGGTGTTGGCGACGGCGACGTGCCCGCAGTAGCGGACCACGAAGACCGGACGATCGGGGACCGCCCGATCCAGCAGGTGGCGGTCGGGGAGGCAGGCCTCGGCGAGGGTCTCGTCGTTGAGGCGCATGGCGGTGACCGCCGACCCCTCCGGAGAGGCCGCCGCCGCGGCGGCGAGGATGTCGGCCACCTCGTCGAAACCGGCCGCGTTCATCAGCGAGGGGCGGTGGAGCACCGAGGCGTACCCGACCGGGTGCAGGTGGGCGTCGCAAAAGGCCGGTGTGATCACGCCGACGTGCCGCTCGACGGGGCGGCTGCCGTCGTCGAGTTGCTGCTCCCGGCCCACGGCGGCGATCCGGCCGTCGCGCACCAGGATCGCATCGGCGTCGTCGGGGCCCGAGACGGAGGTGGCGACGATCAGGCGGTCGGTCACGAGGCGGCCCCGGCGGCGGGGGGCAGGTGGCCGGGCCGGTTGGCGGCGACCACCCTGCGCAACTCCTCGTGGATGAGGCCGTTGGTCACGACCAGGTCGGTGGGATCGATGGCTCCCCCGGCGCTGTTGGAGAGCATCCCGCCTGCTTCGGCCACCAGCAGGATGCCCGCCTTCATGTCCCATGGGGAGAGGCTGAACTCCCAGTAGCCGTCGTATCGCCCTGCCGCCACCCAGGCCAGATCGAGGGCCGCCGACCCCAGGCGACGGACCCCCTGGGCTGCTTCCAGCACCGCACCGACGGTCACCGCATAGGCCGAACCGTGGTCGCGGCGGTCGTAGGGGAACCCGGTGGCGATGATCGAGTCACCGAGGAGCGCCCTGGTGGACACCCGCATCGGTGATCCGTCGAGGAAGGCGCCTTCGCCCCGGGAGGCGGTGAACTCCTCGTTGCGCAACGGGTCGACGATCACCCCCACCAGCACGCCGTCGGCGTCCTCGAGGGCAACCGACACCGCCACCTGCGGGATGCCGTGGATGAAGTTGACGGTGCCGTCGAGGGGGTCGATCACCCATCGCCTCCCGGAGAATGCCTCGGCGGCGCTGCCCTCCTCGGCGAGGATGCCGTCGTCGGGCAGCGCCTCCGATATCACGGCGACCACCGCGGCTTCGGCTGCCCGATCCACTTCGGTGACGGGGTCGACGACCCCCTTCATGTCGGCGGCGGTCACGGAGCGGAACCCGGCGGCGACGATGGCGGCCCCCGCCCGGGCGGCTCGGATGGCGATGTCGATGTCGGACACGATCGGACCTTAGGGCGCCGGCGGGAGGATCGGTCCGACTCGGGCCTTTGCCCGGCGGGCGCCGGTTGCCCCGGCCCCCACTACCCTCCCTTCGATGCAGTTGTTCGTGGCGGCGGCGCTTTCCTCACTCCTCATGTGGGCGTCGTTTCCGCCTCTCGACTGGGGCTTCCTGATCTTCATCGCGCCGACACCGTTCCTCTGGGCGGTGCGGAGGGCGCGGTCGCCGCGCGAGGCAGGGTGGCTGGGCTTCACGTTCGGGGTCCTGTTCTGGGGGTCGATGCTGTCGTGGATCTTCGTGCTCGGGGCGGTCGCCTGGTTCCCGCTGACGGCGGCGATGGGCGGGTACGCCGCCCTCTACGCGCTGATCATGTACCCGGCTCGCAACTGGACCCCGTGGCGCTGGTGGCTGATGGCGGTCGGCACCTGGGCCGCCTGGGAGTTCTTCAGGGCCCGCTTCCCCTTTGGGGGCTTCCCGTGGGGTTCGGCCGGCTACCCGATCGGGACGCTCGACTGGCCGCGGGGCGCTGCCCAGTGGATCGGCCCGACCGGCTGGGGGGTGCTGGTCGTCGCCTTTGCCGCCAGCCTGGTGTTGGCGACGGAGGAGGAGGGCGACCGGCGCTGGGTGGAGTTGAGTGCGGGCCTCATCCTGGCCTTGACGCTGATGGGGGCCATCTGGGGGCCGTCGGCGGCCGGCAAACCGGTTCAGGTTGCGATCGTGCAGGGGAACTCGCCGTGCCCCCGGGTCCACTGCGCGGCCGAGAAGCAGCAGATCTACCACAACCACCTCCGTTTGACCCGGACGATCCCGGCCGCCGAGGGCACCGGGGACATCGATCTGGTCGTATGGGGAGAGGACTCTTTCGGGGGATCGTTCAACCCGACGTTCAACACCGAGGTGGCCTCGCAGATGGCGGCCGAAGCGATCCGGTTGGGCGCCTACCTGCTGGCGGGTGGCACCCGGCCCGGAGATCCGGGGACGTTCGAGAACCTCAATCTGGTGTTCTCGCCCGACGGGTCCATCGTGGGGGAGTATCTCAAGACCCACCCGGTGCCGTTCGGGGAGTTCGTGCCCTTCCGCGAGATCCTGCGGTTCATCCCCCAACTCGACGAGGTGCCCAACGACATGGTGCGGGGCACCGGTCCGGTGGTGTTCCCACTGGTGGTCGACGGCGAGGAGGTGGTGCTCGGCTCGGTCATCTCGTTCGAGGGCGCCTTCGTCAGGACGGTGCGCTCCGAGGTGAATGCCGGGGCCAGGATCCTGGTGGTCGCCACCAATGAGAGCTCCTACGGACGCGGGTCCGCCTCGGATCAACTGATCGGCATGGTCAGGATGATCGCCCCCTCTGTCGGCATCGACATCGCCCACGCCGCGGTGACCGGCAAGTCGGTCTTCGTGTCGGCGAACGGGTCGTTGTCGGAGTCCACCGGCTTGTTCGAGGAGGGCGTTCTCACCGGGGTGCTGCGTGAGCAGCGGAGTCCCCGGACCTTCTACACCATCACAGGCGACTGGCTCCAGGTGATGATGATGCTGGCGGCGGCCGGCCTCCTCATCAACAGCCGGGGTCCGCAGCGGGGCTTCAAGATCCGTCCCGCCCGGCGCCGCTAGCCCTCACAGATCCCGCCGGGACCGGAGCCCTTCCCTGATCGAGCCGATGCCGATCCACAGCAGCAGGAGCGCCACCGCCCAGGTGATCCCCGTGCCCCACCAGGTGACGAGGGTCGACCCCCACAGTACGAAGCCGAGCCCGGCGAGGATCGAGGAGACGATCAGGCCCCACTGGATATGGCCGCAGTGGCTGCAGTGCCACTGGCTGGCGGGGTTGGGCTTCCCGCACTTGGAGCAGGCCGGCCGGCTCCCCGCCGGCTCCCGGGGTGGGTGGACCGCCCGATCGAGAAACGGACGGAGGGCGGGCAGGCAACCGTCGCACACCCACCAGTCGGCCGGGTGCCGGTCGGCCGACTCGCTCCGCCACACGGCACGGGGGTCGGCGCCGGCGGCCTGCGCGGTGGAGGCGATCTGTTGGAGGGTGGGGCCGGAGAGGCCCATGGCGAACGGGTCGTACCCGTCGCGGACTGCTGCTGCGAAGCCGGCTCCGTCGATCAGGTGGGGCGCCTCCGCCCCGCCACACACATCACAGAGCGACATCGGCCATCCTCCCGGGTCCCAGGGTATCGGCCGGGGAGTCGGCCGTCGGGTAGGCCGGGTCGCCGATCCTCGATTCGGCCGTTTTCCCTATCGCGCGGCCAAAAGCCCGCGCGATAGGGCCGTTCGGCCTGCTCACGGGGGTGCCGCCGTCCCATACGATATCCGCTGACGTCACCGACTATCACAGGAGGCTCGAGTGGCTGACAAGAAGGCCATCGAGGCCCTGACGTTCGAGGAGCGCGTATTCCCGCCCTCGGACGAGTTCGTCGCACAGGCGAACGCCGGGCCCGAGATCTATGAAGAAGCCGAGAAGGATTGGCTTGGCTTCTGGCAGAAGCAAGCGTTGGAACGGATCACCTGGTTCAAGGAGCCGACGGAGGTCCTCGACGACTCGAACGCACCGTTCTTCAAGTGGTTCGCCGACGGGCAGTTGAACATCTCGTACAACTGCCTCGACCGGCACCTGGAGACCGGGGGCGACAAGGTCGCCTACTACTGGGAGGGCGAACCCGGCGACAGCAGGGTCATTACCTACCAGCAGTTGTACGAGGAGGTCTGCCAGGTCGCCAACGGACTTGCCGGTCTCGGTGTCAAGAAGGGCGACCGAGTCGCTCTCTACCTCGGCATGGTCCCGGAATTGGCCATCTCGATGCTGGCCTGCGCTCGACTGGGTGCCGCCCACTCGGTGGTGTTCGGCGGGTTCTCCTCCGATGCGCTGGCACAGCGCATCCAGGACGCCGAGTGCAAGGCGCTCATCACCGGTGACGGCTCCTGGCGGCGCGGCAAGAGTTTCCCGCTCAAGGACAACGCCGACGTGGCGGTGGCCGAGTGCCCATCGATCGACAACGTGATCGTGGTCAAGCGGACCGGCGACCCCGTGACGATGACCGAGGGTCGGGACGTCTGGTACCACGACCTCATCGAGGGTCAGCCCAAGGAACGGGCTCCCGAGGTCATGGATGCCGAGGACATGCTCTACATCCTCTACACCTCCGGGACGACGGCCAAGCCCAAGGGCATCGTCCACACCACCGGCGGGTATCTGGCCGGGGCGGTCACCACCCACCACTACGTGTTCGACATCAAGCCGGACGACGTGTGGTGGTGCGCAGCCGACATCGGCTGGGTGACCGGCCACACCTACATCGTGTACGGCCCCCTGGCCAACCACACGACCGGTGTGATCTACGAGGGCACCCCGGACTTCCCCGACAAGGACCGCCTGTGGTCGATCGTCGAGAAGTACAAGGTGACCAAGTTCTACACCGCTCCCACGGCGATCCGCGCCTTCATGAAGTGGGGCGAGGAGTTCCCCAACAAGCACGACCTCTCGTCGCTCAAGTTGCTCGGCACGGTCGGTGAGCCGATCAACCCCGAGGCCTGGATCTGGTACGACCGGGTCATCGGCGGCGGCAGGTGCCCGATCGTGGACACCTGGTGGCAGACGGAGACCGGTGCGATCATGATCACGCCGCTCCCCGGTGCGGTCGTCACCAAGCCGGGTTCTGCCACCAAGGGGTTCCCGGGCATCTTCCCGGATGTCATCGACGACGCAGGCAAGTCGGTGCCGCTCGGCGGTGGCGGGTACCTGGCCATCGAGCGCCCGTGGCCCGCCATGCTGCGGACCATCTACGGGGCGGAGGAGCGCTACGTGGAGACCTACTGGTCTCAGAACGAGGGCCTCTACTTCGCCGGAGACGGCTGCAAGCGCGATCTCGAGGGCTACTACTGGCTGCTCGGCCGGGTGGACGATGTGATGAACATCTCCGGCCATCGCCTCTCGACCACCGAGATCGAGTCGGCGCTGGTGTCCCATCCGGCGGTCGCCGAGGCGGCCGTGGTGGGCCGGGCCGATGAGATCACCGGCCAGGCCATCGCAGCCTTCGTCACCGTGCGCTCCGGCGTCATCGGCGACGAGGCGCTCGTCAAGGAACTCCGCAACTGGGTGTCCGAGAAGATCAGTCCGATCGCCCGTCCCGCCAGCATCGTCCTCACCGACGATCTGCCCAAGACGCGGTCCGGCAAGATCATGCGGCGCCTCCTGAAGGACATCTCCGAGCAGCGCAAGCTCGGCGATGTGACCACCCTGGCGAACGAGGACGTGGTCTCGGCGATTGCCAGCATGGCGGCCGCCACCCCCAGCGAGGACTGACCGAAACCGAGCGGAGCACTGCAGGCAGGCGGGCATCCCCCGCCTGCCTGCACTTCGTTCCATCCCGAATCCGGGAATTTAGTGCTCAATGTCGATGTTTTAGTGCTAAGATCACCTCGACTGACAAGGGGAGCAACGACGATGTCCACGACGATGACCGCCAGCACGGTGGGGCGGGCCCGGCGCAAGCCGAAGACCTACGGGTTGGACCGGGTGTGCGAATTCGACGACTGCACGGTCCGGCTCTCCCGGTACAACCGGGCCGACTACTGCTTCAGCCACGCCCCGGCTCGCTTCCCCCGCATGCGGGGCGAGTTCACCGAGGAGTTCCTCGCCAAGTAGGCCGGGTAACCACCATGCCTCCCGACACCGAGATGCTGAGCCTGCGGGAGTGCGCCGGGCGTCTCAGTGTCCACTACATGACGGTCTACCGCTACGTGCGGACCGGCATCCTCCCCGCCGTCAAGCAGGGGGCGGAATGGCGGGTCACTGCCGCCGATCTCGAGTCGTTGGGGACCCGGCCCACCGCCCCCGCCGCCAGGGGTGAAGCCAACTGGAGCGACCGTCTCAAGGCCAGGATGATCGCCGGCGACGAGCGAGGGTCGTGGCTGGTGCTCGAGGCCTCCATGGCCTCGGGCCTCGCCCCCGAACGGGTGTACCTCGATGTCCTCGCCCCCGCCCTTCGGGAGATCGGCGACGCCTGGCATCGGGGCGAGGGCACCATCGCCGAGGAGCATCGTGCCTCGGCGGTGGCTCATCGTCTCATCGGCCGGTTGGGCACCCGCTTTGCGGCCAGGGGCCGGCACCGGGGCCGGGTGGTGCTGGGCGCCCCTCCCGGGGAGCGGCATCGGCTGCCGATCTCGATGGTGGCCGACATGCTGCGGGCCGCCGGCTTCGAGGTGGTCGACCTGGGCTCCGACGTCCCCATCGAGTCGTTCGTCGAGGCGGTGCGGGACACGGCGCCGGTGGTGGTGGGTGTCAGCGTGACCGGGACCAATGCCTTGGCGTCGGCCGCCGCGGTGGCGGCGGCCGTTCGGGCCGAATCGGACACCCCGATCCTGTTCGGCGGACGGGCCGTCGAGGATGCCGGGCATGCCGCCCGTCTCGGCGGCACCGGCTACGCCGCCGACGGCGCCGCCGCCGCCATCTGGATCACCGATCTGATCCGGTAGCCCTCAGGGCTTCTCGACCTCGGCGATGACTCCGGCGACGGTGGGATCGGGGAGGATCTCATCGATGCGTTGGTTGTCGTACCCGCCGCGATCGAGGAACTCCACCGACCCGTCGTCTCGGGCACGCAGCACCGCTTGGGGTAGCCACTGTTCGGCGGAGGCCGATCGGGAGAGCGCCACCAGGACGGGCTCATCACCGGCGACCAGCAGACCACTCGGGTGGGCGCATTCGTGGTCGTAGGCGAGGATCGTCAGGGGGCCGGGTGCCAGAGGGTGGTCGGGAGGGCCATCGACCAGCACCTCGATCACCTCCAATTCGACGCCGATGTTGTTCTCCGAGATCCGGGACATGCCGGTGACCCGGGCCGCGACGACGGCGTCGGCTGGGCGGAGCACCCTCCGGGGAGTCGGCATGGTCGTGTCGATCTCAACATTTCCGCACGAGTCGCATCCGGGCAGTGACACCAGCAGGAGTCCCGCCACCAGCGCCGCGCCCGCTCGTCGCATCCAGCCCATGGCAAAGCATGGCACATGATTCGAGAGGGACTGCGCTACCCGAGCACGATCCAGGTCTGCCGGGCCCACCCGTAGCAGGCGCCGTCGGCATCGAAGAGCGCGGTCCCCGAGTAGAGCTTGCGGCCGTCGATCCCGATCGGCCATCCCATCGCCACGTAGGCTCGATCGGCGGGGGCGCCCCGCTCGAGGTGGCCGGCCATCCTCCCCAGCACCACCGGCCGGTCTTTGGTGGCCCGTTCCACGGCCCAGGCTCCCGGGCAGTCGAGGGCCGACCAGACCATCTCGGGCTCCAGGATTCCGCCGGTGGCGGGGAGTGACGGGTCGGGCGTGAACGGGGCGGCCCACACCTCGCGTCCCTCCACCCGGCCGGCGTGGATCATCAGGCCGTCGGCGGCCCGATCGGTCCCGCACACGAAGCAGGTCGGGAAGGCGTGGGTGCGGTATCCGGTGTAGTGCCGCCTGGCCTCCTCGGCCTCGGCCATCGTGGCGGGCCGCGGCACCTCGAGATCGAAGCCGACGGCGCGGCCCTCGGCGATCAGGTCATCGGCGGCGTAGACGTCGACCCCGCCGTCGACCCTGCGAACCTCGAGGGCCGCATCCAGCGGCGGAGGCCTGCGCAGGGTGACCTCGGCGTCGCCGGTCACGAAGCGGGCCACCCTTCCGCAGGTGTAGCCGCCGTTTCCGGAGTCCTCCGGCCCCCGGAAGCGTCGGGCGATGGTGAACCCCTGCCTCACCTACAGCACCTGACTCAGGAATTCCTTGGTTCTCTCGTGCTGGGGGTTGGCAAACACGTCGGCGGGCAACCCTTCCTCCATGATGACCCCCTGGTCCATGAAGAGCAGGCGATTGCCGACCTCCCTGGCAAACCCCATCTCGTGGGTGACCACCACCATGGTCATCCCCTCTTCGGCGAGTTCCTGCATCACCCGGAGGACCTCGCCGACCAGCTCGGGATCGAGGGCAGAGGTGGCCTCGTCGAAGAGCATCAGCGTCGGCTGCATCGCCAACGCTCTGGCAATCGCCACCCGCTGCTGCTGGCCGCCCGACAACTGCGACGGATACGAGTCGGCCTTGTCGGAGAGGCCGACGTGGGCCAACTGCTCCCTGGCGAGGCCGATGGCCTCCTCGCGGGACAGTCCCAGCACCTTGATGAGCGCCAGGGTCAGGTTCTCGATGGCCTTGAGGTGCGGGAACAGGTTGAACGACTGGAACACCATGCCCATGCGGGCCCTGGCCTTGTTGAGGTCGGTGCGGATGTGGGTGAGCTCGATGCCGTCGAACCACACCCCGCCCTCGGTGGGCTCTTCGAGCATGTTGATGGTCCGCAGCAACGTGGACTTGCCCGATCCGGACGGCCCGATCAGCACCACCACCTCCTGGGGCACGATCGCCAGGTCGATGCCCCGCAGCACGTGGAGGTCGCCGAACCACTTGTGGATTCCGTCGAGTCGGATCAGGGTCCCGTCTTCGTTCATGCGTCGCCTCCTAGATCACGCTGGTCAGGCCGCTGCGCATGCGGCGCTCGACGATCGTCACGATGCGGATCATCGGGAGGGTGATGATCAGGAACCCCGCCGCCGCCCCCAGCCAGGCGGTGGCGTCGAAGGTGGAGGAGTAGATGGTCCTCCCCACGCCGAGCAACTCCTTCTGACTCAAGGTGAGCCCGAGTATCGACACCAGTGAGGTGTCCTTGATCAGGATCACGAACTCGTTGAGCAGCGGAGGGATCACCCTCCGGATCGCCTGCGGCACCACCACGTACTGCAGCGACTGCATGTAGGAGAGGCCGAGGGTGCGGGACGCCTCCATCTGGCCGCGTTCGATCGACTGGATACCGGCTCGGTAGACCTCCGCCGAGTAGGCGGCCAGGTTGAGGCCCAGCACCATGATCGCCACCCAGTAGGGGCTGATGTTGAGGTGCAGGGCGGGGACGATCCCCATCCCGGCGAAGGAGATCTGCCAGATGAGCGGGGTGCCCCGGAAGAAGTTGATGTAGATGCGGGCCGGGGCCCTGACCACCGCCCGGCTCGACATGGCGAACAACGACAGGACCAATCCGCCGCCGAAGCCGATGGCCGCCCCGGCCACCGACAGGATCAGGGTGTTCCAGGCGCCGGCCGCAAACGAAGGCAGCGTGGCGGTGACCACCATCCCCTTGACGATGCCGATCACGTACCCGGACCCGGCCAGGATCAGCATCGCCCGGACCGCTCCCCGGATGTGCTCGTCGCTCCTCCAGTCGCCTCGGAGGATCCGGTAGCAGATCCCGGCGAAGGCCCCGTATCCGAGCCACAGGGCGGCGAACCGCAGCAGCGACCCGATCCCCTGGGCGAGGCCGTCGACGTGGTCTGCTCTGCTGCCGGTGCCGAGCAGGGTGCCCCAGTTCACCTCGCCGATCCGTTCGGTGATGCGGAGCCAGGCCAGGTTGCCGGTCAACAGGCCGGTGACGTCGAGCAGCAGGCCGAGGACGATGGCGGCGGTCCCCGCCAGGAGGACGGTGCGGATCGGTTCGGCGACCGGGTTGTCGGACACCACCATCCGCCAGACGATCCAGACCAGCAGGCCGGCGATGGCCATGTTGATGGCCCACGGGACGGCGGCCTCGGCGATGGCGCCGAATTGGGCGGTGATCTTCGACCAGACCAACCCGATGTGGTCGCCGATCAGGCGAACGTCGAGGAAGTTGCGGGCGAAGCGGTCGACATCGCTGCCCCGGAACCACATGAGGAACCCGGCGAACCCGACCCCCTGGGCGGCCAGCACGATCCCGACGAGGGTGGCTTCCTTGGCCGGCTTGGTCTGGTAGACCCGCATCGAGATCACCGAGATCACCCAGGTCGCCACTCCCAGGATCACCGTGGCGATGATGACCAGACCGAGCCCGCGGCTCATGAGCCCTTCGGCCAGCGGGTCGGTGGGGGAGCACTCCGTCGCCTTGGCGCCCTCGGGGCAGAACTGGGTCCACCCGTGGGCGGTGAGGACGACCAGGGTCCCCAGCATGACCATCACCAGGGTGCCGATGCCCATCCAGAAACTCGCCCACGACCACCCGTTCTGCTGGGCCATGAAGTAGCGAATCCCCCTGTCGGGCGGGGTCAGGCGTTCGACTCCCAGGCTCATGTCGGCTCCTCTCAGGAGAGTCGGCCGATGACGGCTTCCGATCTCCGGTAGCCGATCCTACGCGGCGTGGGCCGGGCGAGCGATCGGGTCGGATCGGTGAACGAGTTCACGGGTCCTTGGGGTCCTCCCGTTCGCCGGGCAGCGGGAACCAGCGAAGGTGCTCGAAGTCGGGCCCGACGTCGAGGCGGGGGATCTCGCCGTCGGGTGGGGGGGCGGCGGCCAGAATCCTGCGGGCCTCGTCGAGGTAGTCGGAGAGGTGCTCCACGCCACCGGTGGTGCGCCGTTTCGGGTAGTCCATGCCACCGGGCCCGTAGCTGATGTCGAACAGGCTGAGGCGGGGGTCGGCAGGCCCGCCCCGGTGGTGCCACAGGCCGGTCGCCGGGTCGAAGTCGTACTGCGCTAGCAGGCGCCACCCGTCGGCGGCCACCAGGTGGACGGCATCGAGGACGAATCGGAACACCTCTTCGGAGATGAAGTAGTTGAAGTTGACCCTCACCCACCCCGGCTTGATCCCCTCACAACCGCCGGTGATCTCCCTCTCGAACTCCATCGATCGATCGAGAGCGATGCCGAGCAGGCGATGCCCGTAGGGTCCGGCGCACGAGCACCCGCCTCGCGATTGGATGCCGAAGAGGTCGTTGAGCAACGCCACGACGTAGTTGTGGTGCAGATGGCGATGGCCGCGGCGGATGACGAAGGAGACGATCGACAGGCGCTCGGAGGTGGGGTTGCCGAGGATCTCGATGTTGGAGTCGGCGGACCACGATGCGATGGCCCGGCGGATGAAGCCCTCCTCGAGGCCTCGGATGGCCTCGGTGCCGACCGCTTCCTTGAGTTGGAAGACGAGGCCGGCCCGGATCGACTCGACGATGGCCGGAGTCCCCCCCTCCTCGCGATGCTCGATGTCGGGGAGGTAGCGGTGCTCGAATGGGTTGACGTAGGCGACCGTGCCGCCGCCGGGCATGGTGGGGATTTCGTTGCGGAACAGGTCCCGCCGCGCCACCAGGACTCCCGGGGTGCCGGGGCCCCCGATGAGCTTGTGGGGCGAAATGAACACCGCGTCCTTGTAGGAGAGCGGGTCGTCGGGATCGACGGGGCCCATCTCGATCCCGATGTAGGGGGCCGCTGCCGCGAAGTCGTAGAACGAGAGGGCGCCGTGGCGGTGCAGCAGCGACGAGACGGCGGCGGTGTCGGTGATGATGCCGGTGACGTTGGACGCCGCCGAGAACGAGCCGATCTTGAGCGGCCGATCGGCATAGGAGGCGAGGGCGTCGGCGAGGTGGTCGAGGTCGATGTGGCCGTCGGCGTCCTCGGGGATGGTGACGACGTCGGCGATCGACTCCCGCCACGGCAGGTCGTTGGAATGGTGCTCGTAGGGCCCGATGAACACCACCGGGCGCTCCCCGGGCGGGATGCGATCGGTCAAACCGTACTTCTGGTCCAATCCCGAGGGCACCCGCAACCCGAGCACCCGCACCAGATGATCGATGGCCCCGGTGGTCCCCGACCCGCAGAACAGCACGACGTGCTCGGCGGTGGCGCCGACGCAGCCGGCGATGATGCGGCGGGCCTCCTCCCGGAATCGGCTGGTCTGCAGACCGGTGCCCGACGACTCGGTGTGGGTGTTGGCGTACAAGGGCAGCACCGCGTCGCGGATGTAGTCCTCGATGAACGTCAGCGACCGCCCCGACGCGGTGTAGTCCGCATAGGTGACGCGGCGGGGCCCGAACGGCCCGTCGACGATCTCGTCCTCCCCGATGACGGAGGCCCGGATGAGGTCGATCAGCGTGTCGGTCATGGCTGCCCGCCCTCAGGCGAGGATGAGCACCAGCAGGCCGGCCGCCGCCACGCAAAGGGCGATGATGGTGCGCTGCGTCACCACGAAGGGGCCGCCATCGGGGAGGCGGTCCCAGGCGAAGGCGATGACCATGCCGGCGACCAGGCCTCCCACATGGGCCTCCCAGGCGATGCCGCTGACCATGAAGGGGAGCATCAGGTTGATGCCGAGCAGCAGGATCAACTGGCTGAAGACCGCCTGCCCGAGGCGGGTGTGCCGCTGGCGGTAGGCACCCAGCAGCAGGGCTCCGAACAGCCCGAAGATGGCGCCGGAGGCACCGACCGCCCAGGCGCCGCTGCCGAGCGCCTGGAAGAGGGCCGCCCCGCCGACACCGGCGGCCAGGTAGAGGGCGCCGAAGGGCACCGTGCCGAAGCGGCGCTCCAGCGAGGGGCCGAACAGCCACAACGCCCACATGTTGAAGGCGAGGTGCATGACGCTGCCGTGCAGGAACATGGCGGTGACCCCCCGCCACCACTCTCCGGCTGCGATGGCTGGGCCGTACTGAGCGAACCGCTGCTGCATCTCGGTGTGGTCGAAGTCGGGCGCCAGGGCCCCCACCAGGAAGATCGCCACGTCGACGCCGATCAGGATCAGGGCGAGCGGGGTGGTGCGGAGGTCGGCGTGGGACATGCTGCGCGCCGAGATGACCCGAGTTCGTTGCCGGGGACCGGCACACTCGGGGCACTTTTGCCCGACTGCGGCATCGCGGCTGCACTCGACGCAGATGGGACGCCCGCACTCCGAACACGACAGGCGGGTCACCCGGTCGGAGTGGCGGTAGCAGACGGTGGGGGCGGCATCCATGGCCGCTCAGGCTAATGGGGGGTCGTGGATAGCCCGGCGGAGCGGACCCGGTACCAGTACCGGTAGCGGGGCGTGAATCCAGCGCCCCGGTAGAGGCGTTCGGCGGGTTGGTTCCCTTCGAGCACCTGGAGGTAGGCGACCGTGGCTCCACCCGGTCCACTCATCCAGCCGAGCAGGGCGTCGAGGATGCTCCCGGCGTGCCCCCGGCCGCGGTGATCCGGATGGGTGATCATCTCGAACACCCCGGCGTGCCGGTCCTCGGCGACCGACATCCCCACGGAGACGATCGACCCTTCCCTCCGGAGCGAGGCGTAGACCGCTCGGCGATCGATCCGGCCGAGGGTCGCATCGAGCAGGCGCCGCTGCCGGGGCCCGTAGCCCGCCATGTCGCCGAACGAACCCGCCCACTCCTCCGATGGTGCATCGGAGAGCGTCACGTCGGCGGCCGGGGCGCTGCGCCTCCCGGCGGGCAGGTCGGCCGTCATGACGGCCACCCGGGCGTCGGGCAGGTAGCCGCGGCCGGCCAGCAGTTCGTCGAGTCCGGGGGCGGAGGCATCGGTCAGCTTGAAGATGGGGTCGATGCCCCGCCGCTCGTACCAGGCCTCCAGTTCGGCCACCGTGCCGTCGGGGTCATCGGCGGCCCACACCGTGGCCGAGTTGATCCTCCGATGCATCCCGTCGGCGAAGCGGGCCTCCCAATCGCGGCCCCGGACCACCTCCCGGGCCGGCCAGGCGCGGTCGGCGATCTCCTCGAGCCGGCGAATCCCGGCCCGGTCGATGGCCGCTACGGCGCCACCCGCAGGCAGAAGTCGGCCACTTCGGCGATGACCTCCTCCTTGTTGATCTCGTTCAGCACCTCATGGCGAGCGCCCGGGTACACCCGCACCGTCAGGTCGTAGGTGGGGAAGGCCTTGACGGCCGCCAACGAGGTCGCATAGGGCACATAGGGGTCGGCGGCCCCATGCAGGAAGAGCACCGGGATGTCCACCCGATCGATCTGCTCCATGAACCGGTCCAGGGCGATCACCTCGGCTTCCAGCAACGGCCGCTTGTAGGCGTCCCGGTAGACGAGGGGATCGGTGGAGTACTCATGGACCGCCTGCGGATCGCGGGACATCCCGCTCCACTCGTCGGGGGCGGGGGGCATCTCGGCTTGTTGCAGCACATCGCGGGCCCAGTTCCAGTCACCGACCACCGCCCCGCACAGCACCAGGCCGGCGAGACGCCCCGGGTGGCGCTGGGCGAAGCGGGCCGCCAGCAGTCCGCCCATCGAATGCCCCAGCATGACGACCGGGAGGCCGGGATGATCCTCCCCGGCGCGGGCCACCAGAGCGGTGAGGTCGTCGACCACGTGCTCGAAGTCGACGATGAGGGCGCGCTCGCCGTCGCTGCGGCCGTGCCCGAGGTGGTCCTCGGCGTAGACGGCCGCCCCGTCGGCGACGAGGGCGGCGGCGACGTGGGCATACCGGTTGGAGTGCTCGGCGTAACCGTGGACCAGCACCACGATCCGCCGGGGTGCGGCAGGCTCCCACACCCGATAGAAGATGGTGCCCTCGCTGCCGGCGAAGGTGCGTTCGTGTGCCTGCATGGGGCCTCCTGGCGCTGCCGGGGACAGTCTCGCGCCCGGCGGGCCATCGGTGCCAATACCATCAGGGACATGAAGCGACTCCTGACCGCGCGCTGGATCGCCGGGCACCTCCTGGCGCTGGCCGGGGTGGTGGGCTTCGTGTTCCTCGGCTTGTGGCAGTTGGATCGCCACGAGCAGAAGCGGGAGATCCGGGACGCCGTCGAGGCGGCCGCCGACCTCCCGGTGGTGGCTCTTTCCGACGCCGAGGGCGATCCCACGTACCGGGTCGTGTGGGCCGTGGGGGAGTACGACACAGCGGCCGAGGTACTGGTGCTGCGCTCGCAGGCGGGCACGGCGGGCTATGCGGTGGTCACCCCGCTGCGACTCCCAGACGGCTCTGCGGTACTGGTCAACCGGGGATGGGTACCACTCGGCGACCAAGACCCCCCGGGTCCGGTTGCGGCGCCGGAGGGAGAGGTCCGGGTCACCGGCCAGATGTGGCCGTCGGTGCCGGGGGCGATCCCGGCCGAGTTGCCGCCGGTGATGAAGCGGATCGACCCGGTGACCGTCGCCGCCTTCACCACCTACCCGATCCGGGAGGACTCCTATCTACTGGCGTTCGATCAGATCCCCCCGCCGGAGAGCGAGGGACTGGTGCTCCCGGATCGGCTCGAGGTTTCGCTGGGGCCGCACCTGGGATATGCGGGCCAGTGGTTCCTGTTCGCCCTGGTGGTGCTGGTGGGCTATCCGCTGCTGCTCAGGAAGACGCTCCGGTCCTGAGCCACTCTGCGGTCACCTTGGCCAGGTGATCCACCCCGTGCCCGGCATGAGCCAGATGGGTGTCGAGGTCGAAGGCCCGGTCGAGGGAGTCGGCCGCCGCGGAGGTGCGCTCGTCGGCGGCCAGTTCCATCCGGAGGCCGGTGCCGCCCTCGGCGGTCCGGGCGGCCGCCTCCTGGACGATCCGGTAGGCCTCGTCTCGCTCCATGCCGGATCGAATCAGGGCGTTGAGGGCCGCCTGGCTGAAGACCAGGCCCCGGCTCGCCTCGAGGTTGGCCAGCATCCGAGCCTCGTCGACGGCGAGGCCCTCCATCACCCGTGTCATCCGGGCCAGCATGAAGTCGAGAATCAGGCATGCATCGGGGAGCGCCACCCGCTCCACCGAGGAGTGGCTCATGTCCCGCTCGTGCCACAGCGCCACATCCTCGAGGCCGGCCACCGCATAGCCCCGCAGCAGGCGGGCGAGGCCGGAGACGTTCTCGGAGAGGATCGGGTTGCGCTTGTGGGGCATCGCCGAGGAGCCCTTCTGACCGGGGGCGAACCGCTCGGCCACCTCGCCGACCTCGGAGCGGGCCAAATGGCGGATCTCCACCGCCAACCGCTCCACCGAGGCGCCGATCCCCGCCAGCGTGGAGAGGAAGGCGGCGTGGCGGTCGCGGGCCACCACCTGGGTGGCGGCCGGTTCGGTTCGCAGGCCGAGCGTCCCGAGCACGTGCGCCTCGACGGCGGGGGGGACGGTGGAGTGGTTGCCGACCGGACCGCTGATGGTGCCGTAGGCGACGGTGTGGGCCGCCTCCCCGAGGCGGTGGTTGGCCCGGACCAACTCGAAGGCGAACCCGGCCATCTTGTGGCCGAAGGTGGTCGGCTCGGCCCAGATGCCGTGGCTGCGTCCCACCATCGGCGTGTTGCGGTGGGTGGTCGCCAGACGCCGGACCGCCTCGAACAGAGCGATGACCCGTTCCCGGAGCAGTCCCGAGGCCTCCTTGAGAGTGACCCCGAGTGCGGTGTCGAGTACGTCGGAGGAGGTGAGCCCGTAGTGGAGCCACCGGCCGTGCCCCGGCATCGCATCCGCCAGCACGTCGACGAAGGCGGCCAGATCGTGGTGGACCTCCGCCTCGCGGGCTCGCCAGGCGTCGAGATCCACCGGGGGAGCGGCCCGCACCGCCGCTCCGGCCCCGGGCGGCGCCACCCCCTCGGCCTCCCACCCCTCGAGCACCAGCGCCTCGATCTCGGTCCAGGTGTCGACCTTGTGGCGCTCCCCCCACAGGGCGGCCATCTCGGGGAGGGAGTAGCGCTCGATCATGCCGGGAGGAAGGTGGCTTCGCGGTCGGGGCCCACCGAGACCATGGAAACCGGGACCCCTGCCAATTCCTCGATCCTCGCCAGGTAGTCGCGGGCCGCCTTCGGGAGGTCATCCAGCGACCTCACCCCCGAGATGTCCTCGTCCCAGCCGGCGTGGTCCTCGTAGATCGGGGTGCAGCCGTAGAGCACCCGCTGCTGGCGGGGGAAGTCGTCGTACCGCTCGCCGCCCGCCTCGTAGGAGGTGGCGATGCGGACCGATCCGAACCCCGAGAGCACGTCGAGTTTCATGATCGCCAGCTCGGTGATGCCTCCCACCCGGACGGCGTACCGCAGCGCCACCATGTCGAGCCATCCGCAACGCCGCCGCCGCCCGGTGACGGTGCCGAACTCGCCGCCGATCTCCACCATCCGCTCGCCGATCTCGTCATCGAGTTCGGTGGGGAAGGGGCCGGTGCCCACCCGGGTGATGTAGGCCTTGGCGATCCCGAGGACGCGATCGATGTCGCGTGGGCCGATCCCGGCCCCGGTGAGGGCCCCCCCGGCCACCGGGTTCGACGAGGTCACGAACGGGTAGGTGCCGTGGTCGATGTCGAGGAGGGTCCCCTGGGCGCCCTCGAACACCACCGTCTGGTTGCCCTTGATGGCGTTCCACACCAGCAGCGACGTGTCGGTGACATAGGGGGCCAGCGTCTCGGCATAGCCGAGGTACTCCTCGACGATCGGTTCGGGATCCATCGGGAGCGTGTTGTAGATGCGGGAGAGGATCAGGTTCTTCTCGTTGAGGACGTCCTCGAGTTTGGAGGCGAGGATGCCGGGGTCGTAGAGGTCCTGCACCCGGATGCCCTGCCGCGAGTACTTGTCGGTGTAGGCCGGTCCGATCCCCCGCTTGGTGGTGCCGATCTGGTTGCGACCCAGGTACCGCTCCTTGACCGCGTCGAGTTTGCGGTGGTACGGCATGATCAGGTGGGCATTGCCGGAGAGCCGCAGATTGTCGGGGTCGATTCCTCGTCCCCGCAGGGTGGCCATCTCGTCGAGGAGCACCTTCGGGTCGACGACGCAGCCGTTGCCGATCACCGGCGTCACCGTCGGGTAGATCACCCCGCTCGGAACCAGGGAGAGGGCGAACTTCTCGGAGCCGATGACGATGGTGTGCCCGGCGTTGTTGCCGCCCTGGTAGCGGACGACGACATCGGCGCCCTGGGCCAGGAGGTTGGCGACCTTCCCCTTGCCCTCATCGCCCCATTGGGCACCGATCACCACGGTGGCAGGCATGGTCCAGTCTCCTCCTCGGGGATCCGTCCGGATGGTAGTTGGGGCGGGGAGAGGCCGGTCATCTCATGTGCGGCGAGGCAGCATTGCGCTCGCACTACCCTGAGCGGTCCACGAGTTGGAGGGGCGTCGTGCCGCGCATCCGGGCCGATTCCATCGAAGAGCACAAGACGCTGACCAGGCGCGACATCCTCGAGGCCGCCGCAGGTCTCTTCCGGGCGCAGGGATACAACGAGACCAGCCTGGGCGACATCGCCTCTCACGTCGGGATCGGGCGCACCACCCTCTACGAGTACTTCGCCGACAAGGAGGGGATCCTCGTCTGTCTGGTCCAGCAGGAGTTGCCGGGTTTGATGGCCGACCTGGTGGCCGACCTCCCCGACGACGGATCCTGCCGGGAGCGGCTCGGGGTGCTGATCGAGCGGGGCCTCGAGTTCGTCGCGGACGACAGCAGACTGGGCTCGATGCTGATGCGGGAACTGCCCAACATCTCCAAGGAGGCACAGCGCGAGGTGCGCAAGGCCCACTTCGGATTGGCGGATGCAGTGGTCGGGGTGTGCCGGGAGGGAGTGGCGTCCGGGGAGTTCCGCCAGATGGACCCGATGGTGGCCGGGCAACTCGTCTACGGCTTGATGATGTCGGCCTCGTCGGGATTGATGCGTTCACCCGGGGCAAGGGACCGCGCTCGACAGGTCTCCGACACGATGAGGTCGATCGTCTTCGAGGGTCTGGTCTCCGACCGGTCGGGCTGATCCACCCCGGGCGAGGCTGGGGTAGCCTCGGTTCACCAAACCCGAGGAAGGCATCGTGGCCCGACAACTGTTCACCAACGCCGCCGTGTTCGATGGGACCGGCACACCGCCCGCACCGGGCGAGGTGCTGGTGGAAGACGGCCGCATCCTCGATGTCGGATCGGGCCTCGACGGCGACGAGCACGTCGATCTCGGCGGCCGGACCTTGCTGCCGGGCCTGTTCGACACCCACGTCCACGTGGTCATCAGCCATGTCGACGAGTGGGCCCTCCTCCACGAGCCGTTCTCGCTGCAGTTCTACGAGGCCGCCCACAATCTCAAGGCGACCCTCGGCACCGGCATCACCTCGATCCGGGACGGCGGCGGGGCCGACCTCGGCATCAAGGAGGCGGTGGCCCGTGGGATGATCGCCGGCCCCCGCATGCAGATCTCGGTGATCATGCTGAGCCAGACCGGCGGGCACGGCGACGGGTGGCTGGCCTCCGGCACCGACACCAAGCTGTTCATGCCCCATCCGGGACGCCCCTCGGGCGTCGTCGACGGGCCGGAGGAGGTGCGCCGCAAGGTCAGGGAGTTGTTCCGGGCGGGGGCCGACGTCATCAAGGTGGCCACCAGCGGCGGGGTCCTCTCGCCGCGGGACGACCCGACCCACGCCCACTTCACCCTTGCCGAGTTGCAGATGCTGGTGGCCGAGGCGGCCTCGGCCGGCAAGTGGGTGATGGCGCACGCCCAGGCCACCGACGGCATCAAGAACGCCATCCGGGCCGGGATCCGATCGATCGAGCACGGCATCTACCTGGACGACGAGGCCATCGAGATGATGCTGGAGCACGGGACCTACCTGGTGCCGACCCTGGTAGCGCCCTCCGGGGTGCTGCGGGCCGCCGAGGCGGGCGCCCCGATCCCGCCGGTGGTGCTCGACAAGGCTGAGATGGTGGTGGAGGTGCACCGTGACTCGTTCCGGCGGGCCGTGGCGGCCGGGGTCAAGGTGGCGATGGGCACCGACAGCGGCGTCACCCCCCACGGCGAAAACCTGCGCGAACTGGAGTTGATGGCCGAGGGGGGCATGGCGCCGGCCGAGGTGCTGCGGGCCACCACGGCGGTGGCCGCCGAGTTGATGGGCGTGGATGTCGACCTGGGCACCATCGAACCCGGCAAGATCGCCGACCTGGTGGTGCTGGAGGGTGATCCCTACGCCTTCGGGGGCTACCGGGATCGTATCCGGGCCGTCTACCAGGGCGGGGTGCTGGTGGCGGGCGGGGTCTGACATCTCCTCCCGCCCGGCGGCCGCCATCGGAGTGTCGCTATGCGTGCTCGCGGCGCTATCGTGGCGCCGTCCCTGCCGATCGAAAGGTTGTCACTAGTGGACGATCACTCCACAACTCGTCGGGCCACGCGGCGCCCGGAGGGAACCGTGACCCTCCTCGCCGAGTCGCGCCACCCGGCGATCCGCACCGAGGTGCTCCACTTCAAGACCACCGAGGGTGCGGAGTTCTGGGATCTGACCGAGATCGTGCGTGAGGTCACCGCCCGTTCCGGTGTTCGCCACGGCCAGGTCACCATCCACACCCCTCACACCACCACCACCATCATCCTCAACGAGTCCGAGACCGGTTTCCTCAATGACTACCGGCGGATGATGGAGCGGATCGCCCCTTCGGAGGGCTACTACGAGCACGACGACCACGAGTTGCGGACCGAGAACCTCCAGGAGGACGAGTTCCTCAACGGTCACTCGCATTGCAGGCAGATGCTCACCGGAACCGCCTCGGTGACCGTCCCGGTGGTCGACGGCGAAGTGCTGCTCGGCACCTGGCAGCGGGTGCTCTTCGTCGAGTTCGATCAGTCCCGGGAACGGCGGGTGGTCTTCCACGCCCAGGGGGCCTGAAGCCCCGGCCCCTCCACCCCATGCAGAACGATGGTTCGGTGCCGCCCCCCGGGGCGGCACACTCGCGAGAGGGGCCGTTTGCCTCTGGCGGGGTGATCCCGGATCTGGTTGGTTCGCCGCAAGTCGATCGGGAGAGAGACGGTGAAAAGGCAGTGGATCGTTCTGGTGTCGCTGGCGTCACTGGTGTGGGCGGCCGGGGCCACCGCCCTGGCGGATGCGGATGCTGTCCTGTGCGGCGGAAGGGTGGCCACCCACATAGGCACCGCCGGCAACGACGTCATCAAGGGGACCCCTTTCGACGACACGATCGTCGGCTATGGGGGTGACGACGACATCTGGGGCTTTGGCGGTGATGACTACTTCTGCGCCGGTGGTGGATGGGACCGGGTGTGGGGCGGAGCCGGCAACGACCTGCTCGCCGGTGAGGAGGATCCCGACGTGTTGTACGGCGGGCCGGGCAACGATGTCCTCTGGGGCGGCAAGGACAACGACCTGCTCTACGGCAACGGTGGCGAGGACACACTGTCGGGTGAGGACGGTCAGGACGAGATCCACGGCGGACTCCACGACGATCAGGTCTGGGGCGGCGACCATAAGGACCTGATCTACGGCGACGAGGGGGACGACAAGATCTTCGGCGACGTCGGGAACGACAGGATCTTCGGCGGCACCGGGATGGACACCATCTACGGCTGTGGAGGCGACGACCGGATCTTCGGTCAAGGGCAGCGCGACCTCATCTACGGCGACGGTGACGACAGCGGGGCGGCCGACGGACCGGATACCTCATGTGATTACACCCAGGGTTCCGACACGTTGAACGGCGGCATCGGGATGGACCAACTCTTCGGCGGCGCCAACGGGGACACCCTCAAAGGTGGGGGCGGTCCCGACTCCATGTACGGCCATGCCGGCTACGACTACCTGTACGGGGGCAACGGCAACGACAGCATGCACGGCGGGGACCACAACGACTGGCTGTGGGGCAACGACGGGGACGACGTCATGTATGACGACGACGGCGATGACATGCTGTGGGGTCACCCCGGCTACGACGAAGACTGGTGTGGTGCGGGCGCCGGCGACACCGCCAACCATCTCGACGACGACTTCTACAACTGCGAGACCTACTTCTGACCTGACCGTCCGCTGAGGACGGCCACCGCGGCGGCCAGCACGAAGAGTGCGGCAACTGCGACGAGGGCCGGGGCGTAGTCCCCGGCCCCATCGCGCAAGAAGCCGACCAGGGCCGGCATGATCGCCCCCGCCACCGCGGCGACACTCCACTGGGCTCCCATGATCCGGCCGTAGCCGGGCCCCGAGAACCAGTTGGCCATCACCACCGCCCGGATCGGCAGCATCGCCCCGAAGGTCAGGCCGAAGCCGACGAAGTGCACCGGCATCCGCCAGGTGCCTGCCCCCACCATCACCACTACCGCCACCGCCGCCAGGGTGGTGGCGGTGGCGTAGATCGTGATGCCACCGAATCGCTCGGCCAGATACGGCCCGGCATAGCGGCCCGGGAAGCTGAGCAGGCTCGAGGCGGCCGCCCACAGGGTGACCGTCGCCACCGTGAAGCCCGCTTCTTCGAAGACCGCGATCCGATGGAAGAAGACCGCCTGAAAGGCCCCGAACGACAATGCCATGGCGATGGTGAACAGCACGAACCGCCGATCGTGCAGCAGTCGGGGGCCGGCGGGTG